>JBKPAC010000253.1:0-15992 GCA_046726175.1 Acidobacteriota bacterium
AAACTTTCGCAGCGTAAAAACAAAAAAGGTGGTTTGGAGTTTTTCAGAATTCTTGGTTTGTAAGGGACCAGAAAGCCCTCGCAAACCTAAACAGTAGAAAGAGAAAACGATGCTGCAACCTACAACGCCAATCGCGCCAGAAGGGTAAGAGGCATGGCACAAGCGGCCATAGATGCAATCGACGCCGCCAAGCCATATGAAGGGGGCACAGACGAGCTTTGGTGTTTACATAAATTGGACATCGCAGACAAGCACCACGCCTTATTGGTTACACTTGTCTCAGTAACCGCGATGGTTATGCAAATCCCAAACTTATGGTGGACAGGCTCGAAAATTCCGAAGTCTGCAGTTCCGCTATTTAGTTTGCCTAACTTCCAAACTCCCCTTAAAGACGGCGACGTGTTTTTTACGTGCGAGCCTGGAAGATAACGTCGACTTTGCCTTTGACCTGGCGTTAGTTGAGCCAGAAATCATAAGGGGTAAACCACTTCTAAAAGTCCTTCAGAAGTTGATTGATAATGTTGAGGGCCTTGTTTTTCGATTTAAGCCGTTGCTCGCCTGATTTATTACAAAAAGCGGCAAGCCCGAAAGCCTGCCGCTTATCCTTGCTATCCTTCACTTCTAGTTGACGAGTTCTGCTTGAACAGCCTGAGCCTTTTGCGCGACTTGGAAGTTCGGTTCCAGCGCCGCAGCTGCGAGATTTAGCGCTTGGCGTCGAATGTGAGAATAGGTCTTCATCATCTCAGCTGAGATATGTCCCACTTGGGCCATGATGACTTGGTCCGGCAGTCCCTTTTCAGCCATCACGGTGTCGGCGGTGTGTCTCAAGGCGTGAAAGCGCACGCGTTCAAGGTGCGGTTAGATCACCTCGTGCTCGTCATTCCGTGCTGCCTTATAACGTATTGAACGCCACGCACGCTGAAAACTATCGAGAGGATTGACGTGCTGTGGCTCAAACGGCGAACGATCGTCAGAGCCTTTGAAGTCGGAGCATAGCGGGTCAATTTATTCAGGCATGTTGAGAATGACGGACTTGCTTGCGCTGCAACCCAACATGGACATCAATCTACATATTGTGGCTCCATGTACCAGAAGAGAAAAGGTCTTTCAGGAACTACGCCGACCCGTTTTTTCGTTGCTCGACAAAGGTCCACTTTCTGAAAGCTACACCTATATTTCGTATGATAGTTTGCGAGAACTGGCTGCTCTTCCGCACATCGCTCATACGTCTGACAGCATCCTCGAAGAATATGCCGAAAGCGTTGACTAGTTTGTCGATCCATCACGAAGTTGCACCTATGAAAATTGGGCGACCGCATTGTATATGGCATTACTCGCTGAGAGTCTCGTTGAAGAGAGTGGCTCACGGTGATGGTTCTTTACCATCCGCTGAAAATTGTGTCAGTCAACAGGCGATTGCGTCATTTGAATGGTCCGATTGGAGTGTGATAAGTGAAGCATCAATTTTGCAGATTTTGCCTCGCGTTGGCCTTTGCAATCTTCAGTGCATCATCAATTGCACAAACTCGCGTCGCGAGCCGTGATGTTGACATGCGCTACAAGCAAGAACCGTCTGCGCAAACCAACGCCAAGTTCTCAGCGGCTCTTGAATCGCAACTCTCATGCAAAGAAACGCCAAAGCCTGCAAAAGCCATCAGAGCGTTGCAAAGAACGGGAATGATAGAACGGCGCTCGTATTTTATTATTGATTCTGTGAACTATTTCCACGTTAGACGCCCTTTGACCGTATGGAGTTTCAAAGTAGTTTCCGTGTTTGGATTTGATTTTTTTAACCAGCGAATCTTCGAGCGTGGCCCAGGAACCGCTCCACCTACAACACTAGGAGTTGTAGTACCTGTTTCAGAAGCGAATGTTAAAGCGAAGTTATTGAACTTAGGGCTTGACCACATCAGCGTTCAGCGTGCGGAAGAGTTAGACTTCGATTCGAAGCGTACTAAGTCATCTGTTCTGACCGAGATTTCCTGCACAGAAAGGTAGGTCAACGAGTGTGTTTGGAAAATGTGCAAAGCCCGCGGCTGACAGGCCGGAGGCTTTAGCTATGAACCGAACGCTCAGCCGTAGAAACGTTGTTGCTGTCGTTCGGTTACTTCATGCTGCATATCGGAGTTGTAATCGACGTAAGTGTCGAGAGTGAACGCTACGCTGTTATGGCAATTTAGAGACTGACCTTCTCATAAAAACCCAGTGGGTCTCAAGGATCGACGGCGCATGGTGCATTATTTTCAGAGAGTTACAGCTCGCGCTATTACGCCGACTTTCGCTTGCGCCAAATTTGAGACGACGTGACTACAGATTCAGATTCTATCTTACGTTTTTCATCAAGCGGTGGCGGATATTAACAGTTGGAGCCGGGTGTAACTCCGTTGCGCAGTACAAGACTTGGTCGCGCGATTGCTTCAGGGAACGCCACACTCAGCGTCGCGCCGAGTAGCAGTGGCGAGCACCTCTTCATCAGAGATACCTTTGAGAGGAAAGAAATGAGCAAACGAAGCAAATATCAGCTCGTTATGAAAAGTAAATTCCGCCAACCGCTGTTCACGGTCGCAGCTACGGCTCTTCTGCTCGTTGGCCCTGCCCATCCAGTTACACAACGCTCAAAAGACCCGAAGCTTGACAAGGCGATCGCGAAAGCGAACGCGGAGTTTATCGCGGCGATGAAGACCGGCGATGCAGTGGTGATTGCTGCACCGTACACGGATCGTGCCGTTTTCGTCGCGATCGACGGTGCCTGTACCCAGGGGCGAAGCGAAATCGAGAAGATGTACCAGGCTCGATTTGACCGCTCCGGTCCCGCCAGTTCTACGAAAATTAACTCGAAGGGACTGGTAATCGACGGCGACCTTGCCTACGAATCGGGATACGCCGAAATCGGGTCGGTCAAACAAGGCAAGCTGTCGATCGATGGCGGCCGTTTTCTCACCGTCTGGCAACGTCAGACCGACGGCGAATGGAAGGTCCTGCGTAACATCGTTCTTCCGTGAAGAGATTGAAATTCGGCGCCACACGCGACAATAAAAAAAAGCCGCCTCTGACTCGTCGCGCATTCCTTCACGAACTCACTCATAAGGTGAATCGCTTAGCTGAAGTGTTTGCTGAGAGCCTACTTCGCCAACTCTAGTGAGGAAGCAAGCACAGTTAGCCTCGCGTTCGTTATCGGCGATATTCCCAGCATCTCTGCGACCTCAGGGACCTTGAGAAGCTACGGACAGATTGCTGTGCACAGTGTTAATTTTGTGCAAAGCCGTTGCTGCTAAATTTCGCCGCATCAGCTATCGTTTGGAATGCATGTTCCGTTAGCGCGCCGCCTAATAACGGACTCAACCGGACTCGCGACACAGCGGCTTTGTCATCATCAATGTGGCGGGCTCGCCGGTTATCCAGGGCGTTGGCCCCACTTCCACAGAAGTTAAAAGGAGATACATCAGCAACAGCAGTCATTGGCAAAAGAGCGTTTACATTGCCAATACACTACATGGCGGAGGTCGTATGAGTGATCCATTAGCAGCGGCCAAGCTCAAGGCTGAGACGGCCTACAATGCAGCCGCAGATTACTTCGATGCAGAACCCTTGGGGTTCTGGACGCGGTATGGCCGGCGGACCGTCGAGCGGCTGCGGCTGCGTCGAGGGGCGCACGTGCTGGATGTGTGCTGTGGCACCGGCGCCTCCGCGTTGCCTGCGGCGCAGGCCGTGAGTCCCAAGGGCCAAGTGATCGCGGTCGATCTCGCAGGCGAACTCCTCAAAGTCGGTCAGGCCAAGGCCCAGACCGCTGGACTGCAGTGCGTAGAGTTCCGCCGTGGGGACATGACGGACTTGGGCTTTCCCGATCATCATTTTGATGCGGTGGTCTGTGTGTTTGGGATTTTCTTTGTCCCGGACATGGAACACCAGGTGGCGGAACTATGGCGCATGGTACGGCCTGGCGGCCAACTGGCGATCACCACGTGGGGCGCACGATTTTGGAGTCCGGCGTACGAGATCTGGTTGGAGGCGGTGCGTCGGGTGCGCCCCGATCTATATACCGCCTTTAACCCCTGGGATCGCATCACGACGCCGGAGGCGGTCCACACACTCCTCCACAAGGGGGGCGCCCAAAGTATCGATGTCGCTGCTGAAGACGGTTACCAGGCGCTGCGTACGCCAGAGGATTTCTGGACCATGGCGCTGGGGAGTGGCCTGCGGTGGACAATCGATCAGATGGGTGCTGAGCTGGCCCGCGAGGTGAAGCACGAGATCCTCGACCGGCTTGCTGCCGCCGGGGTCGATCGCGTCGAAACCAACGTCATCTATGCCATCGCCGAGAAGCTGTCAGGCCCGGCCTAACATCGCAGTGGAGCCGACGGGCGTTAGGCATCTTATTGATGAGGTCACTTACGAGAAAAGAACTTCCTACACTGATACTGCTCCTGTTGCTCTCTCCACCTTTAGTGTTTTCTCAACAGAAGCAACGTTCTCAACCGAAGGATCTTGCGTTTACTAATGTCACAATGATAGACGTTGTAAAGCAACTTGCTGCGTGAGTCGATGGGCTCGAATATACCGTTCGGTAGTTTTCATATCACGATGACCCATGAGTGCTTTGATTGTCTTCAGCAGATTGGGGGCGCGTATGTACTTGATAAAGCCTGATGGTTCAGGTGAACGCTACATTGCGCAAGGCGTTTATGCCAAGTGGATACCTTGATCTTAGAGAACTACTAACCAAACGACGACCCAAGGTTGTAGAATTTCTTCAGTAGTCGAACTGACCGCCATTTAAATTTATTTGATTGCTGCGACTCACGACGACATTACTCCCCTTAGTAAAACCGAAATCCTCGAAGCACTCCCTAAACTTACAAAGACAGAACGTGCGGATCGGCGTGGCCCATCAGGTCGGCAATTGTTGGCTCACCAAAAGCCCGCCTCTGCGAGCCAGGTTCCGAATGTCTCGCCCACGCTTTGCAGAAAAGTTATATCGTTGTGATCCAGGAACTTTGCTCCGGAGGAGCAAAATGTTTATAGATGCAACATCCACGATTTGCCCGCTCCGTTAGGAGCGGAATGTAAAAGACCAGCCAAGGACATTGCGCTCGGCTGGAGCGCACAAAATTTACCGGAACGAAAGGCTATAAACATCGAGCTCGCCCCGAGCTCTCGCAAAACATCACCCAAGATTCTTTGCGCAAGCGCTAGAAAAGAGCCGACAAACTCGTTCTCGCCTCTAAGTTGTTCACCCTTCACCCCAAAAACACATGCTGATAATCTCTCCTCCCTATTGACACCCGATAGGTCTCTCCAGTAGATTGATCTCCTATTGGATGGCTAGAGGGAGAGAACATGAAGAAACAGAAGGCCGATCTGTTGCAAGGCATGCTTGAACTCCTGGTGCTGCGGTTACTCCGCTCTGGTCGCTTCAACGGCTGGGACATCATGCAACGTTTGCAGCTGGTTTCAGGTGAAGTGCTGAGTGTGACTCCCGGCGCGTTGTATCCCGCGCTGCATCGTTTGGAGGAACGAGGACTGATCTCTGCTGTATGGGGACCCTCCGAGAACAATCGGAAAGCCAAGTTTTATGAGTTAACTGCTGCCGGACGTAAGCAGCTAGAGACCGAGCGCAAGGAATGGGAACGGTTCTCAGCCGCGGTCGCACTCATCCTTCGTGATGCCTAAGGAGAGTCCTATGATTTTTGATCGGATCATGAAGCGCTGCCGAGCTCTGTTTCGTAAGGATGACCTGGAGCGTGAACTCGATGATGAGTTGCTCTTTCATCTGGAACGCGAGGCGGAGCAGAACCTGGAGAGCGGTATGGACCTCGAAGAAGCCCGCTATTCCGCGCTAAGATCCTTCGGTGGTTTCGAGCAATCGAAAGAGGAATGTCGTGACGCGCGCGGCGTAAGGCTTATAGAGGAATTCTGCCAGGACATACGCTATGGCGCTCGGGGCCTGCGGAAGCACACTGGTTTCACGTTGATTTCAATTCTGACGCTGGCCCTTGGCATCGGCGCGAACGTCGCAATTTTCAGCCTGGTGGATGCCGTACTGCTAAGGCCCCTACCCTTTGCCGATCCTGATCGCTTGATGATGGTTTATGAGGATGCCTCAGCGAATGGCTTCCCTCGCGCGCAGATGGCGCCGGCAAACTATGTCGACATCAAAGCCCAGAACCAGGTGTTTGAAGACCTCGCGGCTCTCTCCTGGGGGATACTCAGTTTGACAGGCGACGGAGAACCGGAGCAGGTCGATTGCTACACAATCACATCCAACCTGTTTCCACTACTTGGTGTTACGCCGATGCTGGGCCGCACCTTTACGAATGATGACTCGCTTCCGGGCTCGGCAAAGACAGTGATGCTCAGCTATGGACTCTGGCAGCGCAGATTCGGTGGCGACAAGGCCATTATCGGTAGAGATATTTGGGTGAACAACGAGAAGAGTACCGTGGTTGGGATCATGCCAAACAACTTCCTGCTGTTTAGAAAGGACATCGAGTTGTGGACGCCGATGAGGATCCTAACTGCGCAGGAGCCTGGCGCCAGAAACGCTCATTACTTTGATGTAGTCGCCCGGTTGAAGGCGACTGTTACCGAGAGTCAGGCCCAGACCGACCTGAACACGATTGCACAGGGGATAGCCACAGCATATCCAAAAGACGCGTCGGGGCTGCGGGTATTCATCTTGCCGATGCGAGAGCAACTTGCTGGCGACACTCGGCCATCACTGTTGGTTTTGCTTATAGCGGTGGCATGCATTCTCTTGATTGCCTGTGTGAACCTTGCCAACCTACAACTTTCTCGCGGCACAGCCAGACATCGTGAGATGGCCCTGCGTGCCGCGCTCGGCGCGCGTCGGTGGCGGCTCATACGACAACTTCTCACCGAAAGCGTTCTTCTCGCATTGCTTGGCCTCGCAGCAGGAATAGGCCTGGCCCGTTTGAGTCTCGCATTCCTTAAACAGCTCGTGCCCGCAAGCATGTCCTCTTTTGCCGACGTTACGATCAATCTGCGATTGCTTGGATATGGGCTCGCGTTATCGATCCTCACCGCCATGCTATTTGGCATCGCGCCAGCTTTCAGGACAGCCACAATCAATCTGAGCGACGCGTTGAAACAAGCTGGCGGCGGGAGCGGATCTGCTGCAGTCGACAATAGGCTGCGGAAAGCGTTGGTCGTCTCAGAAATGGCTCTTGCTATGGTCCTCCTCGTCGCAGCGGGTTTGTTGGCTCGAAACTTTGTCCGCCTTCGCACCCAGGAGCTGGGCTTTCGACCAGACAACGTCCTTCTTATGAGAACATCTCTGCCGAGTTCTAAGTACCCGGACCGTGATCGGCGAGCCCAGTTCTACCAGCAAGTCATCGATCGGGTCAAAGTGTTGCCGGGCGTCGCCGACGTAGCATACACGACTGCAGCGCCGCTCAGATGGAAGGGCGGATCGACAGGTTTCTTGGTGGAAGGGCGCACGCAGGAGGAAACGGGAGCACTTCACCGACAGATCAGTCCGGATTACTTCCGAGCTATGGGCATCGCGCTAGTTGCCGGGCGGACCTTTGATGATCATGATGGACCACATTCGCTGCAGGTTGCGATAATAAACCAAACAATGGCACGGCAGTTCTGGCCCGGCCAAGACCCGGTAGGAAAGCGGTTTAGGCTGAGCCCGCTTGGCTCAGACAATCCGTGGTTGACGGTAGTTGGCATCGCTGGCGATGCAAAGCCGATGGGCATGGCTGCTCCAGGCAAGGCCGAAATGTATTTCCCGTACCAGCAAGACCCGCAGGCTTGGTGTGCGCCACGCGATCTGGTGATTCACGCTGCCACAGGCGAGAGCCTGACTCTGGCCACTGCGGTGAAGGCCGCTATCTGGGAGGTCGATAGCCAGCAGCCCGTGTCGCGAATACAAACAATGGACCAACTGATAGCTCAGGAGCTTAGCGATCAAAGGGTCGGCATGACGCTGATTAGTGCATTGGCCATTCTCGCGATGTTGCTTGCGGCTATCGGCATTTATGGCGTCCTATCATTCGTCGTAACGCAGCGGAACCAAGAGATCGGAATTCGCATGGCGCTGGGGGCAAAGCGGGGAAGGATACTGCGCGGCGTTGTGGGAGACGGCGCAAAGCTGGTCGTGGTTGGCGCCTGCATTGGACTTGCCATTTCGTTCGGAATGTCGCGGTTGATGTCCACCCTCCTCTTCGGCATTAGCGCCCGCGATCCGCTCACCTTTCTTGTGGCAACAGGTGTGATCCTTTTCGTTTCGATATTTGCCAGCTACATTCCAGCGCGTAGGGCGACGAAAGTAGATCCCCTGACTGCGCTACGCTACGAATAGCGCCCTCTCTGAAACACTAAGATCTCGACCTACGGGAAGTGAACTCGATGCACTGGGGCAGTGGGCTGGGTGCTTGACTGAGAATTCTTTGTAGCTATATATATATGGCAACACTACATATGGAGATAACCTATGCTCGATCGCGAGGTGAAAAGAGGCAGCACCGAGATGCTGATTCTGGCGTTGGTGGAAGATCGGCCGCGTCATGGTTATGAGATCGCCAAGTTGATAGAGCAGCGCTCGGATGGCGTGCTGCAGTTTCATGCTGCCTCACTCTATCCGTTGCTCTATCGGCTCGAAAAACGCGGACTGATAAAAGGTCAGTGGGTCGAAAGGGCGGGAGAGCGCCGGCGGCGCTTTTACAAGCTAACTGCCGGCGGTAGGAAAATATTGGCCGAGCAGCGCCAGACTTGGAAGGAATTTTTTGCCGCGTTGGATCGCGTGGCCGGGATCACTCCGGCCTAATAAACAAGCTACTCTATGTGCCTTTCGGGAGGTGACGAATCGTGCCGGACTGGAAAGCCGAGATCAGCAAGCAACTGGCGAGTTTGAAACTTGCCCCTACGCGCGAGGCCGCCATCGTTGAGGAATTGGCGCAGCACCTCGATGACTGCTACGCGGAGTTGCTCGCGGGCGGCGCGACTGAAACAGAAGCTCATCGCGCGGCGCTCGCGGAATTGAGTGAGAGTGAAATCCTGTTGCAGGAGCTGCGCCGCGTGGAGCGCCAGGACCCGCCTGAACCTATCGCACTCGGAACCAACCGAAGAACAAACATGCTCGCAGACTTTTGGCAAGACCTGCGACTGGGCGAACGCATGTTGCGACACAAGCCCGGCTTCACCCTGATTGCCGTGCTGACGCTGGCACTGGGCATCGGGGTGAACACCGCGGTCTTCAGCGTTGTCAATACAGTCTTATTACAACCTTTACCGTACAAAGATTCGCAGCAACTCATGGCCGTCTGGGAAATGCAAGGACAGAGTTGCTGCGTAATGTTTTCCCCAGCGGAATTTCTTGACTACCAGACACAAAATCAATCGTTCAGCGAAATGGCCGCGTCTCGGTTGATGTTCTTCACTCTGACGGGTCACGGAGATCCGGAACAACTCAATGGACTTATTGTTTCGGCCAATTTCTTTTCGCTGCTCGGTGTGAAGGCGGAATACGGTCGTGTCTTTCAACCGGCTGATGGGCTGTCAGGTGCGCCGCGCGTGGCGGTTATCAGTCATGGTTTTTGGCAAGCGCGGTTTGGTGGCGATCCAAATGTAATCGGAAGAACGCTCACCCTCAGCAGTGAGCCAGTCACGCTAATCGGGGTGATGCCGCGCGGTTTCCAAGACACCGACCAGAATACGGAGCGTCAAATTTGGGTGAATCCACATCAGGTCGTTCCGGATTGGCAACTGAATTCATCCGTTGATTTGCTCTCGATGCGCCACACCAGCTATCTCAGGGTCATCGCTCGGCTCAAGCCGAGCGTTAGCTTGCCACAGGCACAAGCAGAGCTGGACAACATTGCCGCGCGCTTGCAGCAACAATACCCACGACCGATTGGGCATGGCGCACGAGTAAACTCATTGCAGGAACAGATCGTCGGCGACGTGCGCCCGATCTTATGGATGCTGCTCGGGGCAGTCAGCCTGGTCTTGCTGATCGCTTGCGCAAATATCACGGGCCTCATGCTGACACGTGCGACTGGGAGAGCCAAAGAAATCGCCATACGCACTGCGTTGGGCGCAAGTCGCGGGCGAATCGTGCGGCAACTGTTGGTCGAAAGCGTTTTGCTGGCAGCTCTGGGTAGCCTGGGCGGTTGGTTGCTTGCGGTTTGGAGCGTGCAACTCATGGCGGCAGCGGGGCTGCGTGAGATCCCGCGCTTGAATGAAGTCGGGGTGGATTATCGTGTCTTCACCTTCACGCTCAGCGTGTCAGTTTTGACTGGGTTGGTCTTCGGTTTAATCCCGGCGCTCGCGGCAGCCAAGCTCGATCTGAATGCGACTCTAAAGGAAGGCACACGCAGCGCCACAGCTGGTCGCAATTGGTTGCGGCAGGCATTGGTGGTGACTGAGGTCGCCTTGGCGTTAGTTGTGTTGTTGGGCGCGGGATTGTTGGTGAGTAGCTTCGCGCGTTTGCTGGCCGTGAAGCCCGGCTTCAATCCGCAGCACTTGCTGACTATGCGCATCGGTCTGACGGATGAGCATTACAGCACGAGCAAAGCTAAGAAACAATTCGTGAACGATCTGAACGCGCGTCTGGAAGCCCTCCCCGGCGTGGAGAGTGTAGGCATTGGGGATGACTTGCCGATTGCGGGAACCGATTCCCACACCCGCCTCAAAATCAAAGACCAGCCCACCGATGAATTACAGTCGGTTGGTCTGCACGTAATCAATCCTCATTACTTCGATTCGCTAGGTACGCGATTGCTCAAAGGGCGCGCCTTTACGCATCGCGATCTGTCAGCCGCGCCATCGGTCTTCATCATCAACGAAACCCTGGCGCGTCATTTCTGGCCAAACGAAGACCCGCTCGGGAAACAGATTCGATACAACAACAATGATCCCTGGGGCGAGATTGTCGGCGTTGTCGAAGACATAAAATATGACGGCTTGCATCTGGCCTCTACGGCGCATCTGTTCGAGCCGTACCAGCAAAACGCCTGGCAGTTCCTGTCCATTACCATTCGTTCTCAGCTCGACCAGGCTGCGCTGCTCCCCGCGGTGCAGCGAGAAGTGAAAGCGCTTGATCCAAACCTGCCCGTTTCGAGTGTCAGAACAATGGAGGAAGTGATGGCGCAATCACTTGCTACGCGGCGCTTTGTGTTGCTGCTGTTCAGCCTCTTTGCCGGTCTCGCAGTCTTGCTCGCGTGTGTTGGTATTTACGGTGTACTGAACGCCGCCGTTGCACAACGGACGCGCGAACTGGGTATCCGGCTAGCGTTGGGTGCAACGACGCGCGATGTCTGGCGCTTGGTCATGGGGCAAGGCATGCGGCTCGTTTCGCTTGGACTAGTGCTGGGTTTCATCAGCGCGCTGGCCCTGAGTCACTTGATCGAGAAACTGTTGTTCGGCGTTCGTTCAAAGGATCCGCTGACCTATGCGGCGATTGGGATGGTGTTCATCGGCGTCGCGCTGCTCGCATGTTGGATGCCCGCGCGCCGCGCTACTAAAGTAGACCCGCTGATCGTATTGCGCAGCGAATAAGCACAACCGTACAAAGAGAAAGGTATGTGACACTTAACGAGCTTGTCCTCCTTCACGCACGCTTAATGATGAAAACTGTCTTGTCATCTATCCTGTCCGCTTCACCAATTTGGCGCAGATAGTCGTCCTGTTTTGTCGCGTATTCCAGCAACGCATTGCAGATATCTCTCGCTGACTTCCCATAATGCTCCAGCATCAGAGCTTCGAGGTGTTGTCGTTCTTCATTATCGCTCCCGTCATAGACGCCATCGGTATAAAGGAAAAGAATGTCGCCCGGACTCATTAGGGTAATTTCGGCTACATCGGATGAGTTAGCCGGCCTGGGCCGAAACTTCATTGAGAAATACCGCTTACGATCTGGATGATCAGCGGGAATCTGTAGGCCCAGTGGCAGAAATTGCACCATTCGATCTTTGTCCAGCTCCACAAATTTACGGTATTCGGCTGAGAACACGAGCGGGGGCGGGTGCCCGAAATTTACAAATCTGAAATAGCCGTAGGGATGCACTTCACCATAAAGCATAGTGGCAATCTCGCGCGCATTTTCTTCGCTTATCCCCAGTGCGTTACGAGCTGTGACCGAATGCGCCAAGCGCAGGTTGATGTTTTCAAACAGCTCCGGCGTCGTCGTTCCGTGCTGATCAAGTTCGGAGAGCATGAAAGCATGAAAAGTATCGTGTACAGTCGAGGCAATTTTCGCCGCAATAAGTCCGTGTCCCTGTGCGTCCACCACTAGGACTCCAGCGGTACTATAGAGATCATGGAGGGCTTCGGCGATCCGCACCTGTTCAGAGCTTCGTGCAGCTCTGTATTCGGTTTCCATTTCGGGCCTGTAATCCGGCCTGGATCTCAACCATTCCACGTGATCATCTACTGAATTACGCGGCAGTGCTCCTGCCGAGAGCGGATCAAGAAATTCCTTTGATAAATTCAGGGCCTGCCGAATGCGTGCATCGATGTCGTAACGCTGGTGGAAGTTTAAATATTCAAATAAGTCACCACCGACCCTTCCGACAGGAATAGAATTCCCGTACATCTCGATGCCGGGTATGCGCGGAATCGCCCCTTCCACCGGCATGAGCCGTTCACGCAGGTAGTCATCGATACTGAGATCTTCGTCCGGTGTGGTCATCGCAGGATTTCGTGACCCTCAAAGGCTAAAATGTCGAGGTAACTGCGTGTTGTCATTAATCGCTGGAAACTTGGTGCATCAGCTCTCTCAGAGTTTAGCGTTCGAGTTCCTCTGCCTCAACCGGAGGTTAACGAAAAGGTCTTACGGTCGATAGCAAGTCCGAACGACATCATCATCCTGGGCGCGATGATGGAGAACGATTCTTCGAGCCCGGACTCGGTAGTTTCGGCGGTGGACGGGATACTGGCCGCGAAACTACAGATCTAGAGAGCCAGTGGATTCAGCAGAGCTAAGATCGTTGAGAAGCTGATTACCGATATGAAACGTGAAACCCACGCGGCAAGCGCGTGGTATCTTAAGGACGACTAAACTAAAACATTGTTCGTGTGATTTCGTGGATTGTCTTTCTCCTAACCCAACAAACGCGATCCACAAAAAAACACGGAGAGAACTTTCAGAACTCATGGTTCGTGTGATTTCGTGGATTGTCTTTTCCCAACCAAAACAAACTCGATCTACATGGCGCTTTATTGAGTGGGCGGCAGTTTTTTGAAGGCTTTCTTCAACGCCTTACGCAGCCGATCAAATGCCGTCGTCGGATCGCCGCCAAAAATCGGATCGGTATACAGCAGCACGTCACCGTTCCGCGCATCCACTATTCCGATCCGTAATTTTAGATACGCCGGAACTCCGCCAACCAGCAACGTAAAGGCAGTTTTGCCACCTGTCAGTTTCTTTCCCTCGCCACGAATAAAAACAATCGCGTCGGCGCTCTTCTCCAGGTTCAGGTTCAGTACCTCATCGCCCATCGAGAAGCGGCCCTTCTTAACGTCGCTGCGCTTCTTCATTATTTTGGGTAGTAGGTCGTCAAACTTCGTCTGAAAATCGGCGATATTGTACCGCTGCGAAGAATCGCCATCGGTCGAAGTCACTCCCGGCCCTGATAGCGTTGTTATGTGTTTTTCTTTCGACAAGACTTCATCGATCATCTTTTCGACGCGCGCACTCAGTTCGTCAGATTCGGCGGCCATTCCTTCAGGACCTTTCATGCTATCGCGGACAACGTTCACTCTTGCCGGCAAGACAACAACATTGCGAATCGTGGTTTGCTTCGACTTGATCTTCGGGTGAAGAAATTGCGCATGGACCGATTGCGCGGCGAATCCCGTGAACAACACCATCACCACTGCAAATACCAAAGTTTGGAACTTTAGAGCCGGGATGGGTCGAGTAACACCAATGATTGTCGCCCTGAGTTTGCAAATTGCTGATTCAGCTTGTGAAATTCTACGTCTCAACTCGTTTTCTACCCTCCGTCTTGGATTTCAATTGGCCATCGACAATCGAAAATCGGCAATCCCTGTTTACGGTCTCCTTAACGCTTCAATGCGTCTCTGAATTCGTTCGCGATCAGACGCTGACGGTGACGAGTCAACGTACTTCTGATATTCCGCGACGGCGTCGTTCGCACGTCCGAGTTTTTCGTAAAGCATTCCCAAGCCGCGATGCGATACCGGCGCCGGATTTTCAATGGCGAGGGCACGCAAGTATAACTCTTCCGCCTTTTGCTGATGTAGCTTCCAATTTTCCTGACCTGCAGGCGTCGCAAGCAGGTCGCGCTCCTCTTCCTCGATAGTGCGCCTTTCGCGTTTTTTCGCGGCATCCTTCATCGCGCTGTTGGTCAATTCTTTTTCCGTTAGCTGCGGTGCACGTGGTCCGAGAGTTCGATAGGCTTCTGCCAACCAGAACAGATTTTCCGAATCGGGCTGATAATCAACCAGTCGCTGTGCCAGATAAACGGCTGAACGAAACCGTCCGGCATTGATCGCCAACTGAAGGTTATGACGCATGACCGGCAGCATGTTGCGAAAATAAGCCGCGCGCTCGCGATTGAGTTCCATCTGACCAGTCACCTTGTCAGCACGTGCGCCCAGGTAACTGCTGAGATATTTAATCCGCTCATCAAGCGATGGATGATCGTTATAGAACAGCCTGATATTCTCGCCTTCAAGATCCTTGTCGAGAAGTTTCATCACCTGGACCATTTCTTCAGGCGCGTATTCGGCGCTGATCATCATGTCGATGCCTTTGCGATCAGCTTCGCGCTCCAGATCCCGGCTGTAACCGTACATCGTTGCGATCATGATGAAAGGAGCAACTGTCGTCACAGCTATGATAACCGCGCCCACGAGGGACATAGGCGCATAAGCACCGATCGCAGACATGACGTTCATTGTGAGAAATTTTTTGCGGTTGCTACGATTCTGCGCGTACGTATGGCGCCGCATCACGTGTGTTAGCTCATGCGCGAGGATCGCCGCCAACTGAGATTCGTTGTCGATTAGAGTCATCAACCCCGTCGTGACGTAAATCGAGCCGTTCGGTAGGGCGAAGGCATTTGGCTGCGGATCCCGCAGCGCGCGAAATCGCCACGTAACCCTCTCGAGCACTAGGCCCTTCGGAATCAGCGACTGTCCGACGCGATTTAAAAAAGCATTCGTAGAAGGGTCCGAGAGCACAAGTCCATCACGCTCAAGCCGGATGTCGAGCAGATCTGACTGTTCAAGTATCTCGAAGTCGACTTTGCCGAATTTAAAGTCTTCATTGACTGGTGGAGGCGTAGCTTCGACGGGCGCAGTTTTCTTTTGTGCGAACGCGGCGTGAGGGAGTGTAGGGAAGACGACGCAGAAGCAGAGCGCCGCGATGATCAAATTGTTCAGCTTACAGGGGGACATAAATGATCAACGTTCTGGACGAGTGGGAGAGCCTGGAGATTGTGACTTTCTTCGAATTCGGCTTATTAGTCAAGATCTTGATGCCGTTTTCACTGCTCTTGCTCCGGAGGAGCAAGATGTTTATAGCTGCGAGTTACCTTTAGGCGAGCGCTCCGGAGGAGCGCAATGTGACCGAGATATCGCTCCTACGGAGCGAGGGTCATTAACAGACACGCTTGTCTATAAACATTTAGCTCCTCCGGAGCAAAGACAGGTGAGCCAAGTATGTGATTGCCCTGTCTTTGCTCCGGAGGAGCAAGATGTTTATAGCTCTGAGTTACCTTTAGCCGAGCGCTCCGGAGGAGCGCAATGTGACCGAGATGTCGCTCCTACGGAGCGAGGATCATTAACAGACACGCTTGTCTGTAAACATCTAGCTCCTCCGGAGCAAAGACCGGTGAGCCAAGTACGTGATTGCCCCTGTCTTTGCTCCGGGAGGAGCAAGATGTTTATAGCTCTGAGTTACCTTTAGCCGAGCGCTCCGGAGGAGCGCAATGTGACCGAGATGTCGCTCCTACGGAGCGAGGATCATTAACAGACACGCTTGTCTGTAAACATCTAGC
>JBKPAC010000254.1:0-13568 GCA_046726175.1 Acidobacteriota bacterium
GTCGTTTTACATTTCTCATTTGTTATTTGGTCGTCCACGTTTAGAGTTATTTCGTGGATCGTTCTCCGTGGTTGCTTCCTTTGCTTTTGTGTTCATTTGTGGATCGTTCTGTCGGGGACGGCACGATCCACGAAATAACTCTAAACGTGGACGACCAAATAACAAATGAGAAATGTAAAACGACAAATGGTAAATGAGGATTAGTTGTTCTGGTTACTAGCGAGCTTGGATGAGCCCGCCATGAGTAGCATCTATCGAACGCGGGGCGGAAGGTCCTGCTCAGGGCAACGCCCTGGATCCAGAAAGGCCTTCTCAGTGTGACTCCCGAGGAGCCACACACCCTCTAAACCATCAGGGCGTTGGCCTAAGCAAGAATTCGGAACGCTGTTCGACGCTAGCTCCTTTTGATTGAAGTACCCCCGTCTAAAGCACCCGCATGAAGGCCACCAAATCCTTCTTCTCTTGCGAGGTGAGGTTTAGCTGCAGAATAAGGTTGAAAAACTCAACTGTGTCTTCCAACGTCAGCAATCTACCATCGTGCAAGTACGGCGGTGATTCTTTGATACCGCGCAGAGGAAAAGTCTTTATCGGACCTTGCGCCGTGATCATCATGCCGCCTTCCATCCTGGGTTTGTAAAAGCGTTCGACTTTCAGGTTGTGCATCAGATTGTCGGTGTAGTACGGAGGAGTGTGACACGCACTACAGCTGGCTTTGCCAAAGAACAAATCCTCTCCCCGAATCTCACTCTCACTGGCCTTGCTTCGATCCAAACGACCTAGCAGATTCAATTTAGGCGCCGGCGGAAAATCGAATAGCTCCTGAACTTCCGCCATGAAATGGACCTGCGATCCACGGTCGAGAATATTGACACCCTTCTTCGTCGCAGTCACCGGATCGCCATCAAAGTACGCCGCGCGTTGTTCAAACTCCGTGAAATCCTCGATCGATCGCAACGCTCTTTGCGAACCAAATAGCCGTTGAATGTTCACTCCGCGCAAGGACGGCGTCTCGATGCGCCGGCGAATTTCCTGCGGGCGAATATCACCGACCAGGTGCGCTGCGCCCGAAGTGTGCCCATTGACGTGGCAATCCAGACAGGAGACTCCCATCATCCCATCTGCTCGTTCGGTTTTCCGATCGTCCGTCGCATTGAATTGCTGCTGGGGAAACTGCGTCACCAGCAGCCGCAGTCCGTCAAGTTGTTTTGGATTCAGAATGCCGTTGAATAGCTTGTAGAAGTTATTGACCGTGAGTACCTGCCCCTGTGACACGTCGCCCAGATCAGGCCGTGTGATCAGAAAGATCGCGGGTGGAAACTCTGGAAGAAAATGATCGGGTATGTCGAAATCCAGATCGAAACGCTCGAGCCGTGGCAGGCTTTTGATTTCCGTTTGCGGAAAGAGCATGCCACCCACCGGGTGATTCGGGTGCGGAAGCGGCAAGTACGGAAATAGATCCCGGCGTTGAATCTCCTCGGGAGTCATGCTACCCAACTGCTCCCAGGTAACTCCCTTTAACTTCGCGGTCGGACCAACAGGAATTGGCTTCCCACGAGTCATGCGGACGCTCTCGTCCACTCGCCGGCTGAGGTCGTAACGTTGTGCCAAGAGCCTTTGAGCCGCTGCGTTGACTCTTGATTTCGCCGCCTTGTCCCTGTCGCGCACGACTTCAAAGGGCTCTTCGACTACGGGCGTAAACGAAGAAGGGCGTTTGGGTTCCTGCTGCTGCGCACCGACGTGCTGGGTTACGAGCACAGCCGCAAACGCTGTTAGCAAGATTGCCAGTCCTAACAACATCCGGATTCTTTTTGACGTTCTCATTGTGCTCCCCTTTTGAACAATTGGGCTTTCAACGCTGTTCACACTAAGCCGCACGGCGACCCGATGAGATCTCAATATAAAAACTGCACGTAAGGGCTTCGGGATTGACTCTAACTGCCATAAACACGCGAACTCGGTTTTCATTCCCGATTCGACAAAAATTTGAAATTCTTAGTTACGGCGGGAATATATGGCGCCGGCAAGTGTTGTAATAGAATACGGCGAGAGCATCATTCGGGGGACTATCAGGCATGGGCGAATCTGAACAATGCACTCCCGTTTTTAGCCAGGAAGCACTTGAGCACATAGATTCGCTGTACGGCTATGCGATGACACTGACGCACGATCAGGCCGAGGCCGAAGACCTGGTACAGGAGACTTACCTCCGTGCGATGCGTGCCTTCGGTCAACTTGTGCCAAACAGTAATTTGAGAAGCTGGTTGTTTGTCATTATGCGAAACGCGTGGCTAAACCAGATGAGACATGCTCGAAGCGGTCCTCGCTTCGTCGAACTGGACGGCGAGGAAGATGATTTGACCCGCTGGCCTGATCAGCGAGCGGCAGATCCGCACGTCCTCTACCTGAGAAAGCTTGAGCGCGAAGAAGTGAAGGCTGCTATTGAAAGTCTGCCCGGTCTTTATCGCGAGATCATCGTTTTGAGGGATGTGGAAGGATTCAGCTATCAGGAAATCGCGACGATGCTGGATTGTCCCGCCGGCACGGTGATGTCAAGACTGGGACGAGCACGAGAAAAACTCAGAACAGCACTTTCTGGTTGGCAAACTTCAAAAGCAGCGAGAGCAGTTTGAGCGATGAACAAGTGCCAGGACATTCGTAGTCGGATGACTCTTTACCTCGATGACGAGCTGCAGGGCGATGAGCGTCTCGAGTTTGAGAGTCACCTGCTCAACTGCGAGTCCTGCTCTGCAATTCTCAAGAACGAGCAGAAGTTTCTCGATGTAATCCGCAACGCGCGTCCGCTCTATGAATCTTCGCCTGAGTTTCGCGCACGCGTTCAGTCTCTCCTCGGAACAACAACGCCTGTGCCTGCCGCGCCGGATCGGCTGCGACGACGAATTCGCCGATCGCTCAAACAGGTCTCTTTATCAAGCTCGCGTGCATTTAGCGTTCGAGCTGTTCTCGCGATTGGCTCGGTAACGCTTCTGCTGCTAGTAACTATCTCTTTCATAAATAGACAGCGCCCCTTACGAAGCGTCACTGGCCCGTCAGACTTTGCGTTAATGGCTGCCGAGACTCACCTCCGTCATTTGCGTGGTCAGCTTCCGCTCGAGATCAATTCCGGAGCGGCACAGCAGATATCTGCCTGGTTTAACGACAAGCTGCCGTTTACGGTTCAGTTACCGAACTATCAAGAGTTGTCAGGTCAAAAGCAGTTGTATGAACTCGAAGGCGGACGGCTCGTTGGATTCAATAATGATTATGCTGCGTATGTCGCGTACCAGATGAGCGAACGTCCAATCAGTCTCGTAATCACTTCCGATCGAGTAGCGACACCTGCCGGTGGTGAAGAGATCAGCGCGAAGGGCTTGACCTTCCACTACAATTCGATAGATGGATTAAAAGTGATTACGTGGTCGGATCGCGGATTGACGTACGCGCTGGTCTCGGATCTTGAAGAGCGCGGTCAGCAATCCTGTGTCGTCTGCCACCATGGCACGAAGGATCGGGATCTCATCGAACCGCTAAAGGCCAGATAGCGGAGTCGTCGCTGACTCACACGGCGGAATCAAGAAAACCGTTTACCATTTGTCGTTTGAGATTTCTCATTTGTCATTTGGTGTTCTCGTTTCGTGTTATTTCGTGGATCGTACTCCGTGGTAGCTTCCTTTGCTTTCGTGTTCGTTCG
Organism: Acidobacteriota bacterium; assembly: GCA_046726175.1. Classification (GTDB taxonomy): domain Bacteria; phylum Acidobacteriota; class Blastocatellia; order Pyrinomonadales; family Pyrinomonadaceae; genus PSRF01. Next base: position 3,689 of record JBKPAC010000254.1, read on the forward strand.
TGGATCGTTCTGTCGGCGACGATACGATCCACGAAATAACACGAAATGTGGACCACGAAAATGACAACTGAGAAATGTCAAACGACAAATAGTAAATGAATCGAACTCACCCTTAGATTGAAACCATTCGATCCCCGCCGATCACTTTTCGTCGAGTTTCCTTCCCGCATTCAAATTATCAAAGTGCAGAATCGTATTGAATACGAGAAAGTAGCTGCCTTTCGTTTGCCCGCGCCACATCGGGTTCGTTGAGAACAGAATCACATGTCCATTACCGAGCGGTGAATCAATCACCGCAGGGTGCTGAGCGATTTCGTCCCCGCCGTCCAGCAGTCCCGAAACAAATAGATCCCGACTATCTGCGTAGCGCAACACAACGCGAGGACGCTGCGCTGGTGGAATTATTCCGATGTTGTTGCGTCGTTGCTCATCCGTTATCGGTACGGCTTCCCACACCTCCGCCTTTGGTGGTTCCGGCGCCTCCATTGGCGCTCGACCCTGCGGCGTATCAGGATCATCCGGCGTGCCACGTCCTGTTGCTCGAGACGGCTGACGCGGACGTCCACCGCGACCGCCTACAACATTGCTGATGTTGAAGATTGGACCGTTGGCACAGTACATTGCCAGGGAATCACCGTAGCCGTACGCAATTGGACTCGCCGCATCGACTGTTTTCATTCGCAGCACACTGCCAACAGCTCGCAGACGAGTAGCTCGCTGAATCGAGACTCCTGGCGTAAAGCTGTTGCTAATTGCAAGGTCCGCTGTATCGTCGACAGTTAAGAAAACTCCGCCCTGCTGCACGAACTTCTGGAGATTCGCAAGCCCGGACCAACCTAAGCCGGGCCGCATGTCGTCGGTCGAATCAATCTTGCCCAGATTCGGTGTCAGGTCAGTGGTCTTCCACGGAATCGGATTGCCGTACATTGGCATACCATTGATGATCGCCGCGGTGTCTCGGCCGACAGGCGCAAAAACGATTACGTCGTATTTGCTCTTGAGGTCCGGATCCTTCGAGACATCCTGAGTACTAATGTAAGTGAACGGAACCCGCAGTTGAGCAAAGGCCAGGCGCCACCATCCTTCATCCTGAGTGCTGAGCCACGTATGCATAATCGCGACACGAGCAGTCTTCACGGGATGAGTTTTGACTGATGGTGCTTCTGCTACGGCATAGACTTGTACGCCCAACTCAGTTGCGATCCGGCGCAGGTCATCCGCCGAAGCTCGACGAATAATGAACGAGCCGCGGTTGAACTTTTTACCTGCAGCTTCGAAAGACTCTTCCGCAGCGTCGATTGCAGCATCTTTCAAACTATAGCGAAACGTGATCAGACTATTGTCGGCGTTGTGATTAACCAAAAAAACCGCGCCAGTACTGATTAGGTTTCCAGACGCGCGTACCTCGCCGCTAACTCGATCCATCGGCGCAGCTAGTACTTTCATATCCGTGACGCGCTCCACCTCGACATTGCCGAGGTCACCCATTGTCCACGCAGTATCGTCGTAAATAGCCGTCTGCGGATCGTTCGGCGCCCAATACTGGTAATCCAGCAATGCATCAGCGATGCGGCTGTACGGTTGATCCATACGCACGATGTAACTACCTGCGGGAAATGTGCGGTCTTCAGTTTTGCTTTCCTTCTTTTCTCCGGGTGAAGGTGAAGGAGATGGCGATGGCGAAGGTGAAGCGGCTGGCGATGCTGCGGGTCGAGCGTCTCGCTTCTTTCTAACCGAGACGGTGAATGGAGCTGTAGCGCGATGAATCTCACAGCCTTGTGCTTGTAGTGTTCGCAGCAGTTCCGCTTGATTCCCCAGACGTGGATCATCAGCCGGCAGAACATAGGCTGCCGGCCCTTCGTTCTTCGGCTTTTCAATCGAACGCTTGCTCTTTAGGTAGAAGTTCTTGAGAAAGAGTTTGCTGTTAGTGCTGAAGTAATAAAGCGAGGTCAGGACTCCGGTTTGTTCGTAGTTGTTGTTGTTTCGCTGCGACCACTTCGTCTTGGGGAGCGGAGGATTCTGACGGTACCAAGTGCGTGAGTATTCTTCAGGCGAAAGCGTCCGCTCGATTGTGTCAGCGCCGGCATTGCCAAACGTTTCGTAAAGTCTGCTGATGCCGTTGTGAGTTGCAGCAATGAACATTAAATAGCCGGGTGACCACGTATCGAAATTTCCGTGCGCAAACACACCAGGCATTCCAAACTTTGTCATCTCTGAAACATTGTTCCAGCCGATCATCTGCCATTCGTCAGTCAAAATCGGATCAACCCAGGCGTTATATGGCCCATCGCCCACGGTGTTGTCATATAGATACGGAACTGATTCATGGAGGTCATGAAGCACCTGCGGTTTCCAACTTAGGTACGTACTTAGAACGTTCCGAGTGAGCTTGAGCGACAGGCCAATCGCGTCGCGGTTGTTGTCGTGCGCGACGTAGTGACCCCAGTAGACCAGCCAGGGCCAGTTGTCGTTCGGATGCGCCAGGTGCCAGTTGTAGACGTCGACCATCCGATTACGGCCATCCACTTCAACCACCGGCGTAATCAACGTGACCAGGTTGTCGCGAATGTGTTTGATGTAGGGACTCTCGTCGACCGCAAGCCGGTAGGCCAGCTCCATCAAGGCTGTTGGTGCACCAGTTTCTGGTGAGTGAATAGTGCCTGTTACGTAGTAGATAGGAAATGACGCTGCTACAAGCTTGTCCGCTTCGTTGTCATCCATCCGGATAGTGCGCGGATCCGCGAGTTTTGCAAGTCGTGATCGGTTCTCTTCGAGCTTACTCATCAGAGACTCAGAAGCTACCGCTACAGCGATCATCTCGCGACCTTCTTCTGTTGTCCCAATTGAATAGACCTTCACGCGAGGAGTCGCGCGCTCGAGCATCCGCATGTATTTGTAGACGTCCTCTGCATACGGCAACTTTCCAGGCGCGCCCGCTACGTCGCCGAGTACTGCTGTAGGCGTAGGTACATTTGGAGAAGCAGGAAGGTAGTCAGTAAGCGGTGAATTAAAGAAGGGTTCAGTCGTGTATTCGCGAATCTTCCTCGTGTATTCCTCGTCGACTGGCTGTTTGGGATCTCGACCGGGTTTGATCTGGGCTTGAACTACGATCGAGCCAGTTGCTAACAGCAACGCAGAAATAGACAGCAAGCGAAAGAAAGTTACGTTCATCGGGAATGTCCTCGATTGGGTAGAAGAGAATTGCGTCATCGCGCTGACTGCACAGTGATAACCACCCGCAACTTGTGATTGCCAAGAGAACGTTGGAGAGGTAGAAGCTTTTAAGCTAAAGGACGGCCGCAAGTCAAGAATGAGGATCTGAAGGATCAGAAATGAGGAGTATGGAAAGAGAGATTGGCCACGGTTTGACGCGGATCACATACATGCTTGGGACAACTCCCAAATCTAAGCAAGGTCTAAGTGCATGATCCGCGTTAATCCGCGGCCGTTCTTTACTGCTGCATCATCTCTCGGGCGCTATCAGAATAGCCACGCGGTCAGCTGTTGGACGACCGGTAGCCAGTCGGAACTCGCGCGCTGCCCTGGTCTCGGCGCTTGTCGGAAACAGTTGGCGTCCGCTGTCCGCCCGCAGCCAGACCTGTGACAGGAAATACCAATCACCATACTTGTTGAATACAAGTCTTCGGCCTGCTTCATTTGCTCGCGTTCCAATCGAGAGCGGTGCACTCAAGATCGCACTGGTTCCGTTGTCTTCGCTCCGAATCACCAGGGCGTTATCTGACAACTGTCTTACCGAGTACGTTCCCGCCTTCAACTTCGATTTTCCCGCCACAAAATCGAACGGAATCCTAACCTTTGTTTTGCCCGACGTCTGTGCCTGAACGCTCGACATCGACAGCACGATAACTAACCCGAATAAGGCTAAGCCTTTCAAAACCACGTTTTTCATACAACCTCCTAAGACTCTCTTGTTCGACGGGAACTCTTTTGTCCCGGCTAATCAGATAACGCGTCATTCAGAGGCAAACGGGCTCAAAATTCGGAGCGCGGGCGTCTCGCCCGGCCGCTACCTAAAGCGTCACAGCCTGCGGGCGAGACGCCCGCGCTCCCAGTGCATCAAAGAAATCGCCGAATTGACGTCTTCCGAACGGGATCCTATGCTCGGTCGTACAACCCTCTGATCTCCTCCGGATGGGACGCTGAGATGACTTCGTCGCCTTCAAACGTAACGCAGCTCCTGGTGGATTGGAGCAAAGGTGACAAAGAAGCTCTCGACCTGCTGATTCCTATCGTTTACGAGGAATTGCGCAGACAAGCTTCCCGATACTTGCGGCGAGAGCGCCCCGGGCACACGCTGCAGACGACCGCACTGATTAACGAGGCGTACCTGCGACTGGTCGATCAACGTAATGTGGCCTGGCAGAACAGGGCGCACTTCTTCGGAATAGCGGCTCAAATAATGCGACGAATTCTTGTAGATCACGCTCGAAGCCGTAAGAGAGCCAAACGTGGCGGTTCAGACGTAAGGGTCTCACTTAACGAAGCGACTATTCGTTCAGCGCCACAGGATCTCGACATAGTCGCTTTGGACGAAGCTCTCGGGCGTTTGACCGCCATCGATCCGCAACAGGGAAGCGTCGTCGAGCTTAGATTCTTCAGTGGGCTCAACGTGGAAGAGACTGCTGAGGTGCTTCGCATTTCTCCTGCAACAGTGAAGCGTGAGTGGAGGATGGCGAAAGCTTGGTTACGTCGCGAGATGAGCGGACAACAGCAAGATGACAAGAGCACGCTCTGAAGATTGGCAGCAGGTAAAGAAACTGTTCGATGCTGCGCTCGAGCACCAGGGTGAGGAGCGCGCAAGGTTTCTGGACCACGCTTGTGCTGATGATCCTGCTCTGCGTCACGAGGTCGAGTCGTTACTTCATGCTGACGAAAACGCGAGCAGCTTTATGGAATCTCCAGCAGTAGAAGTCATCGCTGAAGATCTGGCCGGAACACAAGTCAGATTGGCGCCTGGACAAAGAATTGGACACTACGACGTTACGGCCCAGATCGCTGAAGGTGGAATGGGCGAGGTATATCTCGCTAAAGACACCAAGCTCGGCAGACTGGTTGCGATCAAGCTCTTGCCGGAATATTTGACAGGCGATGCGGATCGCTTGCGGCGCTTCAAACAGGAAGCGAGGACTGCATCAGCGCTGAATCATCCCAACGTATGCGTAATTCACGAGATTGGCGAAAGCGACACAGGCAGGCCATTCATAGCAATGGAGTACGTTGATGGCGTGACGCTTCGACAGCGTTTGAATGAGCGGGCGTTGACGATTGGCGAATCGTTGGACATCGGAATCCAAGTCGCCGACGCCCTCAGCGCGGCTCACCAGGCCGGGATTGTTCATCGAGACATCAAGCCTGAAAACGTCATGATCCGGCGCGACGGCTATGTGAAGGTGCTCGATTTCGGATTGGCAAAGTTAACCGAGCGTCAGCGGCTCGATGTGAGAGCTAGCAGCTCGACTCTCCTCATGAACTCGACACCGGGAATGATAATGGGCACGGTCGGGTATATGTCGCCCGAACAGGCGCGTGGTGTTGCTATCGATCATCGGACCGATGTGTTCAGTCTGGGCGTTCTGCTGTATGAAATGATCTCCGGCAGGGCGCCCTTCGAAGGTACTACACCGACGGACATCGTCATCGCGATTGTCGAAAGAGATCAGGGGGCAATATCGCAAACTGCTGGTGCAGTGCCGCCGGAACTGGAGCGTATCGTTAGAAAGGCATTGCGAAAGCAGCCTGATGAGCGGTACCAGCTGGTGAGAGAGATGGCGATCGATCTGCGGAGCTTGCGGAAAGATCTCGAGTTGGATTCGCAGCTCGATCGGACGGTTTCGAGCCGCAGCGGGAGTAGATCGCTCTCAACTGTTAACGGCGATGGGAAACCCGCCAGCACGAAAGACTTCACACTCGAGACGACTCAGACGCGTGCAACCGAGTCCGTTGCGCCAACGTCTCGCTTCTCCTGGTTAACTCGACTTGGCCTTGCTGCAATCGTGCTCGGTGTTCTCGCCGGAAGTTTCGTGTTGTTCAAAATGTGGGATAGGAATTCCCGAGTTTCCGCGCCTGCGCCGTTTCAGAAGATCAGTTTCACGAAACTAACGACTAATGGAAACGCAATCATTGCAGCGCTGTCCCCAGATGGTAAGTACCTGGCATACGTCCTAAGCGAAGGTGGAAAGCAAGCACTTTGGTTGCGGCAAGTTGCCATCAACAGCAATGTTCAATTGGTAGCGCCGCGTGAAGGACGTTATCTCGGTGCTGCCTTTTCTCCTGACGGCGACTTTGTTTATTACGGTTATGCTGCAAGTGATATCAATGACTCGGGCGCAGCTTATCGAATTCCAGTGTTGGGAATTGGGAACGCAGCGACCACGCTCGAAATGGACCGCGGTCCGATGGCAGTTTCACACGATAGAAAACGCGTAGCGTTCATTCTCTACGATCGAAAGAACGAATTAGATATTCTGACAATCGCCAATCCGGATGGGAGCGGTGAGCAGGCAATTGCGCAACGCAAATGGCCTGAACGCTTCTCAAACTCATGGGAAACTAAACCAGCCTGGACGACCAACGATGAAGCTTTAACCATTCCACTCCTCAACTCAGATGCGAATGGGTTGTACTTTACGATCTACGAAGTGCGGCTTGCCGACCGGTCGGAGAAAATAATCCCACTGTCGCCACAACGGTTTTCGCAGCCAGGTGGAGTCTCACTGCTATCTGACGGCAGCGGGATCGTAATGTCGGCTGAAGCTTACGGCGCATCTTTTCCACAAATCTGGTTGCTGATGCGTGACGGCTCGGCGCGGAGCATTACAAACGATCTTAGCGACTATCTCGGTGTAAGCTTACGCAGCGATAGTGGTGCCCTGGCGACGATCCAACGACAAACTCTTTCGAAGATCTGGTTGCTGCCAAAAGGTGATACGACACGAGCTACTGCGCTGACCTCCGGCACCAGCAGATACTTCGACCTGAGCTGGGCAAAAGATGGCAAGATCGTTTACGCATCCGACGCCAGCGGAAACGCGGACATCTATGAAATGGCAGCCGATGGCAGCAACGTCAGGCAACTGACCGCCAACGCGAAGCGAAACTACGGACCCGCCGTTTCACCAGATGGACGCTACATCGTGTTTCACTCGAATCGATCCGGCATTTTCCAAATCTGGAGAACCGATCGCGATGGCGCTAATCCAAAGCAGCTGACTTTTGGAAACTCCGAAAGTAATTGGCCAGTTTTCTCGGGTGACGGTAAATGGGTCATCTACGAGCACTTTGAATCCGGTGTACCCGGAACAATTTGGAAGGTGTCCATCGAAGGCGGCACACCTGTAAAGGTGACCGATGGAATTTTAATTCGACCTGCAGTGTCTTCCGATGGAAAGTCGATCGCATTCTGGCAAAATGATGGAAAGCCGGATTCACGTTGGCGATTGGGAATGATGCCTTTTGACGCGAAATCGCCAATAAGGACATTTGAGGTAGCTCCGACCGTTCAGGTTCAATGGGATACATTGTTGCGATGGACACCTGAGGGTAGCGGACTTATTTACGTGGACCATCGAAACGGCATTGACAATATTTGGATACAATCAATTCAAGGTGGTCAGCCAAGGCAGCTGACGACCTTTACCGAAGGACGGATATTTTCTTTCGACTGGTCAGCAGATCGAAATCTCGTAACATCGCGAGGCGTGACGACGAGTGACGTGGTGCTTATAAGTGATCTGAAACAATAGTTGTCGGTCATTGTTCACTTCGAGCAGTACTCGGAAAAATGGTCAGGAAGCTCAAAACAGACGAGGAGATCTCGAGGGTTGTTCGTGCTCAGCCGCCGGAGGAATCTCAACCGGTGCAAATCGAGCCAATCAAGAAGGTCGCCGGCGGTGTACCTGCAATCGTCGAAGCAACACGAAGCGCTTGGCGCGAGATGGGAATCATCCGAGGCACGCGCACAATGTTGCGGCTGAATCAAGCTGATGGATTCGACTGTCCAGGATGTGCGTGGCCCGATCCTGATCAAGATCGAACGCACGCCGAGTTTTGTGAGAATGGTGCGAAACATGTTGCTGATGAGGCAACTACAAAGCGCATCACAACGGAATTCTTCAAAGAGTGGAGCGTCAGTGACCTTTCACACATGTCGGATCAGTGGTTAGGAGCTCAGGGCCGGCTGACCGAGCCGATGATCCTGGCTCACGACGCTTCACACTACGAACCGATTAGCTGGGATGACGCCTTCTCACTTATCGCGCGCGAATTGAACTCTACAAACCATCCGGACGAAGCAGTCTTCTATACCTCCGGTCGCGCCAGCAACGAAGCAGCGTTTCTGTACCAACTGTTCGTGCGACAGTTTGGGACTAACAATCTTCCCGACTGCTCGAACATGTGCCACGAGTCGAGCGGCACAGCGCTGAACGAGACGATCGGCGTCGGGAAAGGAACAGTAACGCTCGCTGACTTTGATTTGGCGCAGGCGATCTTTGTCATTGGTCAAAACCCCGGCACCAATCACCCTCGCATGCTCACCGCATTGCAAAAGGCTAAGCGCAACGGCTGTCGAATCGTACACATCAACCCTTTGCCCGAGGCCGGAATGACTCGCTTCAAACACCCGCAGGAAGTCACATCCTGGTTAGGAAAGGGAACTGCGCTCGCAGATGTGTTCCTACAAGTGCGAATTAACGGTGATGTGGCGTTGCTGAAGGCGCTGATGAAAGAGTTATTCGTGCTCGAGCAAAGTCAGCCGGGCGAGATTCTGGACCATGGCTTCATCCGCAATTACACAACTGGTTTCGAAGAGTTCAAGGCAGCGTTGAGCAACGTGTCGTGGGACGATCTGATTGCCAAGTGTGGTATCGATAAAAAGCAGATCGAACAAGCCGCCAGGATATTTGCCGAATCTGATCGCACGATTTTCTGCTGGGCAATGGGATTGACGCAGCACCGGAATGCGGTCTCGAACATCCAGGAAATCGTTAACCTCATGCTTTTGCGAGGCCAGATCGGAAAACCGGGCGCAGGTGTTTGCCCTGTTCGCGGTCACAGCAACGTACAGGGTGATCGCACGATGGGAATCTGGGAACGTCCGTCGCAGCCATTCCTTCAAGCTCTGGGTAAAGAATTCAATTTCGAACCGCCACACAATCATGGGTATGACACCGTCCGGGCGATTCAAGCCATGCACGATGGGAAGGTGAAAGTCTTTTTTGCGCTTGGCGGCAACTTCTTGTCTGCGACTCCGGACACCGAGTACACCGCCGAAGCTCTGCGACGGACTCGGCTGACGGTGCAGGTCTCAACAAAACTAAACCGATCGCATCTGGTCACCGGTGATCAAGCTTTGATTCTTCCGTGTCTGGGTCGGACAGAAATCGATGCGCAGGCGAGTGGGCCACAATTTGTAACGACTGAGAACTCGATGGGTGTGGTGCAGACTTCAACTGGCTGGCTGGAGCCTGCATCGCCTCATTTGTTGAGCGAACCGGCGATAGTTGCGAGACTTGCGCGCGCAACATTCGGTAACCGGACCCAGGTGGATTGGGAATACCTGATCGGCGACTACGATCGTATCCGCGAAAGAATCGAAAAAGTGATTCCTGGGTTCACAGACTATAACCGCCGGGTACGACAGTCAGGTGGCTTCTATCTGCCTAACGCTGCGAAGGATCGAGTGTTCAAGACTGCGACCGGTCGGGCCGTTTTCACAAGGCATCACTTGCCCGCTCATGATCTGAAAGCAGATCAATTTCTGATGATGACAATTCGAAGTCACGACCAATTCAACACGACGGTCTACAGTGGAAATGATCGATACCGCGGCATAAGCAACGGCAGGCGGGTGGTTCTGGTG
>JBKPAC010000255.1:0-22080 GCA_046726175.1 Acidobacteriota bacterium
TCTGACCGGCAGTCTCGTGGGCTCGGAGATGTGTATAAGAGACAGTGCGAGAAGGAAGCAAAATTTTCAGGCGTGCGTGCGGGCACCGATGCCCAGGGGTGTCCTGAGTCCGACTCCGCCAGATCAATCTTGCATTTTGATGATTCAAGGCACCAGCGAAGTGATTCGAAGGCAAAAACCTTTCTGTCTGGGGAGACAGCGTCTGGCGTGCTAACGAGCTTCACTGACAACGGCCGAGTTTCGGCGCTGAGATCGAAAGGCGTGATCGTATTGTAAATGCCGTCGCCTGCACTTCTGACGGCCACATATGCTTGAGGAAATACCGCCTCAACTTGGTCGATCTTCTCGAACTCCCTACCCGCAGCATCGGTCCAGAGATTGACGGTGTGATCTGCACCTACAGTGGCGATGATCTTCCCGTTAGCCGCGCATTTAATCGAAACTATCGAGCCTGTGTGTCCTTTCAGTGTTGCGAACACTTTTATGTTCTCGGCGCTGATTGGCCGACCATTCTTGTAAGAACTGAAGTCCCACAGCTTGACAGTCTGATCAATTCCTCCGCTGTAGAGGGTTTTACCTTCCGGCGAAAAGGCGAGTGCTGAGACCCAACCTTCGTGACCCGCTAATCTGGCCAGGACTTTTCTTGTCGATATATTCCACAGCACTATCTGTTTACTTCTATCGCCTATGGCCAGAATTCGACTGTCCGGGGAAAACGCGGCTGACACTAGCTGATCAGCTTCGGGTTGACCCAGATCCTTGCGAGTTACAGTGTCCCATAGACTAACGCCATAGAGGTTTCCGTAAGCCAGCAATTTCCCGTCCGGCGAAAAACTTACAAAAGAGGTGCAACCCGAAGCCGGTACTCCATCGCCGAGCGTGGTGATTTGATTAAGCGAGTTAGCATCGTGAACAGCCACCACGCCACAGCCATAATCCACTGCGAGTAGCTTGCCATCAGGCGAAAAGCGCGGAGTTCCGCCACCTACAAGTCCCCAATATCTCTGTATGGACTCGTCGGTACTAAGTGCAGAGCTTTGTCTTTGTTTTTCTCCCAGAATCGGAAACGGAACTTTGCGGGATGATCGAGAGGCGAGATCAAACAGCAGCGTTCCTCTTTTATTGTCGCCATAAGCGAGAGTATTTCCGTCCGCCGAAAAATCGATTGACAGACCGACAGCCTTTGAACCGTCTGGAACCGGACTAAGTGTGATGTTCGCAGTTTCGCGTCGTGATGTCGTATCCCAGATCTTGATAGCGTCGCCCGTGGCTGTCGCGAAGCGCGAACCATCACGCGAGAAAGCGAGGTCTTGCGTTGATTCAAATTTGGCGAGTTGACCGTTATACAGTTGCCATAGGTAGTACCATTCAAAGCCACGAAGATCTCGTTCACCTGACTTGAGGCGGTGAGATTCGAGCAGATCTTTTCCGAGGGTTATGTTGCCCGACTCGAAGGCCCGTTGTGCAAGATTCATGTCTGAGGCATACAGCAACTGTTCAGCATGATCACGCTCGCTTGCCGCCTGTTGGCGCGAAATGATTGCGAACACCAGTGCTACTGAAAGTAGTGCAATGATTGCGAGCGACAGTCCGGCGAATAGAGCGCGCCGCCTGGCTTGCCGCTTCGCGTCGAGGCGTTCAATTTCGGCTCGTTCCGTGCCGAAAATCTTTGACAGCAATGTGTACCAGGAATCGTGGTAGCGGCCTTTGTTTAGTTTTCCCGGCGCGCGCTCAAATTCTGTAAACTCAATTGCCAGTGGCATTGCTAAAGAGTCGCAAAGAGCCTGCGGAAAAGCGTATTCCTCCGGCCTGGCCTGACTATCGTTGTTTGGCTTTCCGGAGAGAAGGACAGGGATGACTCGATTCGCTTCGTGAGATTGTAGGTAGGTCTTAATCTCGTGGTTGACATATTCGCTATCGCGCGCGTTAGGCGAGCAGATCACGATGAGGTATCGCGATCGGTTCAGGTATCCCTCAATGGCTTTATAGTAGTCGAGGTCATTTGGGACCAGATCTTTTTTGTCACGAAAGACGACGAGACGTTTCTTGGAGATTGCCTGAGCGTTGACGTCTTTCGGAAGCGTGTAATTCTCCAATGCTTCCTCGAGCTTTCTCCCGAACTCCTCATCCTTGCGTGAGTAGCTCAGGAAGACGTCGAACTCGTACTTGGATCGCTCCATTTTCGAGCAAGTTTTTAGGAGCGTTAGCGAAGAAAGTCAAGATTTACCGTGCGAACGTGATGGAGGTCTCACACGCGTAATATTTTCGGCGACTCTACGTTCGGACGTTGATGTGTAGATTCGTCCGCCTCCGCCGATCTACAACAACCCCCGAAGATATCTTTAAGTGGCTCCAACTTGGCTCTGAGAAAGAACCGGCAGAGTATTCAAGTAACGTTATCATTCATCCTCTTGACCAAAAAAACTCGAGCCGCCAATGCAAAGCTAGTTTTAGGAGAGCGTGAACCCGCTTATAAGTTGTGGCCGCTTACAGAACGTGAAAGTTATAAACGTATTTGCGGCGATGCGATGAATCTGCTCGGATCTGAAATTCCGTTTTAGCAAATCACCATCACCGGTTTCGCCCCCAACGCGGGCGTTGACGCTATTGTTCCAAACTTGATCATTAGGTACGTACTCCTTTTTCTCATCACGACCTTTCGATGAGGGACTCCCAAGTTGGTGTCAAAGCGATCTCGTTCAGCAATTTGAGGGAAAACGAGATGCGCAACGAAGTAGACTCCGTAGCGAAAATTCAGAATAAATGATGAGGCTTGTAAGTTAGTAAATGATTGGTGCCGAGGGCGGGAGTCGAACCCGCACGACCTTACGGTCAACGGATTTTAAGTCCGTAGCGTCTGCCATTCCGCCACCCCGGCATTGAGGCGTTGATTCTAGCATGTCTCAGAAAAGACTGACGCAAACGACAACCTCGACAGACGCAAATGACAAGCTCGACTGAGGCAAATGACAAGCTCGACTGAGACAAATGACAACCGCGACTGAGGCACATGCAAAGCTCGTTATCTTTTGAACACCGGAGCAGCCGAGGGCTCAATCCTATTACTCCAGATAGTCTTCTTCAGACGTTTTTCTCCAAAGTAAAAATCAAATCCGACCTCGAACGAGTCGCGTGGATGACGGATGGGAACCTTAAAAATCACGCTCTCTCCGTGTTCTAAAGATTGCTCCATTAGACCTGTTCCACACGAGCAAAAGATTGGCAATTGAATTTGGCGACCCTGCAGAACCAATTCTGAGCAGTGCGAGTTCTTAGCGTAGCCCGTGTAGTATGCAGTTTCACTAGCTCCATTCGTCACTTCAAACAGCGCGATCTTTCCAGGTCCGTCGTTCTCGAGTTGAACGAATGTAACTTCGAGATCGCCATTCACTTCAGATTTAGCAACTGGGTAACTCATCGCGTTGTCAGCAAAGGTTGAAGCGAAACCTGTGTAAATCCGGTTTACGGCAACACCGATCATGAACGTGAGGAACGCAGCACCTATGAATAGGGTTAGACGCTTCATGTTTACACCCCTTTCGCCTTAAAACGTGCCGTGGCTCACCGGTTAAATTATTTTACGCCTGCGATTGGTATTTGTTTCGAAAACTGTGATGACACAGGAAGCACAGCACGTTTTCCAATCTTTCGTACTGCTACACCTGAAACTGATTTCCCAGTGATACCAATTGATCCTTTGGCGCGGAGCTCGGACTCGTGAGGAAGATCAGATACGGTCCTTTCTGAAAGACGAGAATCCGGATGCCTTCCTGAGTGAATATCACACCATTCACTTCACGTACCTCTGTTGATTCCGATCCAGCCAGCCCTAATGCGCTGCGGGCCAGCAGCCATGTTCGCCAAGCCGTGAATGTCGATCCGTATTCAAAGGTGAGGGTGACCCATTCACCACGACTTGAGTCGAGATAACGCGCGCCGGTCAATCGTTCGGGAATGAACGGACGCATTTGCGAGAGTATTCGTTCCACTTCATTGTTGCCCCCGCTCGTGCCGGAGCTGGCAATCGAGTTTTCGATCTGCTCGCCTGTGATCGTGTTCACTTCAACCAACGTCAAACCACTCGGCATTGAAGATGGCAATGTCCAGAGCGATGCTTTCACCTCCGGATAGTCGATCAGCCCTTGTCCGTTGCCGACATTCTGCGCCAGTCGATCCACGACGGCGGATTGAGATGGATCGTAGGAGTAAATCAAGATCACTACGTCGTTACTCTGCTTGGTTAAGACGTACACGTATGCATCCGAAGACTGAATCTTCGAGCCGACGTAAATTGCGCCAGTGGGACTAGTCAATCGAACACCGTTCGTCTCACCACCAGTAGCTTTCGCCACTGAGTTCGCTAAGCCGTCGCCGAAATTGGATTGATTCGGAATCAATGACAAGACGCAAATGTAGACGTCGCCTGTCGAGGGTGACGTCGGCGATTCTGACGGTGGCGCATTGCGCTTCGGGCGATAGATCGACGTAGTCATCGAAGTCGCGCCTTTTGCCAATTGAGAACGATCAATACCAGGCGGCAACTTCGTCGTCGAAGAAGTTGAGGTGCTCGCGAGCGTTCCACCGAGCGCTTCTGTTTGGACCGAAGCCGGACGCATTGGCGCCTCCCGATCGTTGTCTACCGGGAACTCGGTCATCGTTCCCGCCGCCCGCTCGGGAATAGCAGGGGCACTTCGTTCAGGTGGTGTGTAAATCGAGCGCCGCCAAATGTAGATTCCGCCGACGCCGGCCGCACCAACGATCAGGGCAAGGAACACGAGGCATCCCCATAACACTGGACTCCGTCGTTTCTTGCCAATATTCAAGGGTCGCGCAGGCATCTGAGGCATAGGAGGTACAACACCAGTTACAGTCGATTGCGGTCGAGACACAGGCGGAGGTGTTTGTGGGGCTGCGATGGTTGGCGCAACGAGCGGTTTGCCACATTGTCGACAATAGGATTCACCTGGAGTCGCAAGCGTTCCACAAGACGCACAGTAGGGAACTCGTATCGTCGGATCGCTCATTCCAAATACCTCCAGAATGGATGTTGCAAACGCTTGCTCCGTAACCGGGCGCAGATGCTTCTACTCGGGATTGCATGGGAATGTCAAAGCTTTCTTTCGCGTCTCGGGTTCGTGTTGATTCGTGGATCGGTTTAATTTACGTACGTAAACCAATCCACGAATTAACACAAAACCAAGACACCAAATAACACGAAGAAGAATTGTGGTGAAAATAACGCGTTCCGCCCGCCCAGTCGTCTTCACACTGCCATACCTCGGTGTTAAGATCTCGGCATTAGCATTTATGACCGAAGAGCAGGAAGTATTCCTAAAACATATCCAGCAGAAGGGCCTGAAGCGAACGGCCCAACGCGATCTCATTCTCGATGTCTTTCTGCGCACGGAAGAACACTTATCCAGTGAAGATCTCTACCGGCTGGTCCAGAAGGAGGATCCCAGCATTGGACAGACAACTGTCTATCGCACGTTGAAATTGCTCAGTGAAGCTGGGCTGGCGCGCGAGGTTCGATTTGGCGATGGCCGAACCCACTACGAGCACAACTACAAACACCAGCACCATGATCACATGATCTGTTCGGAGTGCGGCAAGGTCATCGAGTTCTTTTCCGCGGAGCTCGAAGCTATCCAGGATGCGATGGCAGCTAAACATAAGTTTGAGATTACCCAGCACCTGCTGCGAATCATCGGGTTGTGTGTGGATTGCCGGCGCGCGAAAAAGCTGGCGGGGAAGACGGAGGCTGGAGTGCAGTCGAGGCCGAAGCTGGCAGCGGGTCGCGCGTCACAATAGCAAGTAAGGTCAGAATGTTGAAGAGAGACGCAGGGCTAGTCCCGCGTCTCTCTTTTTGCGTTTGCTCGGTTTCGGGTGTAATTTCTTCAACTACAAGCATCAGCGGATTCAAAGAAAGTTCTCCCGGCAGGCAGTCTGAAGCGTCCAACACGCATCATTTAGAGAATGAGTGTCGAAATCCGATTCGAGCCCACGGGCCTCTCAGGGCTGGTTGCAGAAGGAGCTTACATTTCCGATGCAGCACGCCGGATGGGTGTGTTCTTCCCCGTGGAGTGTAACCAGAAAGGCGAATGCACCACGTGCGTGGTTACGATCGTCACTGGCTTCGATTTAGTTTCACATCCGAGCGACGCTGAGCGGCGAATTTTGGGAGACGAGCAACTTTCGAAGCAGTACAGGCTCGCGTGCCAGACGGTACTTGAAAGAGCAGGAGAGTTAGTCGTGCACGTTCATCCGAAGACTGAGAAGAGCGAAACAGAAACAAACGATCCGGCGAGCATGCGTAAGAAGTTTGGCGAGCTACCGCTGAGTCAGAAGATCTCCACACTGGTCCAACTTGAAGCGCTGACGATGAACGAAGCGTTCAATACGTTGATCGATAAACCGCTTGCCGCAGGTGGAAAACTGTTTGACAAGATCTTCAAACCGAAAACACAACAGAAGTAATAGTGACTCCGACGTTTAACTCAGGACACGACTCCTCCTTAATAAAGAGATGATCCGAGAAACTCATAGGAATTCCAGCACGTACGCGTGCCACGTTCTTCTCCTCATCTGTATTACGTTTCCTCTCCTGTTTATTGCCTGTCCAAGAGACAGTCGTCCCGATAACTCGCGTGTCGGCGTTTCGATGGGAACCCCCACTCCTGCACCGGCGCCAATCCCAGGAGCGGTCGCTTTTAATGGCGAACGAGCTCTCGAGCATGTCCGCAAGCAGCTATCGTTTGGTCCTCGCCCACCAGGTTCACCTGAATTGGCTAAGACGCGTGAATACATTATCAACGAGTTGCGTAACTCAGGACTGACGGTGAGTACCGATGAGTTTGTTGCTTCAACACCCGTTGGTGAGAAGAAGATGGTGAATATCGTGGGTGAGATACCCGGCGAGTCAAAGGACATCATTATCATCTCGAGCCATTACGATTCGAAGTATTACAAAGATATGCTGTTTCTTGGAGCAAATGACCCTGGATCGTCAGCGGGCACGCTGATCGAAATGGGTCGTGTGCTGGGCGCGAACAAGGGCAAGAACAAGCTCACGTACCGGCTGGTTTTCTTCGACGGTGAAGAGGCCTTTTGCAGAGAGTGGGACGATTGTGGAAAACCCGATGCTCCCGACAACACCTACGGCAGCCGGCATTACGTATCGCAGCTGAAAAGCAAGAATGAACTCAGACAAATTCGAGCGATGATTTTGCTCGATTTGATGGGTTACAAGAATTTGAAGCTCGGGCGTGACACGATGAGCACGCGTTGGCTTCAGGATACGATTTGGCAAACAGGTCGTGAGTTGGGTCATGGCGATGTCTTCATCGACGAACCAGAAGGAGTTGGTGGCGATGATCACGAGCCATTTCTTCGCGCTGGAGTGGATTCGGTGGACATCATTCAGCTGAACGGCTATCCATACTGGCATACTGCTGAAGATACGCTGGACAAGGTTTCAGCACAGAGCATGAAGATTGTCGGTGATGTAGTCCTGGCAAGCTTACCAGCACTGGAAAAACGTTTCCTGAGTAGAAACTGAATTGCGTCATGCTCAAGGCTCCCGAAATACTTGTTCCAGTCGATTTCTCACCTTGCTCGGTTAATGCGTTGCGAGTTGCAATCGCGATGGCCTCTCCAGACGGTGACATTACGCTGCTGCATGTCATTGATGAAAGTTTTGTTAACGAAGCTGTCGCAGCAAGTCTGGGCACTGCGGAAGAGATACGAACTCGGCTGCGCGAGCTGGCAGAAGCCAATTTCTCTTTGACCCTACAGGACATTGAAGCGGGTTCAGTCAATATCGAGCGCATGATTGTTATCGGAATTCCCTTCGCCGAAATACTAAAGATTGCGCGCGACCTCGATTTGCCCATGATAGTTATGGGAGTGAGAGGACGATCTACGCCACCCGAGGAAGTCCTGTTTGGCTCGACAGCGGAGAAAGTATTGCGAGGATCGCGGGTACCCGTGCTCTGTGTGCCTTATTAATACTCGCCTTCCTGTTCGTAACCACCCTGACGGACAGGAGAGCCTGTCGAAAACAATATGAAAAGAGTTGCGGTAGTTGCCGGTGATGGTATCGGCCCCGAAGTCATAGGCGAGGCTTTGCGGGTTATCAACTGCTTACGAGCTACCCATGATGTTCAGTTGGATCTGGTGGAATTTGATTGGGGCGCTGAGAAGTTTCTTCGAGAACGAGTGACTTTGCCACCAGATGCGTTGGATATGTTGAGCAACGAGTTCGACGCGATTCTGGCAGGTGCTTTCGGTGATCCACGCGTTCCGTCGAACAAACATGCCGAAGACATCCTGCTCGGTATGCGCCGCGGACTCGATTTGTACATCAATCTCAGACCGGTCCGATTGCTCGACCAGCGGTTGACGCCATTGAGAAATAAAGACGTCAAGGACATCGATTTCGTCGTTTTTCGCGAGAACACAGAAGGGGCGTATTGCGGCGCCGGCGGATTTTTAAAGAAAGGCACCCTCGACGAAATTGCTACACAGGAAGAGCTCAATACGAGGCGAGGCGTCGAGCGAATAATTGTTGCTGCTTTCGATTACGCTGTAGAGCACAGACGCAAGAAAGTTACGATGGCCGACAAGTCCAACGTCCAGCGGTTCGGCGGAGACCTTTGGCAGCGAGTGTTCAAAAAGGTGGCGAGCCGTTACAAGGGCATCGAAGCGAATCATCAATACGTTGATGCGATGGCGATGTTCATGGTGCTTGATCCCGGGCAGTATGATGTCATCGTTAGCAACAATCTTTTTGGAGACATTCTGACGGATCTTGGCGCAGCAATTCAGGGAGGTTTGGGACTTGCAGCTTCAGGAAATATTCATCCTGGAAAGGTTTCATTATTCGAACCGGTTCACGGTAGCGCGCCTCCGTTAGCAGGAAAGGGAGTTGCAAATCCCGTGGGATCTATTCTGACTTTATCCATGATGCTAGAATACCTGGGATTCAAGAAAGCCAGTGAAGCGGTCGAGAATGCCGCTCGCGAAGCGATTTCCGCCGGTGAAACGACCAGGGACCTCGGTGGAACTCTCTCGACCACACAAGCCGGAGAAGCCATCTGCTCACGGCTTTGAAGGTTGTACAGTAATTCGGGGGTTTTATGACTACGAACACGCGTTTGGCGCAGCGATTGATCGCGATCATTGTTATCATAGCGATTCTTGGGTTAGTCGGATTTTCACCGGCTGTCATTCTGTTTTGTGTTGTTGCCGGTGTAGTTGTATGGCGCACTATCCGACGTTCTGAGAATCTCGAGACCGAAAGGATTTTTGAATTCTATATAGCTGCCGACGAGATCCTGCGCGAGGAAGGGCGCCAGTGGTACGGCTTCGAGATTGCCGAAGTCATTGATCGAGGTGAGCGTGTGCTCCTTTCGCTGCCTGATCCGCCTCCGCTTTGCCGGTTTACGCTGGGCGCGCTTCACCACCGAGTTGGCGACTTTGAAGCTTCAGTCGAACACCTAGGCTGGGTAGTGGAAGATTCATTTGCTAACGAAGTTCATAATACAGTCCCGTCACCACAGCTTCGCCGGTATGTCGACGCGCTGCGTCGCATCGAGCGCGAGCCGGCTATGGCGCCGCAAACTTTATCCGCAATCCGAAATCTCGAGAGAATCCGTCGGAAGCGAGCATTAGAACTGCTGAACGAAAGTCGTCAGCTAAATGAAACGGCAACTCCCGAAACCAAAGCCGCTGAAGTTGTTGCGCCTGAGACGAAATCTGGCAAACCCCTCAGCCTCATAACTGCGCCTCCGCCCATAACGGAAGTTCTGCGCGACGTCTATCAGGCTGAAGACAAGAAAACTGCCTGACGTCGTAGACTCGGTCGCAATCCCCGATACATGTTAACCGCCGAAATAATTGCTATTGGGTCAGAACTACTGGCACCCGATCGCACAGACACTAATAGTCTCTGGCTTACTGAAAAACTAAATAGCATCGGTATCGAAGTTCGCCTCAAAACAGTTGTGGGGGACGATGACGCGCGTCTCGAAGAAGCGATAAGAGATGCAGTCAAGCGCTCGCGAGTGGTGATCACAACAGGCGGGTTGGGTCCCACAGAAGATGACATTACGCGAAAAGTTGCAGCTCGAGCTTTGGGCAGGCGACTGTTGCTTGACGATGCATTGCTGGAGCAAATTCGCGAGCGCTTCCGAGCCTTTGGTAGAACTATGCCTGAACGCAATTCGAGGCAGGCGATGGTCATTGACGGCGCTGAGGTATTGCCAAATCCGAACGGCTCGGCACCCGGCTTGTATATCGAACATGAAGGCACTGCAGTTTCGCTGCTTCCTGGTCCACCAAGAGAGATGCGGCCGATGTTTGAAGATCATGTGTTAGCCAAACTGGCCAGCCAAGCAGGAGGCGTGCGAGTCAAACGACGGTTGTTGCGAGTCGCCGGCTTTGGAGAATCGGCGCTCGATGAAAAGATCGCTCCCATCTACTCGCAATACGAAAACCCGCAGACCACGATTCTTTTCAACCGGACTGAGATTGAAATTCACCTGACCGCAAAAGCCAGAACCGAGCAGGAAGCTGACAAGCTGCTCGACGACCTGACAGCACGTCTCGAGGAGCGACTGGGGCATGCAATCTTTGCTTTCAATGGCGAAACGATGGAGGAAGTCGTTGCACTTAAGCTCACTGTTGGTGGCTACACTCTGGCGGTAGCTGAGAGTTGCACGGGCGGCCTGGTAGCGCAGCGGCTAACGGAGATCCCAGGCTCGTCCAAATATTTTGTTGAAGGAGTCGTCGCCTATTCGAACGATGCAAAGATACGAACGCTGAGCGTGGATCCTGAGTTGTTGAAGAAGTACGGAGCAGTGAGCGCAGAAGTCGCCGAGGCAATGGCTGAAGGAATCAGAAAACGTGCCGGTAGCGATTTCGGTCTTTCGATAACAGGCATAGCTGGACCAGATGGTGGCAGTGAAGAAAAGCCGGTTGGCTTGGTCTACATTGCACTGTCAGATGAAGCGCACACCGAACACCGGCGTTTGATGATTCCCGGCGACCGCCATCTAATACGCTGGCGCTCTTCGCAGTTCGTACTCGATCTTTTGCGACGCAGATTGATCTGAATGAAGACGTTCCTGATTATCCTGTTAGCTTACCTAATTGGTTCAATACCATTCGGCTACTTGATCGTTCGACTTCATTCGGGAGCTGACATTCGACAGACTGGCTCAGGCGGAACCGGAGCGACTAACGTCTCGCGACGTGCTGGTAAAGCCGCAGGTTTGTTGACACTGGTTTTGGATGCGGCTAAGGGAGTGTTGGCAGTATTTCTTGCCAGGCTATGGTTGTCTCCTGATGGAAAACTGACGTGGCCAGTTGGGCTCGCTGCTCTTGCGGTGATCGTCGGTCACGTTTTTCCGGTTTGGCTTCGTTTTCGTGGTGGTAAAGGTGTAGCTACGGGCGCGGGCGTGCTCCTGATGCTGGTCCCTTTTGCCGTAGTTGCGGCGGGCATTCTGTTTTTGGCAGTTGCCTCGTTGACGAGATACGTTTCCCTGGCTTCGATTCTGGCAGCTGCCGCCGTTCCCATTATTGTTTGGGTGCAATTGGAGTTCTACCAAACGCGAACAGATGGCGAGACGCTGGTGGCCTTCACTGTTTGCGCGGCATTGCTGATTATTTTCGCTCACCGGTCGAATATTGAAAGATTGACGAAGGGCACGGAAACCAGGTTCCGCTAGATCTACCTGGACCCCGGGCGAGACGGGCTCAGCATGAAACAGATTACTGTTATCGGTGCAGGTAGTTGGGGAACAGCACTGGCGATAATTGCTGCCAACAACGGCAACGAAGTTCGTTTGTGGTCCCGCAATGAAGAGGTTGTTCGTGCGATCAGACGTGACCGTGTCAATCGTTTTTATTTGCCCAACGCTAGAATTCCAGAACACGTTAAGGCAACGACTCAGTATGACGAAGCATTGGACCATACTGAGTTCCTCATTCTGGCGATTCCGTCGCATGCGGTACGTAACATTCTGACTGACATTGCACCGGCGATGCGCTCGAAAACCATCTTCGTGAGCGCTACGAAAGGAATCGAGGTCCAAACCGGCAAACGAATCTCCGAAGTTCTCGCAGATGTTTTTGAGCGGACCTTTGATCCTCGTTTCGTTTGCCTGTCAGGTCCTTCGTTCGCGAAGGAGGTCGTCGAGGGCTATCCCACAGCGGTCGTTGCAGCGAGTAACCACCTTGAGTCTGCGCAAGCAGTTCAGTCAACTCTCAGTTTCGAGAACCTGCGGATCTACACGAATGATGATGTAATTGGAACTGAACTCGGCGGCTCGGCCAAGAACGTCATCGCTATCGCAGCCGGAATGGTAGCGGGACTTGATTTTGGCTCAAACAGTGTTGCAGCGCTGATAACGCGCGGGTTGGCAGAGATGACTCGGTTGGCTACGAGGGCCGGAGCTCGTACCGAGACGTTGATGGGCCTTGCAGGTTTGGGCGATCTGGTGCTGACTTGCACTGGTGGTCTTTCACGCAATCGCTACGTTGGCCAGGAGCTGGCTCACGGTCGTACTCTGGACGAGATAATGGCCGGGATGACAGAGGTGGCTGAGGGTGTCAGAACCACCAGCGCGATTCGTCAGCTGGCTCAACGGTTGAATGTTGAGATGCCGATTACTGAAGAAGTCTATCGCGTGATATACCAGGGCAAGTCACCGGGTGACGCTGCGGCCGAGCTCATGAACAGACCATTGCGCGGTGAAGTCTGACCGGTTGCCTAATAATCAACATGGCAGTTGCAAAAGAAGAGAAAGTGGTTGCAACCAACCGAGCTGCTTTTCATGACTATCATATAGGAGACAAATACGAGGCCGGCCTCTCTCTGAAAGGCACGGAAGTTAAGAGTGTCATGGCCGGCAGAGTCCAGCTAAAAGATTCTTATGTTGCCGTGCGGGATGGCGAAGCGTGGTTGTTTAATGCGCACATTTCGCCTTATTCTCATGGCAACCGGGAGAATCACGACCCCCTGCGGACGCGAAAGCTGCTCCTGCACCGCCGAGAAATCGAAAGATTGGACGAGGCGGCAGCCCGGCAGGGCATGACTTTGGTTCCCACCCGCGTCTATCTAAAAAACCGGCGCATCAAGCTTGAAGTCGGTGTCGCCAGAGGTAAGAAGCTTTTCGACAAGCGGGAAACTGAGTTGCGGCGAACCGTCGATCGAGAGACGCGAGCGCAGTTGAAAGAGCGAAATAGGTAAGGAGAGCAAAAACGTATGCAAGTGGTAGCAACCTCAGTAGGCTTCGCTAATGTTGATGTTCAAGCATTGGCTGTAGCTGTCTTTCAGGATGAGAAAGTCGAAGATGGCGTTTTGCTTGAGCTCGACCGTCTCTCTGGAGGCTTGGTCAAGTCGGTTATCGACGCCGAAGAATTAAAGGGCAAAGAAGGCGAGACAGTTTTGCTCCACCTAACCGGTAATAAGGGAATTAAGGCTACGAGACTTCTGTTGGTTGGGGTTGGCGACAAAGCTGATTATCAACTCGGCAAAGTATCTCAGATGGCTGGGACCGCCGGACGCTTTCTACGAAATAGAAATATCAAATCGATAGGTGTGGTGCCGCGGGCCGAAGGCGATGTCGAGAATGTTGCTTCCAATGCTGTTGAAGGCGCAATCATTGGTTTGTTTGAACCTGACAAATACCGCACGGTCGAAAAGGAAAAGAGAGAGGTTGAACGTGTAGTTGTGATCATCAGCGGTGCAAATAATGATGCGACACAACGCGGGGCCGAGCGGGGCAGGGTTATTGGCGAGTCAGTCAACTACACTCGCGATCTTGCGAATGAACCGGGTGCTTATATGACTCCGACGATCATGGCCGACCGCGCCAAGCAACTGGCTAAAGAGTTCGGATTGACTGTCGACGTCCTCGATGAAGCGCAGATGGAGCAGGAAGGCATGGGATCGCTGCTGAGCGTCAGTCGCGGGTCAGACGAACCGGCTAAGCTGATCGTGTTGAAGTACTCTCCGGCAAACGCACCGTCGAATGACAATAATTTGCTGGCGCTCGTGGGTAAGGGAATCACGTTCGATTCAGGTGGCATATCGCTGAAGCCCGGCGAGAACATGGAATTGATGAAATATGACATGACGGGCGGCGCGACAGTCATGGGAGTCATGCGGGCTATCGCCCAACTTAAGCCGCCGATCCCGATTCTCGGTGTCGTACCGTGCTCCGAAAATCTGCCGTCGGGGAAGGCGACAAAACCCGGTGATGTTGTTCGAGCGATGACCGGCAAGACTATCGAGATCATTAACACCGATGCAGAAGGCAGACTCATCCTCGCCGACGCAATCGCTTATGCGAAGAAACTCGGCGCAACTCAAGTTATCGACATGGCAACATTGACGGGTGCTGTTTCGATTGCGCTGGGAGATGTTAATGCCGCCATCCTCGGGACCGATCAGGAGCTGATCGACGAAGTCATTGCTTCGGGAAGGGAAGTAGGAGAAAAGTTCTGGCAGCTTCCACTTGATAAGGAATACTCGAAACAGATCAAATCGGATATAGCGGACATCAAGAACGTTGGAGGCCGCAAGGGAGGAACAATCACGGCCGCAGCCTTTCTAAAAGAGTTTGCGGATGGGCTCTCGTGGGCTCATCTCGACATTGCGGGCACGGCCTGGGGGGATGATGCGAAGCCCTACCGAGCGAAAGGTCCGACTGGTATCGCAGTTCGCACGCTCATTAACATCGTAAGACGCTCAGTCGCTGCGAGCCGCAACTGACACGAGTTTTCTGTTCACGGTTGTAGACAGTCAGTGTAGTTAACCGTAAACAGGTTTTTCGTAAACTGATTGAAAGAACCTCGGTTTCCCTAGAGTTTTCGAATTCTCGAGTGTGGCACGCGTGTTGAGATGGCTCGGGTTGAGCCAGAGGGCGCGGACTCCACTAAAATTAAGTCCTCGCCCCCCTCGAAGGCCGCTCGAGGATTATGCAACCGCCCCTTTGGCCCTCACCTCACAGCCGCTCCTTTCCAGGAACATTAAGACGAGCTAAACTGTCCCCAACCTCTCTCCGCTTACTACCTGACGGTTAGGAGTTGCATCAAAGTGCTATAATTCAGACGGTTGTTGACCGGGTTCTCCACCCTGCCAGAATTTCAGCGCTGGCGTTTTAAGGAGTAATAAAAGCGCGGTGACTGACTACTATAAAATCCTGGGAGTTCGGCGCACGGCATCTCGAGCCGAGATTAAGTCTGCCTACCGCAAGCTCGCCCGCGAGCGGCATCCAGATGTGAACCCGGGTTCGGAAGCTGCCGCCCGTGAATTCAGTCTCCTTTCCAAGGCGTATCACATCCTCAGTGATCCGCAAGAGCGTGCGTACTACGATCAGCAAGTCGCTTCCCTCGTTAACGCAGGTTATTCAATTCTGCATTCCAACAACCCGCACGCGCGCCGCGCGAGGAATGTCGCCGTTCAGGCACGATGGGATCGTGTTGTTGACGAAGTGTTAGAAAGAGATCGTAAGGAGAACCGGGAACGTCAGCGTGCAGTCTTCACTACGGTGTCGCTCTTTCTTTCGACGTTTTTCGTGGCCATGATGCGACCGCAGTTGTGGCAGGTCTCTAATTACGCCGGCCGAGCCGTTGTGCTTACGTTGTTTGTCATTGGTATCTGGCACCTCGCTACGCGCTTGAAAGAGTACTTTGCGCATTACACGTACATACCGAAGCCGATACAGGCATCGATCATGCGTCAGGAGGAGAAACCTGAACAACCATTCACTCGTTTCTCAGCTTACTCGTTCCTGTTGATTGGTTATTTGCTGAGTGTCGGAATGGGTTTATTGATTGGCTGGCACGCACAAGATGTTTTCACCGATATTACGTTGCTCTTTCGGCACCGAGTTGAAGTCGTTCAATCAAGCATGATTGCTTATTCATCCGCCGCTCTGCTTATTCCCGACCTGGTCGTTTACCCCCCGATAGCCGTTCTAATTGTAGACACAATGCACGGAATCGCCTCGCGCATTGATTAGATTGCTGTTTTCGAATATTGCCCCTCAGTGCCAGGCTCGTGTATAGTCTGGTTTCCCAAAAGAAGCCCTATAAGCAATGAATGTAGGGTGGTGTTTTGCCGGTGATTTTCCGGAGATAATGTCACCTAACTGGCGCCCCAAAACTGACCAAGTGACGGCCCGACTTTCCTAGCTGCTTCAGGAGTTGGCCGTCACCCTTTGCGGACTGCAAGGAGCAAAGCGATGGCCAAACGATTAACTCAACGCCAGCTTCTATCGCTAAAAGTTGAATCGTTAACGGACTCGGAAGTACAGGAGTTACTTGACTACGTTGCAATAATGGAATCGATGCGACGAGCAACTCTGGTTCCCGGCGTTTGGGAGGATGAAGTGTTGGCGATTCTCGCTGACGCTCATGAGAACAGGCGTGCTCGCCAGACATTCGAATGGGAGACCGTCAGGCGTCGCGCCGAGCAGCGTGCTTCCATACATCCACACGTCCGTGCATGATTCGCTTGCTGCGGTTACTTCGACACTCTGCCACAGCCTTGTTGGTTCTTGGGTACTTTGTCTTCCTGCATCCTGGACCTGACGTCCTTGTTGCTCAAGACTCGTCTAGAAACCTCACACCACGTCAACGGGAAATTGAAAAACACAAGCAGCGTCTTGGATCAGGGGAAGTCGAAGAACGTCGGGATGCGGTAATGCGTCTCGGGCTGATGCGACATCCTGACGCGTCCCGTACAGCTGTTGCCGGTTTGACTGATGAATCACCAATGGTGCGAGCAACGGCCACAAAAGCCGTACTCGCGTTGCCTTCCAGCGAAATTGCGGCAGTGCTGATTCCGCTCCTTTCTGATCGCGATGAGTTTGTTCGTCGCGAAGCAGCTCATGCGTTGGGAGCTGCGCGTATTAAAGTTGGCGTTCCAGGCATTACGAAATTGCTTGCGACTGACAAGGATGATGGCGTTCGAGCAGCAGCAGCTGTGGCGCTTGGTGAAATAGCTGACGAGGCTTCGGTGGTGCCGCTGGTCCAGATCATCTCAGGCCAACCGGTTACTATAGCTGGTGAGACAAAGCGGAAATCCAAGCCCGAACGGAACGATTTTGTCCTTCGAGCTTCAGTTGTGTCGCTGGGAAAAATTCGAAACCGAGCGGCCGTTCCAGCACTGATCGCTGTGCTCGGAAATGAGAAGCTCCACGGCGATGTGCGGCGATCGGCAGCGACATCGCTCGGGTTGATCGGAGATCCGGCAGCAATCTCGCCGTTGCAGACTGCCTTGAGCTCCTCTGATCCCTACATCGCTCGCGCCGCATCGGAAGCACTACTCAGAATCAAGCGCGCAAACCAAAGCCGCGCTAATCAAGGCAAAACGTAGTTATTGCCGATTGCCAATTTCCGATTGCCCCTCGGCAACAATCGAAAATTGAAAATCGACAATCGGCAATAACTACGTTTCTGACTTGATTGTTCTAGCTTTCGCTCTTGTCGCCGCGGCTCGTACCTTTCTTAGCAGCCTTGGTCGCGTGCGGGATTGGCAAGCCTACACCGCCCGACAAACTCTCGACGGCCTCAGGTGGTTGCTTTCCTTTCGTTAGTTCCGGAATCAACGCCCCACCCGATCGCTTTGAGAAGATCAGACGATGCGTCGAATGGTCCACGTCGACGTTAACCAAATCTCCGAGTCCGATCTGTCCGGTAGCTACCAGGTTCGAAAGCGGATATACGAGGAAGCGTTCAACTGAGCGCTTCAAGTGGCGTGCGCCGTATTTGAAGTCCAGACCTTCCTTCAACAGCATATCTTTCGCGCTCGATGAGCACTGGAACACGAACTTGGTTCCAGCTGACTGCATGATCCGATCCTGAACCGCCTGAAGTTCGAGGTCGAGAATTTGTCGCAGGTGATGCTCTTTCAGCGAGCGAAATACGACGACCTTGTCGATACGGTTCATGAACTCGGGTGAAAACTTGCGACGAGCTGCTTCCACAGCGGTTCGGTAAATCTTTTGATCGACTTCAGTGTCGTTTTGATTCTTGTTGCCTTTGCCCGGAGCGAAACCAATGCCACCGGAAATCAGCTCGGACATTTCACGGGCGCCGAGGTTCGACGTCATGACGACCATGGCTCGTGAAAAGTCGACCCGCCGATTGTCACCGAGCGTCAACGTCGCCTTATCAAGAATACCGAGTAGCAGCTGCCAGAGGCTGTCGGAGGCTTTTTCGATCTCGTCGAAGAGAACGAGCGAAAGTTTCAGCTCGTCGGTGTGCATGCGATCGAGATTCTCCTGCGTCAGCATCGGAGAAGTCTCACGGTGGCCCAGGTAACCTGGAGGCGAGCCGATCAACTTGGCTATCTCGTGTGAATGCTGAAACTCAGCGCAATCGATCTTCACGACGGCGTTTGCGTCACCAAACAACACTTCTGCCGCCGCTTCAATCACGCGGGTTTTGCCTGAGCCAGTCGGCCCGAGAAACAACATCGTGCCGATTGGTCGGTTTGGCGGGTTCATGCCTGCCAGAAAAATCTGATAGAGACCGCTCATTCTGCGCACGGCGCGCTCTTGTCCCACAATGCGGGCTGTAAGGCGCTCTTCGAAATCCTGCGCGCGCGGACTTTTCTGATCAGGGTCGAGGAAGACTGTTCCCATGGGCTCTTCTGTTTTGTTCATCTCCATGTCAGCGATCATGCCGTCCTCCCTACGAAACGACCGATTGCGGCGAAGCGTTCACCTCACTGCAAATCACTCCATAAGCAAAGAACGATCCGCTGGTCAAATTGATGCTTTTAGAACGATTTACGTTCGCTTGCCGGATGAGGCTCCCTCCCAGACGCAAGCACCACGTTATGCTATATATACAACTCCACGCCAAATGTCATCACAAAATATTGGGTCGATCTCAGGCTTCGTCGGATTTGCAACTACAAGTAGTCGATCTAAGAGTGACATTTCGCGTCAGGCCCTGCCTGACAATAATTTGTAGCAGCGATAAAAAGTGGGAGCCGTTCGCTTCAGTCGAAAACACACGTTTTCACGCGTAGATCGACCAAAAGGTGAGAAGGGAAGTAAGGGAAAACTACGACATTTTTAGTCGTAGTACTCCAAGCCAAGGTGCGTGATGAGATCTTCACCACGCAAGTGCCTGAGCGTATTCTTAAGTTTCATCAACTGAATAAAGAGATCATGCTCGGGATACAAACCGGGAGCTGTCTGGGGAGACTTGAAATAGAACGAGAGCCACTCTTGGACGCCTCGCATTCCTGTTCGTTGTGCCAAATCCAAAAACAGCGCGAGGTCTAAAACTATCGGCGCTGCCAGAATCGAGTCACGACAAAGAAAATCGATCTTGATCTGCATCGGGTAACGAAGCCATCCAAAGATGTCGATGTTGTCCCACCCCTCTTTGTTATCGCCTCGCGGAGGATAGTAGTTAATGCGAACAACGTGCGAAAAGTCCTTGTAGAGGTCCGGGTAAACCTCTGGCTGCAAAATGTACTCAAGGACCGAGAGCTTGGATTCTTCCTTGGTCTTGAACGATTCAGGATCGTCCAGGACCTCGCCGTCGCGATTCCCAAGAATGTTTGTTGAATACCAACCGTGCAGACCGAGCATACGCGACTTCAAACCCGGAGCGAGGATCGTCTTCATAAGTGTCTGTCCAGTTTTGAAGTCTTTTCCACAGATTGGCAACTTGTTGTCAATCGCGAGTTGCACGAGCGCTGGGATGTCTGCCGTGAGGTTAGGGGCTCCGTTGGCAAAGGGAATTCCCGACTTTAAAGCAGCGTAAGCATAGATCATTGAGGGAGCGATCGCTTTGTGATTCTCGCTCATCGCTCTCTCAAACGAGTCGAGCGTCTTGTGAACAGGATGCGGCTTGAGAAATATTTCTGTTGAAGCTGCCCAGATCATCACCATGCGCGAACAGCGGTTCTTCTTTTTCCAGTCAGCAATCTCACTGATCAGTTGCTGCGCCAGATCCATCTTTGTCTTACCGGTCTTAACGTTTGTCCCATTCAAACGCTTGACGTAGTGCTGATCGAAAACTGCTTTCATCGGCTTAATCTTTTGTAACGGCGCTTTGATCTGACTTAGTAAATCCTTTTCGAGAACTCCGGCGTGCATCGCTGCATCGTAAGCAGATTCAGGAAAGATGTCCCAGGCTCCGAACACGAGATCTTCAAGTTTTGCGAGCGGGACAAAGTCTTTGATAAGCGGTACTCGATTATCGGTTCGTTTTCCCAGACGGATCGTGCCCATCTGTGTGACACTACCAATCGGCTCTGCCACTCCCTGTTTGATAGCCTCAACTCCGGCTATGAAAGTCGTGCTAACCGCACCCAGACCTACCAACAGCACACCAAGTTTGCCGTTAGCTGGCTGTATTTCCGCTCCCTTAGATATCGCCATTTTCACAGTCCAGAAGAAGTTGTATCTGAAGGATAATACCGAGCGACGGCCGAAAAAACTGTGCGAATCTTGCGCAATCTTAGCGGCGACTTGCGCTTGATACTCCTCCGCAGGGGGAATCGGTCAGTACCACCCGCGCAGTAGCGGGTGGGTCTCTTGGTATACGCGATTCTTAAGTGACCCACCCCGCTACTGCGCGGTCATACTGACTGATCCGCTGCGGAGCTCAGGATCCTCAATCGCAGGAGTTTCGGGAGATGAGCGATGCGCGGAACGCACGGGGCGTCAACCCTGTTGCCTGGCGGAAGCCTTTCGTGAAATGACTTGGACTTGAATAGCCGACACGTGCGCTGATCTGAGTTATTGAGAGATCTGTCTCAGCTAACAACTTTTGGGCTGTAGCTGTTCGTAGTCCCGCGAGGTAAGCGTGCGGTGTTGTGCCCGTGAGCTTCTTAAACAACCGGGCGAAGTGGAATGGAGAGAGATACGACGCAGCGGCAAGGTCCTTCAATGATAACTCCTGGTCCAGTTGTGCCAGCATCAGCTCAATTGCTCGTCGGATTCGCCGGTCGACAAGTCCCACGCGCGACAACTCAAGACTGTCTGAGCGTCGCAGGATTGAATAATTCCTAAGCAAGTGAATCACAACCTGTTCTACGACAGCGGCGATAGCGGCTTCATGTCCAGTTTGGGTCTCGTTGATTTCACGCGCCAGGTCGTCCGCGAGGCGGGAAAGTGTTT
The DNA here is from genome assembly GCA_046726175.1 of Acidobacteriota bacterium. Lineage (GTDB taxonomy): Bacteria > Acidobacteriota > Blastocatellia > Pyrinomonadales > Pyrinomonadaceae > PSRF01. The sequence goes on from JBKPAC010000255.1 coordinate 21,159, forward strand.
GATCTTCTAGCGCTACACCGGCGCGCAGTGAAACGTTGTTCGTGGTGCTTGCGAGGCGCGTACGCACCGAACAATCCACGACGAGAGCAGGCACCAGTCCAACCGACAACAACTCTGCGTTGCGGCATTCGAACCGGCAAGTGGTGGCGGGGTTCAGAAGCAGGAAGCTTCCGGGACGCAATTCACCGTCAGTTTGATCTGTTTTGAAGTGAACGGTGCCCGAGAACAGAAAGATCAAGCCGTAGTCGGCGCGGCCTTCGGTGGTCCAACTCTCTCGCTTATCTTGCCGGTACGCTATCGAGTAGTGGTCGTTTAGGAAGAGTCTAAGAGGGCGGTTCTCAACCCGAGTCATCGCGCAAGACTGTACGCGAAACATTGGTGCTGTTCAATCGGGTGTCGCGTCATTTCGTGTCGCTTGGTTTCTTGTTCCGCATCGCACCTGGATTGTTGGTAATCACTGCCTTGATGCCCAGTGATGCGGCGCGGTCCAGCCATTCGGGCTGATCGACGGTCCACACCACGCAACGCATATCCCTTTGCGTCGCCCGATCGACTATGCGCCGGTTAGCCAGCCTGTAATGCAACGCCAGCTCATCGGCCAGACACTCTTCCGCTCGTTTGACAATAGGTCGCTTTTTCACCAGAGATGCCGGTCGTTTGATCGCCGGTTCAAAAAGCGCTGCCGTACGGATCGAAGGATCCAGTCGTTTCACTTCAGCAATAGCCTGCAAATCAAAACATTCGACGACCGTGCGATCTACGAGCGAATGTTTATGAATTAAATCAACGCAAGCTCGAACCAATGAATCATAGTCGCCATTGTCACACTTCATTTCGAGGTACAAGACGGCCTCGTTTGCTGATGACCATTCCAGTACAGCCTCGAGTGCCGGCACGTACTCTGTGTCGTATTCGTCTCGCG
>JBKPAC010000256.1:0-7100 GCA_046726175.1 Acidobacteriota bacterium
CCAAGGCCGCGTCAGGTAAGATCTCATATAAAGTACTAGCGGGTACTCAAAAGACAATAAAATACCCTCGGTGATATTTCGCACGCCGTTAACCTCAGAGCCAAACTACTTTCGCGCTCGGTTCAACACTACTATCCTGATAAAAACAGACACCACGAAACAGATTAGGTGGTCCAACAATATCTGGGACGCCGGAGCCGGGTTGGTGTCTATATCGTGTGTGGGTGTCGAGATCCAGCTTCGACACCCTTCGTAAGCTGTTGCAGCGATTGAGGTTAGAAGATTGATTTGCCGAAGGGGGGACTCGAACCCCCACGAGTTACCTCACACGCCCCTCAAACGTGCGCGTCTGCCAGTTCCGCCACTTCGGCTCAGGTTGTCAATTATGCAGGAGTGAGGGCTGCATTGGAAATCACTATTTCTGTTTTGTCGGGCTCGGATTCGGCTTCACCGTCGTACTTGCTTCCTGCTTAATCGTCGCCGGCGATTGGCTACTCGCAGGAGCCTGACCACTGTTCGATCCTTGAGCCGGCGAAGCTACGGGTGCGGAAGCCGGTGCGCTGGGCGATGGCTGAGGCGTTGGTGTCGACGTGCTCTCAGGGGTCGTCGACTGCAGCACCGAATGTGATCCGGTAATCGACGGCAGTGAAAGCATCAATGCGATCAACATAAACGCTGCAGCGGCGCCAATCGTGACCTTGGCTAATACACTCGCAGTACCACGTGGTCCAAAAGCTGTGCTCGAAACACTGCTGGAAAACAGCGCGCCCGCATCAGACTTTCCCGGCTGAAGCAACACGAATACTATCAGCACAATGCAAGACAGAATGAATAGTCCGTATAGAATGTAACTCAACATAAATTAGTGAATCGTGAATCGTGAATCGTAAGTAGTTACCGTTCGTAGTTAACTATTTTTGCAAAACTCTCGGCTTCCAAACTGGCGCCGCCGACCAGCGCTCCGTCAATGTCCGGCTGGGCCATCAAACCAGCGATGTTCTCCGGTTTTACTGAGCCACCATAGAGGATGCGTAACTTATCAGCTGCTTCCCTGGTGTGCCCTTCCGCGAAAACGCGCCGGATAAACGCGTGCATTTCCTGCGCTTGCTCCGGCGTCGCTGTACGTCCCGTACCAATTGCCCAAACGGGTTCGTAGGCCACGATGATACGGTCGAGATCTGAGGCTGTCAACCCGCTAAGACCGCCGCTTAATTGGCCACTTACAACGTTTTCCGCGATTCTCTGCTCTCTCTGCTCGAGGCTCTCGCCGACGCACATGATGGCAGTTAGGTCAGAGCTGACTGTCGCGTGCACTTTGCGATTCACCATCGAATCCGTCTCTGCATAGAGCTGTCGTCGTTCCGAGTGGCCGACGATGATGTACCTCGCGCCAACGTCGCGAATCATGAACGCCGCTACCTCTCCTGTGTGAGCTCCTTCGGTGGTTTCAGTCGAGCAATTCTGACCAGCAACACGAATGTTTGATCCTTCAAGGCGGTCAGCTACCGTTTTCAAGTACGTAAATACCGGGGCAACAACAATCTCGCAGTGGTTTGAGTTTGCGACCAACGGCTTTAGGGCCAGCACCGTGTCTACGGACTGACCCAGCGTCTTATACATCTTCCAGTTTCCGGCGATTACAGGTTTTCGCATGCTGTAGTTCTATGACTGGGAGCGCGGGCGTCTCGCCCACATTCAAATTGAGAGTCGACCAGCGAGCGGGCGAGACGCCCGCGCTCCCAGTTGGTCACTTATCGGTTAACACCGCAACACCGGGAAGCGTTTCGCCGGAGATGAACTCGAGGGTTGCGCCGCCTCCAGTGGAAATGTGGGTGATACGATCTGCAACTCCAGCCTGGTTGATCGCAGAAACTGAGTCGCCACCTCCTACAACCACCGTTGCGCCACGATCTGCCGCTTCAGCTACAGCGCGGGCAATGCCGATCGTACCTTCGTTGAACGGAGGCTCCTCAAAGACCCCCATCGGTCCATTCCAAATAATGGTGCGAGCATCACGCAGAGCGTTCGAAAAGTGATTCACGGTTTCGATGCCGATGTCCAACCCAACCAGCCCAACGTTTGTGAACTCGATCGGAATCGTCTTTGCGACGATCTTCTGACCCTTGATAGGTTCGAAACTGTCGACGACTTGATGATCCGTCGGCAGAAGAAACTCAATTCCCTTCTCCTCAGCACGACGCTTGATTTCCCGGGCAGTCTGCAGCATGTCGTCTTCAACGAGCGATTTGCCAACTGTGAATCCTTCGGCTTTGAAGAACGTGTAGGCCATCGCACCGCCGATTAGAATTTTGTCCACACCGCGGTCGATAAAGGCGTTAATTACCGGAATCTTGTCTGAGACTTTAGCTCCTCCGAGGATCGCAACGAATGGATGCTCAGGGTTGTTGATGACGCGCCCCAGGTACTCGAGTTCTTTTTGCATGAGCAGGCCAGCTGCGGCAGGGTTCACGTACTTTGTGATTCCTGCTGTCGAAGCGTGAGCACGATGGGCTGCTCCGAACGCGTCGTTCACATAAACGTCGCACAGGCTTGCGAGCTCACGCGCGAACGCGTCCTCATTTTTCTCTTCTTCTTTGTGAAAGCGCAGGTTCTCGAGCAGGAGAACGTCGCCATCCTTCATGCTGTTTACCTGTGCTCGAACCTCTTCGCCAACGCAATCATTAGCAAACGCAACAGGTTTGCCCAGTAATTCTTCGAGGCGACGAGCGACAGGCTTGAGGCTGTATTTTTCAACGCGCTCGCCCTTTGGTCTTCCAAGGTGCGAGGCAAGAATCACTCGAGCACCGTGATCGATGGCGTATTGAGTGGTGGGAAGTGCAGCGCGGATGCGGTTGTCGTCTTCAACGCGGTCGTCTTTGATTGGGACATTGAAGTCGACGCGAATGAAGACTCGTTTTGATTTCAGATCGAGGTCGGTAATCGACAGCTTTGACATCCGACAATGCGAAATGTGAACTTTGTGCTTTGAACTTTGTGCTTAGCCAGCCGAGAATCGAAAATCGAAAATCGGCAATTGAAAATTCCTACAGCCCCTTACCAGCAATGAACTTGATCAGGTCGCGGACACGGCATGAGTAACCCCATTCATTGTCATACCATGAGAGAACCTTAATCAGATTTCCGTTGATGACCTTCGTGTACTCAGCGTCGACAATCGATGAGTTCGAGTTTCTCTTAAAATCGCTCGAGACCAACGGCTCCTCGCTGAAAGCAAGAATGCCTTGCAACTCCTCGTTCGCTGCATCCTTGAGTGCCCTGTTCACTTCTTCTGTGTTGGTTTCTTTCTCGACTTCGATCACGACGTCAACCAGCGAGACATTTGGCGTCGGAACACGGACGGCGATACCGTCGAACTTACCTTTCAACTCAGGTATCACCAATGAGACGGCCTTCGCTGCTCCGGTAGAAGTCGGAATCATTGAGAGAGCTGCAGCGCGAGCTCGTCTCAGATCCTTGTGCGGCAAATCCAGCAGCTGCTGATCATTGGTGTAGGAGTGAATCGTAGTCATCTGCGCCGAACGGATCCCAAACTTCTCATGAATGACCTTCGCTACTGGCGCCAGGCAATTGGTGGTGCACGACGCATTCGAGATCACATGATGTTCGGCACTGTTGTATTTGTTTTCGTTGACCCCAAGGACTATTGTGATGTCTTCATTCTTGGCGGGCGCGGAAATAATGACCTTCTTGACTGAACCGCGCAGGTGTTTCTTCGCGTCCTCGGCTTTGGTAAAGAGTCCCGTGGACTCAACTACGATTTCGGCGCCCACTGATTCCCAGTCAATTGCGGCTGGATCGCGCTGCGAAAAGACCTTGAACTCGTCGTTATCGACGCGAATGCCCGTTTCGGTCGAGGATATCTCATGATCCAGGTTCCCCAGGACTGAGTCATATTTCAAAAGATGAGCGAGTGTTTTCGTGTCAGTGAGATCATTGACGGCGACGAAGTCGATGTCTTTGTCGCCGAGCGAAGTGCGCAGAATATTGCGTCCGATTCGGCCGAAACCGTTGATGCCAACCTTAACAGCCATTTCCTTATTCTTCCTCCTGCATTAATTGGATCTCGGGTGCAGTCTGCCCCGCTGACACACTTTCGCCCGAATGCTCTACTGAGTGAAAATGCTAGCGGACGAAAGAGCGCAAGAGTATGCGGCGTTGCGGTGAGTGTCAAGCGAGTGTACAGTCCCATTTTCGCGCGTCGTTATCCCATTATCGAACGAACAGGTTGTTAACGAGGTGGCCGGTTCGCACGTACATCTTTTTGAAACTGCGTCACTTATTATGACGTAGTACCAACTTGATCCGGTGGACTGTCGTTTGCCAATATTCTCTGAAGCTTTACCACCACGACCTAAGGATTAACATTAAGGAGTTTCCGATCAGATGTCTCGTCGTAAAAGTAGCGTATTAGCAAAGCTAGTGGTTTTGGGCGCGGTGATGCTGGGTACCGCCGCCACAGCGCTGGCTCAGGTGCCAACGCCCACTCCGCCTCCGACTGCTCCTCCAGGGACGGAAAGGCCAAATCCTGCTGCTCCGCCAGCCGTTCAGCAGCCGTCGCCACAGGCCCCGCCGGGTCAACCCACGGTTCCGGGAGTGACGCCGCCAAACCCGTCTACTCCTGCTGTGCCGGCTCCGACTCCTGGACAGGCGATTGACACGACCCAGGAGCCGCGCGAACCCAACATTCCGTTGTCTCAGCCTCGTCCACTGCCTCCGCTACCGGACATGTCGCGAATCGGCATTAACAACTCGAATACGCTACCGCTGTCCTTGAACGATTCGATCAAGAGGGCGCTCGAGAACAACAACGACATCGAGGTTGCAAGAGACGATGTGCGCTTTGCAGAAACGCAACTTCACGTACTTGAAGGGGTCTATGATCCGATCTTTAGCGTCACCCCCCAATATGATAAGCGCATCACGCCGCAGCAAAGCTCACTCGGCGGCGGCCAGCAGACGGGCACAACGGCTACGACGACTTACACGCTTAGTCCGGCGGTCACGAAACAGTTTGGTCGCGGAGGGGGTAACTACACGGTCCAATTTGCAAACTCACACACGAATACCAGCAACAGCTTCAGTTTGATTAACCCGTTCTACTCTTCAAACTTGTCGGTGACTTATCAACAGCCGCTCTGGCGCAATCGGTCGATTGACAACAATCGCCGCCAGATACGAATTCAGAAAAAGCGGCTGGCCCAATCGGATGCAGACTTCCGCCTCCGCACCATTGATATCATCACTCGTGTGCAACAGGCCTACTGGGAACTGGTCTTCGCACTGCGCGATCAGCAAAACCAGCTCGAGAACCTGAACCTCACGCGCGAGAACTTGAAGAACGTGGAAGCGCAGATTGCAGCTGGAGCAAAGGCGCCGCTCGAGAGAGCAGAGGTTCAGACCGAACTTGCAAGCCGCGAAGCGGCATTGCTGCAGTCGATTCAGGGCGTCTCCATTGCTGAGAACAATCTAAAGAATCTTATCTTCAAGGATCCGAATACATCCGAGTGGACGTCACAGGTGATGCCCACAGACACTCCGAAGTTTGATACAGCTCCGGTCAATCTTGACGATGCCTTGAAAGAGGCGCGCGCGAATCGGCCTGAGCTCCTGAGGCTGAAGTTGCAGCAAGACATCAACGGGATCGATCTTCAGTACTACAAGAACCAGATGCGACCTCAAGTCGATCTCGTTGGCGCGCTCGCTACGACTGGTCTGGCCGGGAAACGGGTCAATCCAGAAGTGCCTCCGGGCACGCTGGTTCCGTTGATTTCAGGCGATCCTGCGAACAACGCAAATGCGTTTTTGTTACAGCAGATTCAGCAGATTCAATCTTCGGTCATGTTACCCGTGGCGGTTCCTCCATTGGTGCCGCTGCAAGTTACTGGCGTGAATCCGGATCTGATCGGCGGTTATGCCAGAGACTTGGCCAATCTCTTTGGTTTCAAAACTCGGAATGTGACCGTTGGCGTCGCCATCTCATTTCCGTTCAAAAACAAGACGGCCGAGGCGCAATATGCAGGCGCTCGGATTCAGCAGGAGCAGTTGCTTGCTACAACGCGTTCACAGGAACTGATCGTCGAAGTTGATGTTAGGAACGCCGCGCAAGCCGTTGATACCTCACGGAAGAGAGTTCTGGCAGCGCGCGAAGCAAGAGTCAACGCTGAGCTGCAGCTCGAAGGCGAACAGCGTCTCTACCAGGTAGGCCGGTCAACGACCTTCTTGCTATTCCAACGCCAAAACGCGCTGACTAACTCTCGTGCCGAAGAGTTACGTGCAGAGACTGATTACAACAAAGCGTTGGCAGACCTGCAGCGAGCTACGTCGACGACACTTCGCGCAAACAATGTAATTGTCGAGGCTCCAGTCCCGTAAGCAGCAGTTTTTGTTTGCGATCTTCGATTTGCGATTGCTAAGGTACGAACAACGTACCTTGCAATCGCAAATTTTTTGCGCTGAGGTCACGGATTCGGATGAATATCAGCGCCACCGTCATCACGTTCAATGAACAGGAAAACATTCGCGCCGCCTGCGAGTCAGTAAGCTGGGCCGACGAGATTATCGTAGTCGACTCTGAGTCAACCGATTCGACGCGCGAAATCGCAAAGGCATGTGGTGCGACTGTGATTACCCGATCCTGGCCAGGCTTCGCTGCTCAAAAACAGTTTGCGGTGGATCAAGCTAGCCATGATTGGATTTTTAGTCTTGACGCAGATGAGCGCGTCTCAGAGGAACTGAAGGACTCAATTCAGAGATTGCGAAACGGATCTACCGCCGCACTCGCCGATGGATATTCGATCGCACGGCGAGCTTTTTATCAGGGCAGATGGATCCGTGGTGGTGGCTGGTATCCCGATCGGCAACTGCGACTCTTTAGACGAGACAAGGGACGATGGGAGTCGCGACATATTCACGAATCGTTTAGGATGCAACCAGAAGCTACCGTGAGCTCGCTGGAAGGTGAGATTCTTCATTACACGAGCAGCGATGCTGCACATCATCACCGGATGATCGGCGAGCGATATGCCCCGCTGTCAGCGCGCCAGATGTTTGAAGAAGGACGACGTACATCAGCACTGAAG
>JBKPAC010000257.1:0-19076 GCA_046726175.1 Acidobacteriota bacterium
GTCGGCAGGAGGCAGGTGGCAGGAGGCAGGTGGCAGGAGGCAGGAGCAGGAGGCAGGTGGCAGGAGGCAGGATCCACGAAACACACGAAAACGAAGACACGAATTAACACGAACAGCTGCCACCTGCCGACTGTCGCTGCTGACTGCCGCTGCCGACTGCCGCTGCCGACTGTCGCTGCCGACTGCCACTGCCGCTGCCGACTGCCGACTGCGAACCGTTATTGTCGATTGCCGATTGTCGATTGCCGATTGCCGATTGCCGATTTACCCCTGCGGAACGACCCAAGCGAAAATCGAAAATCGGCAATCGGCAATTGACCGGACTCGCCTACACGACAAATTAACCATACTCTACAATCAGTATTGTGAAGCCGTAAGCGTATCCACCTTCATGGCAGGACATATTGATGAAGAGGATAAGACAGCGGTCCAAGCCCGTAAAACTTGAGCGTCCGGCGATGCGAGAACTCGCCAACCAGGCATTCTCTCGCGCGGCCGGAGCCCAGCTTGTCGATGGCAATCGAATCAAGCTGCTGAAAGACGGCGCGCAGAACTATCCCGCGTGGCTTGACGCCATCGCAGCTGCAAAGCGTTACATCCACTTCGAAAGCTACATCATTCATGAAGACCATGTGGGCTGGCAGTTTGCTGACGCGCTAAATGCAAAAGCTCGCGAAGGTATCGAGGTACGACTCATCTACGATTGGATGGGCGGCTTGGGGAAGGCTTCACGATCATTTTGGAATCACCTGCGTGCCGGAGGCGTCGAAGTGCGTTGCTACAACCCTCCGCAATGGGACTCGCCTCTCGGGTGGCTCAGCCGGGATCACCGCAAGGCGCTCACGGTAGATGGTGAAGTAGGTTTCATTACGGGTTTGTGTGTCGGTCGCATGTGGGTTGGCGTTCCTGAAAAGAATATCGAGCCGTGGCGTGACACCGGAGTCGGTATCTGGGGTCCCGCCGTGGCGGATATCGAAAAGGCATTTGCGAATGTATGGGCGGCGTGTGGTCCAGCGCTTCCCGACGACGAGATCGCTAAACGAGATGAGCTTTCATCGCAAGGAGACACGGCATTACGAGTCGTAGCCACAATTCCGGCCACAGCGGGAATGATGCGTCTGGACCAAATGGTCATCTCGCTGGCACAGCAGCGCGTGTGGTTGACGGACGCCTATTACGCCGGGACGAGTTTGTACGTGCAGGCATTGCGCGCCACAGCAAAGGACGGTGTCGACGTTCGCTTGTTGGTGCCGAATGGAACAGACATTCCGGTGATAAGACCGTTATCGCGAGCGGGCTATCGTCCTTTATTGGAAGCTGGAGTACGAGTCTTCGAGTGGAACGGGACGATGTTGCACGCTAAGACTGCGGTTGTAGATGGACGGTGGGCACGCGTCGGATCCACAAACCTCAATTTCGCGAGTTGGTTTGGTAATTGCGAATTGGATGCTGTGATTGAAGATGAACAGTTCGCGCGCGAAATGGAGGAGATGTACGAAGACGATTTGACGAATGCTACTGAAATTGTTCTGGACGAGCGAAACAAAGTCCAAGCGCCCGGTCAGCCACCTCATCGATCTCCGATGATGACGAGTGGTGGCGGAAGTTCGAGTCGTGCAATGGCCGGTGCGCTGCGAATCGGTAACGCTGTCGGTGCGGCATTTGCCGGCAAGCGTGTGTTGGAGCCGGTTGAGGCGCGCCTGATGTTGACTATTGGTGCGTTACTCTTCCTGCTGGCGATCATCTTCCTGATTTTCCCGAGCGTCCTGATCTACCCGACGGTGTTCTTGTGTGTCTGGTTTGCGGCGGCACTTCTGTACCGTGGCGTTAAATTGTATTTAAGCAAGACTCCAAACCAGGCAACTGAGCTTAGCCCGGCTGTTCCCGAGCAGAAAGAGCCAAAGGCGATAGATCGCGTCGGAGATTAGTTCTCAATCCTCATAAACAAAATCAGCGACAATTGGTAAATGATCAGACGCGACTAGCGCCAACCTGCTTCGATGGACCGTGACGTGTCGCACCTGGAGAGGCGAGTCGTAATAGATGTGGTCCACGTGAGCTAAGGGCAAAATGCCTGGATAACTTCTCGGTCGACCCAACCTGCGGCGCGGCTCAGCCGTATTAAATTGCAATTCCAACAGTTTCGACGCGAGCCCGCGCGGCCACTCATTGAAATCACCCAGCACCAGACGAGGGAATTGATGATCAGAACGCTGGCCAAGGAGTTCGATCAGCTTTGGAGCCTGGTACCGGCGTTCGAAAAAGCCAGTACCCAGGTGGACGTTGTATATCCGGAGTAGCCGCGGAGCTTTGTGATGTTGTCCAATCTTGAGTGTGACATCCAAACAGCCTCGCGGTTCGCTTCTGCGCCAGGTGATATCGTGGTTCTCGCTCGCGACGATTGGTAGACGCGTCAGGACTGCGTTTCCATAAGCTGCGCCGTGCAAACGTCGAGCCTCTCCAATGCAATAATCGAATCCCAGCTGGTCCGCAATGAAGGATACTTGATTGCGCTGGCGATCCGGATCGTCCATACCCACGACTTCCTGTAGAGCAATTACGTCGGGTTCTGTTTCTTGTATGACAGCGGCAATACGTTGCGGCCGTACACGACGGTCCAACCCTCGACACTTGTGAATGTTGTAGGTCGTGATTCGGAACGAGCGCATACCGCAGATCTGTTTACGCCTTTCGACTATAAGTTAAAGTGCACGGATGTAAAATTAAAAGTAGCAGTCCGCGAAAATAAAAAGGCCGCGGATGAACGCGGAAAAAGTTAGCCGCGGATTAACGCAGATAATACGCGGATCAGAACGCTTACTGATTTCAGGTTCCTGATCCGCGTTCTATCCGCGTTCATCCGCGGCTAACTTTTCCCTCGTTCATCCGCGGCTAACTTTTTCACTCGTATCTCAACGCCACCAGCGGACTGATCTTCATCGCACGCCGTGCGGGCATATAACAAGCGAGCAGTGCTATCGCAGGCAGCGATACGACAACTACAGCGAACGTTACCGGGTCGCTCGCGGTAACTCCAAACAATAACGCGCTCATCAATCGTGTTAGTGCAAACGCAGCGATGCCGCCAAGCAATGTGCCAATGACCGTCAGCTTTAATCCATGCCCGAGTACAAGCTTTGCAATGTCTCGTGTCTTGGCGCCCAAAGCTACTCGTACTCCGATTTCGTGCGTGCGTTGCCGTGTTACAAAACTCATCACTCCGTAAACGCCCGTTAAGGCAAGAATTAGAGCCAGACCGGCGAATGCTCCGAGCAGCGCTAGATTGAAGCGTCTCACCTTGAGCGAGTCGGACACCAACTGATCCATTGTCGTCACCGAGTAAAACGGCAGACTTGGACTTGTCTTCCAGATGCTTTCTCGTAACGCTGGTATCAGGGCTGCAACATCATTGCGAGCGCGTACAACGTAGATCAGTGAGCCTGAAGGCGACTGAGAATGTGGTCGAAAGAACTCCGGGCGAGGAGTTTTATCCAAACCATCCTGGCGCGTATCAGAGACGACACCGGCGATCTCCAACGTTATGGGTCCTTGTTCACCGCGCCCTCCACGGCTCAAACTAAACTTCCTGCCGACCGGATCTTCATTGGGCCAGTAGCGTTTCGCCATTGTTTCATTGATCACGGCGACCCTTAGCGAACGATTCGTATCGAACTGGTTGAAGAGACGTCCACGTAAGAGGCGAGCACCAATTGCCGGAAAGTATCCAGCTGATGCTACGGTTGTCTGCGCTATGGGTTCTTGACCGGCTGGACGTGAAGGTTGGCCCTCGATGCTCAATGGAACTGACGTTGTCGCGCTACTCTCGAGGATGGGAAGCGCTGTGGTGATGCCGGCCGCTTCGACGCCGGGGATTGCCTCAATACGACTTAACGTTTCGTTCACATAAGCTGCGCGCTGCTCCGGCGTCGTATACCGACCCCAGATAAAAATCTGAAGCGAAGCGACGCGATCACTAGAAAATCCGGGATCGACGTTGATCAGATTCACGAAACTGCGTACGAGCAATCCCGCGCCGATCAATAAGACGACCGCGAGTGCAATCTCGGTAACGACCAGACCAGAACGCAACCGGTTACGAGAAGAACTTGATGACACTGTTTGGGCTGTCTCTTTCAAACTGCCGTGGAAATTTGGTCTCGAAAACTTAAGCCCGGGAGCGATTCCGAATAGCAACGCCGCTACGAATGCCACCGCAGTGACAAAGACGAGTGTCATACCATCGATGTGCACTTGTTCGATGCGAGGAATGTCGCCGGGATTAAAAGAAACGATCAGTTGAATGCACCAGTATGCGAGGATTATTCCAATGCCGCATCCGACGATTGCGATCAGCAAACTTTCGGTTAAGAGCTGGCGCAGCAATCTGCCGCGACCGGCTCCCATGGCTGCACGAATTGCCAGCTCACGCTCGCGATCCGCTCCACGAGCAAGCAAAAGGTTCGCTACGTTTGTGCACGCAATCAAGAGAACAAAGACTACTGCTCCCAGCAGGATCAAAAGCGCGAGTCGCCACTTTCCCTTGAGGTGTTCGGGCAACGTGACCGCCGTAATCCCAATGCCCGCGTTGGTTGCCGGATACTCTGACGTCAAACTGTTGGCGATTCCGCCCATGTCAGCCCGAGCCTGTTCGAATGTCACGCCCGGTTTGAGTCGGCCAATCACTTTCAAATAAGTCGCCTTGCGCTGAGATCGTAGAGTCTCCGTTTCGACTTGTGGTCCCCACATCTCCTCATCTATGTCGAATAGGTGAAGGCGAAAGTCGGATCTCATTACGCCGACTACGGTCATCGGTTCTTCGTCTAAGGTCAACGTCTTTCCGATGATATTGGGATCGCTTCCGAAGCGACGCTGCCATAATCCGTAGCTCAGAATCACTACTTTGTTCTTACCGGATTCGTATTCGTCTGCTGAGAAAACACGTCCATGGAGCGGCATGGCTCCCAGAACTTCAAAGAAGCCTTTTGAGACAAGAGCAGCACGGAAGGTTATGGGTTCGTTGTCTGCGATGTAATCCAAACTGTACGGATTTGCGAGAGCTAGTTGTTCGAAGGATTTTTGACGCTCGCGCCAGTCAAAAAAGTTTGCGGGTGAAACATCATCGCGCTCTAACCCGTCGATGGTATTGTTTTCCCACAGGGTTACGATGCGATCTGATTCGGGAAATGGCAGATCTCGCAACAGCACTGCGTTGACGACGCTAAAGATCGCCGTGTTCGCCCCAATGCCTAACGATAGGGTAAGCACGGCGATAAATGTAAAGGCCGGACTCTTCACCAGCATGCGAACGCCGTAACGGAGGTCCTGGATTAGAGTTGTCATTGCGTGCTCCTACCGGCATTAGGATTTTAGAGCTAGGATTTCGCATCTTATCTCAAACTCCAGGACATCGCCTCTTTTTAACTGAGACAGGAGTGGGTCTGTTTGCACTGGGAGCGCGGGCGTATCGCCCGCAACCCCTCGAGAATCCGGCAGGATGCGGGCGAGACGCCCGCGCTCCCAGTGCAAACAGACCCACTACTAATGAGACTTACCGTTTTTCGTTGAGTGTGAAGTAATACGTGACCGTGTGAGTGATCTTGATTGGGTTTCCGCTGAGATCGTTGACGGGTTTGAATTCTGTGCTCTGTGCTGCGGTTACCGCCGCTCGCCGAAGCAGGTAATGACCTGTGGACGCGACAGCAGAGAAGGGTTTTCCTTCCTCATCAACATTAACGCTGACCGTCACCATGCCGGACACTCCAGCCTCTCTTGCTTCCGGAGGGTACACCGGTGCAGGTTTGCGGAGTGCCATTGATTTAAGGTCCACGCCTTTCTCGTACGCAATGTGACGAAGGTCAAGGACGCCTTCTATTAGCGCTGCATCCTTTACCGGCATTTCTCCTTCGGGTCGTTGCCAGCGCACAGACGCAGCGCTGACTCGCGGTGTCGAAAGTTCTATAGCCAATTTTTCCAGCTTCACCTTTTCGAGTTGAAGAGCGTTCTGATGTTCTAGTGCCGTCGTGTTGTTTGGATCGAACTTGAGAGCTTTTTCCGCGTACTCCAACCCGGTGTTCACGCATAGGAACACACCGCCAACATCAGCGAGCGCTTTCTCCTCACCAGCAGCGACCCCAACATCGATCGTACGCACACACTCCAACATTTTCGCGGCCATAGTTGTAAAGGCGGCTGAGCGTTCCTGGTTCGGAATATAGAAGGAATTAGCAATCCCCAGACGCCATCGATCGGCCAACTCTTCGTCACCCATGTCAGTCAAGAGTTCGAGCGAGGCGCGCTGAGCTTCGGCAATATTCGGAGAAGTCAAAGCTCTCTCATAAGCTGCGACAGCTTCCATGCCGGTGGCCCAATTCTCAGCTGTCCTGACACCTGTCTGATACTGATGATGGATCGAACGCGCGATCCAGAGTGGGATGCTCTTGTTCGACGGGTTGAGTTTTAGTGCCAGCTCAAAATGCTGCTGCGCCGCTCGGTAGTCGCCCGAGTTGTACCATGAGATGCCGGCTTCAAATTCTTCCTTCGCGAGAGCGCGATTCCGCTGAGCGTAGATATGTGGGGCGAGCCCGAGGATTAGAATAAGGGACACCAGGATGGGTTTCATGATTCTGTTTCTCTTGAGAACTGCTGTGAGTGAGGTAACTGGGGAAGACTCAGGACGGCTCTTACAGTAATACATCACCCGGCTCAAAATCCAGCATCGGCTTGGCCATGGACCTTGCGCAACCCGTCAGTTGAGATTAGCGCAGCGGCGATCAGTATTTGCCAGCACGTCACGACCGCATCGGATTCTTGCGTTCCCAACTGCGTGAAGGTAGGATGCTTACACCGCCTCCGACATGCGAGCTTGGGCAGGTTCTACCACCCGACGCTTCTGCAGCTGAAGTCCCACAGTTGCCTTAATAAAAACATGCTGACGCCGGACCTGATGGCGTGGGCAACGAATATCTCGCGGGACTTTGGATGAGCTTTCAAATGTCAGCGAAATCCGACCAACGGCAGTTGGTGGTTCGTTCACGTCCAATCTACACGGAACACAATCAAAGAGTTTTGCAAAATCCGACCAACGGCAGTTGGTGGATGGTTCAAGTCAGCCTACGGGCAAGCAGCGAACCTTTCTAGAAAGTAATGAGTTGCGATCAGAGAAAGGTTGGCTGTGTACGATCCACCACCTGCCGTTGGCGGAGTTCAGGAGCGCATCTTATGGTTTTGCGACTTTTGACTAAGGCGTCCTGCTGCAGGGTTCTGTTCGTAGTTATAGTCCTCTGTTCTGTCGTTGAACTGGCAGTGGGCCAGAGGCGAGCGTCTCGCAAGGCTGAAGCCGCCACGGAACCAACTCCGCAAGCGTCACCTCTGCCTTCATCTCTTCCGTCACCCAGCGCTCCAACAATTGCCACGCCGCAAGTTGCTGCAGAAGCGATGCAGCTCGATCAGCAACTTCGGAGTTTGCCCGATCGAATCGTTTCGAACGATGCGTTGACGGAACTCGAACAACAGATAAACGCCTTAACAAACACGATCAATGAGAAAGCCGGCAAAACTGAACAGGCAATTCAATTCGGTGCAATCTTCACGGAGCTGCAGCAGTCATCATTGGATTGGCAAGCTTTGAAAGATCAGGTTGAAGGATTTTCACAAACTCTAATCAAACAAGCCACTGCTCTCGAAACCGAACTCCAGTCCCTTAAAAGCAATGAGTTGCGGTGGCTGTCAACGAGCGAGCAAGTCAAGACTCAAGAGCTTCCGCCAGAGCTTCTCGATCTCACCGGCAAAGCCCTCACAGACATACGCGCCGTCATGACGTCGGTAGAAGATCGACGCAGTCGGATTTTCGCGCTGCAACAAACGGTGGCCACACAAGGAGCGATCGTGGCAACTGAGACTGAACACCTGAAAAAAGCGATAGCATCGTCGCAACGCAGTTTGCTCGAGCCGGACAGTCTCCCGCTGTGGAAAGTTCAGTTTGGCTTACAACCCGAGGACACCGTCAGACGTTTGTTACGAAGCACCTTTACACAGGACCTTACACGACTGACCGCTTTCATCCGCGCGAAACGTACAGCAATAATCATGATCGTTTTCTTAACAGCGGTCGCGCTCGGCTTGTTCATTATTCTCAGAGCTAGAGCCGCTGAGTCGAGTGCGGCCCACCACAGATCACTGCTTCGACGCCCGCTCTCATTGGCCCTGCTGGTGTTTCTGGTTGCAATGATGCCGGTGCTTTACGAGGCACCGAACAGCGCCATAGCAGTCGTGAATCTGATCGGCGTCATTCCGGTACTGAGACTGCTGAAGCCTCGCCTCACAAAACCGTTTCAAAAGCTGCTCGTTGCATTGGTTGCGAGTGTGTTGGTATGGAGCGTTATTAAAACTTTCGAGTTGCCCGTTTGGATTAAGCGGGATCTGCTCGCGATTTTTATTTTGGCTGTCATAGCATTGATGTGCTGGTTGTTGCGAGACGCATATCGAAAGATAAGGCCCCAGCAGCGCGCCCCGCTGACGTTGGTTGCCGTGATTGTGGGAATGCTTCTACTTCTGTTTGCATTCTGTGCGAATGCGTTTGGGTACGTAGGGCTTTCAAACCTGCTGACCCACGCTACATTGGTCAGCGCCTACCGTGCTGTGAGTCTGTACACTGTTCTGGTCGCTGGAACCCTACTGGCATCGTTTGTCATTCGACCAGATTCGAAGCAAAGCCTCAGGCATGATCGCGCGGATCGCGACCGTCTTCTCCGGCGGCTAACGTTTGCATTGGGTTTGACAATGCTTCTGCTCTGGATCCACACAACCTTAAAACTATTTGGCATTAGAGATGACGTCTACGCAACGATCACCGATGCACTCAACTACCCAATCAAAGTCGGCTCGACCTGGTTTGCCATAGGCAATATTGTCGCTTTCCTACTGACATTGGTTGTTGGCTACTTTGTTGCATCCATTGCTCGATTCATTTTGGGTGAAGGAATTCTGCCACGCCTAAAACTGGCACACGGACTTCCCAATGCGATTGCCACGACAACTCACTACGTCGTTTTGGTGCTGGTCTTCATACTGGCGCTTGCCGCTGCCGGCGTAGAGTTATCCAAATTCACTATTCTCACAGGAGCACTGGGCGTTGGTCTCGGCTTTGGTCTACAGAACATCGTCAACAACTTCGTTTCTGGTCTCATTCTGTTGTTTGAGCGACCTGTGAGAGTCGGCGATCTTCTGGAAATCAAAGGTGTAGGTGGTGAGGTTACTAAGATTGGTTTTCGGTCCAGCACCGTACATGCTTTCGATGGCGCGGATCTCATAATTCCGAATGCGACTTTGATCTCAGAGCAGGTAACGAACTGGACCTTAACGGGTACACGGCGCCAGATCGTGCTGAACTTCCACGTCGCATACGGCAACGATCCAACCAAAGTGCGCGACCTGTTACGCACAACGGTGTCATCCCATCCTGAAGTGCTTAAGTTTCCAGCACCAACCGCTCTGTTTCTGGGCTTCGGTGACAGTGCTCTCAACTTCGAAGTTCGGTTCTGGGCACCGCGGCCGGGGATCGTTCCGGAGCTGAAGAGTGAGGTAGCACTACGGATCGCGGCCGCACTCGACGAGGCAGGAATAAACGTTGCTGTGCCTCAACGCAACTTGTACATAACCCGATCGGATCAAAGCGAGAGTCTGGAGAAGGCTCTTAGAAATCAAGAAGGGGAGACGGGAATCGTCGACGATGGCGAACCTCCGTCGCGGGCGAAATTCGCGGTGAAAGGTGAGATACAATGAAGCGTTAACAAAGAGGCAAAGGAAGCAAAGAACCCGAGCAACTTTCTTATGAGATCTTCTTTCGATATAGTCGCTGAACCGAGGGGACAAACCTATATCGACCTCCTTAATTTCGCCGGATCTCGATGTGATTCGTTTTCCCTGGTGTGGAGCGATCGATTTAAGCTTGAGCAATCGGCCTACGAAATTAAGCATGCGCTCAAGCCTTTTCTTGTCTCGAATGATAGGACGAACCAGTGGCCCGGAACGACATTGATCGGACATGAAGCGATCGTGCGGCGCTACAGTGTGGCAGACGAGTCTGTGAAATTGTTGCATGTGGCAGGTGGCCTTTACGCGTGGTTGCACCCGAATCTGCCTGAAGATTTGGTTTTTTATTCTTCGGCTAACACACCGTGGCTAGTCTCTGTTAGTCATGACCACGAAGCATGGTTCCTGGATACGTCATTACGTTCGGCCGAAATATATGCATATGTTCCGCGCATTAAGATAATCGAGCGCAAGGGACAGTCTTGGGTCAAAGATTTGCGTTGAATGTGATTACGAGAATGCTGAAGGAGGCAAATCATGAAAGTGAACTGGAATAAGGATGCTGACGCGGCGATCGGTGAGGCGAAAGCGTCGAGCAAACCTTTATTGATCGATTTCAGCGCTGCTCCCGCTTGAGGCGCTTGCGCTCGGCTGGAGGCTGAGTCATATAGCGACGATGAAACTGCCAAATTCATCAACGACAATTTCGTTCCCGTCGAAGCACACATCAAAGAACACCCTGCATACTTTCACCGGTTCGATGCCCTTTGGACACCAACCGTATTGATTCTTGATTCGAATGGGAAGGAACGATTTCGACTCGAAGGGTACTTGCCGACAGATGAATTCCGCCCTCAACTAGAACTCGGTCTGGCACGGGTAGCATTCATGAATAAACATTGGGCTGACGCCGAGCAAAGATACACGGATGTACTTGAGCGTTATCCGAAGTCGAAAGCGGCGCCAGAGGCGCTGTACTGGAAAGGTGTCAGTCACTACAAGAAGACAAACGATCATACAATCCTGGGTGCGATGCCGAAACCATTCCGTCGAAACTATCCCGACAGCATCTGGGCGTTCAAGACATTAGCGTGGGAGGAATGACAGAGCCGCGGGTCTGGGAGCTTGGACTCTAAACTGAGCAAATCAAAGTTAGGAAGGGCGGTTTACTCACGCTTGCAATCACAACTCTCAATTGAAGCTGTGGCAGGCAAGCGGGGGTAAACCGCCCTTCCTAACTGTGATTTGCTCAAGTAATTTGCTCAAGCTTGAGTAATACTTGTGATGAAACTAAAGATTGTGCAGGCAGGCGATCCGGTGCTGAGGAGGAAAAGCCAGCCGCTAACACCGGATCAGATCAGAAGTGCATCCCTGCAACTTCTAATAGAACTCATGCGGGACACGATGCGGGATGCACCGGGCGTTGGCCTTGCAGCACCGCAAATCGGCGAGTCGATCCAACTGGCGGTAATCGAAGATCGAAACGAATACATTACACAGCTTGCGAAGGATGAAGTGTCAGAACGCAAGCGATCCGCAATCGACTTTCACGTCATCATCAATCCGACTATTTCCGTTTCCAGCGACGCGTCAGTTGAGTTCTTCGAAGGCTGTCTTAGCTTAGCTGGTTTCGCCGGCCTGGTTCCTCGCAGTCTGAAGATCACGGTTGATTGTCTGAACGAACGCGCTGAACCCGTAAGCATTCAGGCTGAAGGCTGGTACGCTCGCATACTGCAGCATGAGATAGATCATCTGAATGGGGCCCTGTACATAGATCGGATGGAACCACGTTCTTTCTCTACGACAGAGAACATGGGCCGCTTCTGGCAGGGCGAATCGATTGAACAGATTCGTGCCGCTTTGGGACTCGGAGAGTAGTGTCCCTGTGTGGCGCAATATAATCAAAAGCTCACTCGGCAGGCCGAACACATTCATTGATCAGATCTCGTTCCTAACAAATTAATCACAGTCTTTGTTTTTCGAGAGGCTACGTACGTTTACGTACCGAATGAATAATATTCTGCTCGTATTCTTGCCTCTCCCTGAAACGCCCACGAAGGTCTACAGAACAAGGCTCTCCTCGATCGATTCAACCCAGATGAGCACCTGAAATTTTTTTGCCTGAGAAAGAAATCGAATGGAGAAACTGCAGACCTCAGCAGCTGTTGCTGTCAAAACTGTTCCGCACGGTGTGACTGGCCGCGCCGCCGTGATTGCGCAACCAGGTCGAATCGAGATGAAGGAAATCAAGTTTCGAGATCCTGTGGCTGATGAAGTTCGCATCAGGCTCGAAGGTTGCGGCGTATCCGCCTCGAACATTCCGGTTTGGCAGGGTAAACCCTAGTTTACGTATCCGCTGGAACCAGGCGCGCCGGGTCACGAAGGTTGGGGCGGAGTCGACGCAGTGGGCCCAAACGCCGACGGGATCGTTCCCGGCGAGCGCGTCGCATTTCTGTCGTCGCACGCTTACGCCGAATACGACATAAGCAAATCGAGCGAGCTTATCAAGTTGCCGAGCTCAATGGACTCCATTCCTTTTCCCAGCGAACCGTTAGGCTGTGTGACAAACATCATAAAGCGCAGCGCTATCTTGCCTGGAGACACCGTAGCAATCGTTGGCATCGGCTTTCTGGGCGCGCTTCTGACACATTCGGTCGCGGTTGCGATTGCGTGATGGAAGTTGTGGGCAGCCAGCGGGCGCTGGACCTTGCAACAGAATTGACGCGCGAACGAGGTCGTCTCGTCATTGCCGGCTACCACCATGGACCGCGCCAGGTAAATATGCAGCTTTGGAATTGGCGCGGCCTCGATGTCATTAACGCTCATGAGCGCGACCCCAACACCTACGTGCAGGGGATGGAAGATGCTCTCGAGGCGATTGCATTAAGACTAATTGATCCGCTGCCCTTGTACACTCATTTCTTTGCTTTCGATCAACTTTCCCATGCATTCATGGCAATCATCGAACGACCTGCGAATTTCATGAAAGGACTGCTGATTATATGAGGACCGTAGCTGCTCTAACTGAAGGATCTGGTTAATGAGAAAACTTAGCCGCGGATGAACGCGGATAAAAACGGATCTGAAAAGGGAAAGAAGAACATAGCCTCCTGCCGTTTCGGTTTCTTCAGACCAGTTCTTACCAAGCGTTCGTCCGCGGTGAAACCTTCCCCAACGACCCCTTCTCATTACGTATTTTTACGGATTGCGTACCACCCCGCGGGGGTATAGATTCCTTCTCATCATAAGCCGAGCCGGTAGCATCCTTAACATTGATTGAGTATTCGGGTTAATCGATTACCTGTTAGGGAAGCCCTCCAGCCGGAGGTAAACCGTCTCCTCCGACACTGGTGTAGTCAAAGCAGCTACCGGCTTTGCTTTAATTGGAACTCGTGTCAGGTTGCGGTTTCCGTGCGGCAAACCGGCGCGGCTGTAAGCAAGACAAATCCGAGCAGATACCTGTCTCTCGCTACCGCCAAATCGAGGGATTGATGGAACCGACTCACAGCCAAGCCCTCTAATACCAGACTCACTTACGCTGTCATCTGACGTTGAACGGTTGGTTTCGAACCGGAAGCGTTTCAAGGACTCCTCGCGATCTTGTGAGAGCGAATGAGTGATCTGGTGATTCGGTGTCTCTAGCAAGGACACATCTTAGCGTAGCTGATCGACAGGTCAGCAGTTGGTACGAACAAAGGATTCGAAGCCCATGACCCCGCGACTCTCCTTCGCCAGGCTCGTCGGTGGTCTATTCTGCGCGGTTCTGCTCCTCGCGCTCTTTATTTCGACTGCGATCGCTTCAAACGCGCCGGTGTCTGATTTTGAGGTACCGATGCAAGGTACCGTAATCCAGGTCGACGACGTGCGCTCGGTCTGGAAGATACAAACGCGGTACGTCATTTTCGCAGCTGGCTTAATAACGCTTGAGACGGTTTTGATAGGTATCTTGTTGGTCCAGCGCTCACGTCGCTGGCGAACAAACGAACACATCGTATCCAACCAGCAACAACTCAGTAAGACGTTTCAATTCAATCCACAGCCAATGAGTCTTACAACTGTCGATGAAGGTCGCTTCCTCGACGTCAACGACGCCTTCTTAAAGATGAGCGGCTACACACGCGACGAGGTGATCGGGCGAACCTCTATCGACTTGAGTATGTGGAATCCACCCGAACAGCGAGCGAAATTGATTGCATCGCTCAGCGAAACGGGGTCGTTGAGTAACATCGAGAGCTGGTTTCGAACAAAGGATGGCTCTTATCGTTTTCTCTTTTCTTCGGTCGAGTGTCTAACCGTTAATGGGCGGCGGTGCTTTCTTGTTGCCGCCAGTGACATTACCGAACGCAAGCTCGCAGAGGACCGGTTTCGACGCTTCTTTGATTTGCCGCTCGTGGGCATGGCCATCACGTCAGCGACTCGGCAATTCCTGCTAGTGAATCAAAAGCTATGTCAGATGCTCGGATACTCAGCTGAAGAACTCACCAGCATGAAGTGGACGGACGTAACCCACCCCGATGACATCGCCGAAAATGCCAGACTGTTACAGCAGACGCTGCGAGGCGAAACCGAAGGGTACATCATGGACAAGCGGTTTATCCACCGTGATGGCAGAGTCGTTCATGCAAGTATCTCGGCGCGTTGCGTGCGGGAAGACGACGGCAGCGTTGAGCAATTAGTTCTGATCGTACAGGACATCACTGAACGCAAAGAGGCCGAGCATTCGCTCGCCGAACTCACTGGCCGGTTGCTGAGATCACAGGATGAAGAGCGCCGCCGCATCGCTCGAGAACTTCACGACGTGACTGCGCAAGGTGTCGGCCTGATCCTGTTGAATCTGGCACAAGTGCAAAAGGCGATTACTTCCGCAGCGGACCCGCGCTCCAAAGATAGATTGTCTGAAAGCATAGCGCTCGGCGAACAGGCTCTGAAAGAGATCAGGACGTTATCGTACGTCCTGCATCCACCGCTGCTGGATCATGCCGGATTGGTCACTGCCTTGCGGTGGTACATCAAAGGCTTCACGGAACGCAGCGGAGTAAAGGTAGGCTTCATTGAGAATTGTGAGAATGGACATCGCATGCCGGAAGACGTCGAGCACTCTCTTTTCCGCGTGGTCCAGGAATGCCTGACGAACATCCGGCGGCATACGAACAGCGAGAGCGCCGACATTTCACTGATTCGAGACGATGAGAACGTCATATTGCAAGTCCGGGACTACGGTGTGGCTTTGGTGGCAGAACCGCCACACAATTCCGACAGCATTGAAGGTCTGGGTGTTGGAATCCCCGGCATGCGTCAGCGAATGAAGCAGCTCGGTGGCGGGTTGGAAGTGGATTCGGGACCGGAAGGCACAATTGTTACTGCTACGGTGCCGGTAAAGTGGAGGCCCTCTTATGATTCGCATTCTTCTGGCGGATGATCACGAGTTGATGCGGCGCGGAATCCGAGACCTGCTCGAGGCCGAAGATGGTATCGAGGTTTGCGGTGAGGCGGCGAATGGTCGTGATGCTGTCTACCTGGCTCGGAAGCTGAAGCCCGACGTCGCCGTTCTGGACCTCGCTATGCCTGAATTGAATGGACTCGACGCGATTCGCTTACTGAGAAAAGAGTTCCCGCGAATGGAGCTACTAGTGTTCTCGATGCACGATTCGGAAGATCTGGTTCGAGAGGTCTTCGCGGCTGGAGCGAGAGGCTACGTGCTTAAGTCTGACGCCGCGCCATGTTTGATCGATGCAGTGAAGTCTCTCTGGCAGCACCGGCCGTTCTTTACTCCACGAATCTCAGAGGCAATATTGAACTCACTGGCGGCTTCGGTTTCCGGCGGGATGGGCGACCGTTTTACGAGCGGTCCCCTAAGTTCCCGTGAGCGCGAAATCTTGCAGCTCCTCGCTGAGAACAAAACGAATAAAGAGATCGCAAAACGATTGGGAATAAGCATTCGCACCGTGGAAACTCACCGGCGCTCGGTGATGCAAAAGTTGAATGCGAACTCGATTGTCGAACTCGTCCATTATGCGATCCGCAATGGTATGGTGCAGTCCCCGGGTCCTCTGAGTCCCCGCATGGGAATTTAGCCGAAGACAAACCTTAGCCGCGGATTAACGCGGATAGAACACGGATCAGAAATACAGACTGCTAAGATTCAGAAATACAGTCAAGGTTCGGAATAAGTCTGCTAAGGTTCTAATTCTGATCCGCGTTCTATCCGCGTTTATCCAGGGCTAATTTGGTTCTCCCGCCCATACCATAGAACCCTGATCCTTCTACCGGAAACATGCAGCGTCGCCTTTGAGACGCCAACCAAAAATACCAAATCAAGGTGATTTACCTGCTCCGGAACTCTCTATATCTTCTGACTAAGGATAGGAGAACGACAGTGGATCTGATTGTCGTTGGCTTTCAAGGTAGGTACCGCGCTGCTCAGGTCTTGACAGAGTTACGGCAACGAGAAATGCATTTCTTTGATCTCGACCAGGCTATCACTGTGTCATGGGAGGACCGGCGGAATTTTATCGTGCAGCAAAGTGTCAATGTCTCTCGCGAGGAAGGAGCATATTGGTCACACTTTTGGGGTTCGTTCATAAAGGCGACGATGTATCAACCGTTTACTGAGCGGCTGAGTTTGGCTGCCAGCAAAGTCGCAAGCAGGGAAGCGAAAGCTGCCGATGAAGATCTCGCTGATTCGCCAGCACGAGAATGGTGGGTAAGGGAGCTTGGTATTTCCGATGATTTCATTCGTGATGTAGGTGCTTTGGTGGGACCTGGTGAATCGGCGATCATCGCTTTAGCCACCAACCTTCAGCCCAGCGCAGCGATAAGTTTTCTACGCGAGCGTGGCGGCTCGGTGGTCTACACATCATTGAACATTGATCAGACGAAAAAGGTCGATGCTGTGCTCACAGGTCATGATCGACTTCTGGGAGGAAAGGGCTAGTCGCTCGGACCTGTGAGACGGAACCGCTCGTCGCCCTTGGTCGAGCCGGCCAGAATTGCTTCTTTGGCGAGGGAGCAGTGAGGCTTGCCAAGTACCGAGAGCGACGGGCGGTCTCGAGATAAGAGCTAACTCTTTTAGCTGGATCCAGAGAACGACATGGTTGCGAAAGTTGATAGCAGTGCCAGTGTGTCCACAATTCTGGCAGCTGATCGCACGCGGTTGGCCCATGACCGCACTCTCATGGCCTGGGTGCGGACCGCGACGTCTCTCATCACTTTTGGCTTCACGATCTACAAATTCTTTCAGTACATGCGGCAACAAAACCCAGAACATCTCGAGCCAGTACTCAACCCGCGCCGCTTTGCACTCGTGCTGATCAGTTTAGGAATCGTTTCACTTGCGTTAGCAACGTGGCAGCACCAGCGCGATATGGTGTGGTTGCGGTCTCAGCATCCTGAAGTTCCGTATTCGTTAGCCACAGTTCTTGCCGGATTGATCTCGTTGTTTGGAGTACTGGCGCTATTGGCAGTCGTCTTCAGAATCTGATGTTTTGATAAAGAATGTGACGAACGCCGCATACGTCAGCTCTGACCTCTTCGTTGATGGACCGCCGCTGCGAATCCAGCGCTCGCTGGGTTTGGTCCGACCGGATCAGCCACGAGTCGTCAGACGAGCTTTCATCGCAACGATGCTTGCGTGGGCTCCGCTCGCGGTTATAGCAGCTATCCAATCCACGTTTGACGCCAGTCATCCAACAAGATCGTTCTTCAGTGATTTCGCTGTTCATGCCCGCTACCTGATCGCCGTTCCGGTTCTGATCCTCGCAGAAGCCGATTGCCTTCCGAGTCTCGGAGCAATTGCTCGGAATTTTGTTAGTACCGGCTTGATCGCTAGAGAAGACATGCCGCGTTATGAGCGCGCTGAATCCTCAACCCGAAGACTCCTGGGGTCCAGCGTCGCAGATATCGTCACAGCGTTGTTAGCCTATGCGGTAGTTGGCGGAGTAATTCTGTACGTGGACTCCAGCGTGTTTCCCGACTGGTACAGAGGACATCGCGGCGGCCGAGTCGATCTGTCCGTCGCAGGTTGGTGGCATACATTGGTTAGCTTGCCACTTTTTCTGGTTCTACTTTTTGGCTGGCTGTGGCGGTTAATTCTTTGGAGCAGATTCTTATTATTGATGTCGCGCTTGAATCTGCGGCTGATTGCGAGTCATCCGGATCGTGCGGGAGGTTTGATGTTTCTCAGCCTTTCATTGCGCCGCTTTCGACTGATCAACTTTGCCATCGGATCGGTTGTGGCTGGCTTGATGGCCAATCGCGTAATCCACCACGGCTTTAATCCCCTTGGATTCAGGAACTTCGCGATTGGGCTGGCAGTCTTTATCGTCATGTTCTTCGCTGGCCCGTTAACGGTGTTTGTGCGAAGGCTTAGACAAACGAAGCGGCTCGGCGTCCTTGAATATGGCGCGTTGGCCCAGTATCTCGGCGCTCGATTTGAAGCTGAATGGTTGCATTCGCCGATCGATTCTTCTCGCGAGATTCTGAAGGAGCCAGACTTTTCTACCACGACTGATCTCTACGCGGTTGTTGGGAATGTCCATCAAATGAGAGACGTCCCGTTCACTTTGAGGGATTTGATTGCTCCTGTCCTCTTCGGTCTCGTGCCGTTTGTGCCGGTAGCTCTGCTGGCAATTCCCCTGAGAGTATTGATCGACAATCTAGTGAAGCTTCTTCTGTAGCGATCTTCTCCTGATGCCCGCGCTTGCCCGCGTGGAGTGTCACGTTTGCTGCTGACTCAATATAATCCTGGTCCACGCGTAACCCGGCCCGTCAATCTTGCCGCACACAGACTGTCAACTCTGACAGTATTTGGATAGCTCATTGCGACTTATATTTCATCCATCGCTGCCTGGAGCGATCGTCGAGCAACCACTGTGTCGCGAACACAGTCGAGCTCTGAAAGTAAATGCTCGGTATGAAAGGCCGATTCCAATGCTTAGACTGATTTATGTGCTGACTCTTCTCCTCCTTGTACTGATCGTCACCACGCCCAGTGCCGACGCGCAATCCGACTTGCGGCATGAGATCGAAGTTCGAGGCGTGTACCTGATTCCCACCGGTGAAGTGAGTCTTTCAAATACTCAAACCTCCGGAACCACTATCGACTTTGAAAGAGACTTCGACCTGCCAAACAGATTCGGGATCGATCTCAAATACACGTACCGATCGGAAAACCGCAAACACAAGTTATGGGTGGGCTATGCGCGGTCGAGTTACAGCTCGACCACAACTCTGACTCGAACGATTGAGTTCCTTGGTCAAACCTATAC
>JBKPAC010000258.1:0-26919 GCA_046726175.1 Acidobacteriota bacterium
CAGGAATCCTCCCGGCGCGCGGTTTGTCTACAGTGACATTGGCTACATTGCGCTTGGTGAAGTGGTCCATCGCGCAAGTGGACTGCCGCTCTCTGAATTTGCCCGTAAGAATGTTTTTATTCCGCTGAAAATGCGTGACACTGGATTTCAACCCGGAGCAAACCTGACGAGTCGCATCGCGCCCACTGAAAAACGCAGAGGTCAGATGAACTATCTCGGCGACACAAATAGAGATGCGGGAGCGGAAGGAGAGAAATGGCTAAGGGGACTGGTTCACGATCCCACCTCATTTCGCATGGGTGGAGTTGCTGGTCATGCCGGTCTCTTCTCGACTGTTGACGACTTAGCGGTGTACTGCCAGATGATTCTGAATGGGGGAAGATTCGGACCAACGAGAATTTTGAGCCCGTTAAGCGTGAGTTCGATGATCCAACCGCGTCTTGTCTCAGAAGCAGGTTGGACTCGCGGACTTGGCTGGGACATGAATACGAGCTACTCGACCAATCGTGGTGATCTCTTCCCGCTAGGTTCGTTCGGTCATACCGGGTTCACAGGCACGTCAATCTGGATCGACCCGGCCAGCGAAATGTTTGTCATCTTTCTCAGCAATCGAGTCCACCCGGACGGCAAAGGAGATGTAGGACCACTGCGCGGCCAAGTCGCTTCTATCGTTGCAGCCGCGGTTACCGACGGCTCGGTAGTTGAGCGTTCACGGCGCGAACTTTCTGATTATTACACTGCGCTCGTTAAGAGCCAGGCACAATTTGAAAATACGAGAGCTGAACGCGCAGGTCTCGGCGCCGATTCGGAAGCGCAAGTGCTGACAGGAATCGACGTGCTGCAACGCGACGGATTCAGGCAGCTTGCGGGAATGAAGATTGGACTGGTCACGAATCACACGGGCCGGAACAATTCAGGTGTTGCGACGATCGATGTGCTTAGCAAGGCGCCTGGAGTGCAATTGGTTTCTTTGTTCTCGCCTGAGCACGGTATCCGCGGTCTGGCTGACGACAAGGTTTCTGACTCTCGCGACGAGCAGACTGGCTTACCCATCTATTCACTTTACGGTGAAACGCGGCGGCCAAAGGCAGAGCAATTAACGGGTCTGGACGCGTTGGTGTTCGACATCCAGGACATTGGAGTTCGCTTTTATACGTACACTTCCACACTCGGCTATGTGATGGAAGAGGCTGCGAAAGCGAAGCTTCCGGTTTATGTTCTTGATCGACCAAATCCGATTGGCGGAATTGAAGTTGATGGTCCAATAGCAGACGCGGACAGGCTATCGTTCACCGCATATCACGTCACTCCAGTTCGCCACGGCATGACCATCGGTGAGCTGGCGCAGTTCTACAATCAGGATCGAAAGATTGGTTGTGACGTTCGCGTCATCAAGATGGATGGTTGGCGAAGATCTATGTGGTATGACTCGACCAACCTCACGTGGATCAATCCATCGCCAAACATGCGCAGTCTTACTGAAGCGACGCTCTATCCCGGGGTCGGCTTATTAGAGACCACGAACGTCTCGGTTGGCCGCGGTACAAACACTCCGTTTGAAGTCGTAGGTGCTCCATGGATAGACGATCGCAAGCTCGCTTCTTACCTGAATGCGCGTCAGCTTCCTGGAGTGCGCTTCATACCGGTGAGGTTCACGCCGATCGCCTCAGTCTTCAAAGATAAGGAATGCCTCGGCGTAAACATCGTCGTTGTGGATCGAGCTCGCTTCAATCCATTGCGCACGGGTATTGAAATCGCCGTCGCGCTTCGTAGACTTTATCCGAATAATTGGAAAGTCGACGACTATGGACGATTGCTTGTGAATGCAGAAACGTTGGAGCGAGTGAAACGCGCTGAAGCACCGGAAGAAATTGTTCGATCCTGGCGTTCAGCATTGGAAGCGTTCAATCAACGTCGCGCGGCAGCGTTGTTGTACCAGTAAGTCGCGTTTCTTACCGCATCAGCAATCGTTATCGAAATAATAAAAATCTTTAGCTACCATTATCCCGCTGTCACTCATATAATCCGCCACCGAAAGCGAAATTAAGATCATTCCTCACGACAGTCACAACTTTCTCGAGGAGCCTGCGATGAAGAGAACCAGCTTTTTGATGAGTTCGCTTTGTTTTTTTGTATTCCTAACCTTAACGCAATTCGCTCTGGGCCAGGGAACAGCATCACGTGTCACGGGATCCGTGCGCGATCAAAAAGGCGCTACAGTACCAGGCGCGACCGTTATACTTACAAATGAGTCTAACCAGGTCTCATTTACCACCGAGACGACTGACAGCGGAGTGTATCTGTTCGATTCGGTGCAGGTAGGTTCTTACCAGTTGACCGTTGAGAAGCAGGGGTTCAAGAAGTTCGTCTCAGGTCAAAACCAGGTAAACGTGAACCAGCCGTCAACAATAAACGTCCAGCTGGAAGTAGGAGCTCTTGCAGAAGTGGTTCAGGTGACCGGCGCTGCTGAAGTAGTCCAGACCAGCAGTTCCGGCAACTTTGGCAACACCGTCGAGACGCGCTCGCTGGAAGCGTTACCGATCGTCGGTGATCGAGGAAGGAATCCATTGCAGTTTGTATCGCTTCAACCTGGAGTCATCGGCAATGGTCGAGCAGGAACGGGAGGCAACACTGGCGGCAATGTGCACGTGCACGGCGCTCGCGACCGAGCTTTTAACTTCACTCTCGACGGCATTGACATCAACGAGTCGAGTGCTGGTGGTTCAAACTTCACGCCACTCAGGCCAAATCCAGATTCGATCGATCAGTTCCAGGTTGTAACCAGCAACTTCACCGCGGAGCTGGGACGTTCGAGCGGCGCTCAGGTTTCCCTTGTCACTCGCTCAGGTGGAGATAATTTCCACGGCACGCTTTTCGAGTTGTACAGAAGCCCCGTGCTGAACGCCAACGAGTACGAAAACAACCTCAACGGCAGACCGAAGGGACAGTACGTTCAACACATTCTTGGCGGCAGTCTTGGCGGTCCGGTCTATTTCCCGCGCTTCGGAGAAGGCGGACCTCGCTACTACGATGGTCGCAAGAACAAGACATTCTTCTTTACAAACCTGCAGCTGCTGCGGACTCAACAGGGAATTCTTGTCACCCGCACGGTCTACACACAACAAGCTCGTCAGGGTTTGTTTCGCTATCGAGTTGGCGCTGCAAACGCTCCGGCTGGAACGGCGAATCCATCAATTGATGCGAGCGGCAACGTGCTTCCCGGACTCAATATCCAAACGTACAACGTGGTTGCCAGAGATCCGCTGTGCAATACACAACCAACGAATTGTGGTCTCGATCCCACAACACAGACACTGATTAACGCCGCGCCACTGCCGAACAATTTCTTTGTTGGTGATGGTCTCAACACCGCAGGATTCAGCTTCTCGGCCCCGCAACTCGAAAAGCAATGGGACTTTGTTATCAAGGTCGATCACACATTCAATGATCGAAATACGATCTATGTGCGCTACGCACAAGGGGCGCAGAACACGTTTGGTGACAATGCGAATGGAGGTTTGAAGTCGTTTCCGAACAGCGAGTTCAATTTCGTCGATACCTTCCGCAATCCCAAGAATGCGGCGGTCAACTATCGCTGGACTCCAACTGGTCGAATAACCAATGAGCTCGTCCTGGGCCTGAACAAGTTTGCTTTCAGCTTTACGAATCCTGATCCAAACGCGAACTCAAATCCACCGTTTATTCTGAACCTTCCACGCGATCCCTTTAACTCGACGCCGCCAATCAACAACCAGCGCGAGATTACGACCTATCAAATCGTCGACAATCTCAGCTTCATCAAGGGCGCTCATACGTTCCGCGGCGGTATTAACTTCCGCTTCCAAAAGCACGACGATATCCGGAGTTCAGTCGGTGGTTTCAATACCAATCGGTCTGTAAACTTTTCCCGGACCACGAATCAGCCTCCAGCGAGTTTCAACGTTCCCACCGCTGGTGCGAACTCTATCAACAATACGGATCGAAATAATCTACTAAGTGCAATCAACGATCTCCTGGGACGCGTTGGCAACATCTCACAATCGTTTGTAGCGCAAAGTGATTCGGCGTTCGCACCTCCGGGAACTCTGTTTCTGTTCGACTCGCGTTACTACGAGTATGACTTTTATTTCCAGGACACCTGGCGCTTTCGCTCGAACCTGACGCTCGATTTCGGCGTGCGTTGGGAACCGAAGATGGCACCGGGCAGCGGCAGCGGCAACACGATTCTTGTGCCGGATCGTCCCGTTCGTTTCGGCGAAGCTCCGACTGACCAGCTGAAGTTCGTTGAAGGAAAACTGTTTGACGACGACTGGACCAACATCTCGCCGACTGTCGGTTTGGCATGGGATCCTTTTTCGGATGGCAAGACATCAATCCGCGCCAATTACCGCCTCGTGTACGACCGCATGAACACATTCCTGGCGTCGTCGGCGATCTTTCCGAACACACCTGGAACAACGCTGGGTATCAACGACACCAGCTTTGCAAACCGTCCCAATGAGACAAGCCGTGTTCGCTTCGGTCTGCCGGTGATTACGCCGACGGCGACTCCCGGACAATTACGTCAGCCTGTTCCGTTCTCAACTGCAACGCTGACGGTTTTTGATCCATCGACTCGCTTCCCGAAGACAAATCAATGGGGATTGAGCCTGCAGCGTGAAATCGGAAAGGGGTTTGTAGCCGAGATCAATTACATCGGCCGTCGCGGTGTGGGATTGTTCGGGGCTTATGATGTCAACCAGGTGAACATATTCGCTCAGGATCCTCGTTGTCCCGGTGAAACATTCCTGGCGGCTTTCAACACGCTGCGCGGGAGCACCACGGCGTCGAGTTGTCTTGCCAACACCTTGTTTACTGGAAGCACAACCAACAATACCGGATCTTCGAGTTTCCGTACGACGTTTAGTTCAGAGCTCAATCAAGGCTCAGTCGCATCGGCAGCTCTGCTAATGTCACAGCGAATCTCTGGCGGCGTGCGTACTCTGACCGCTAACGGATTTACCTCGTGGTTCTTCCAGCCGTATCCGCAGTTCACTGGCGCGGTCAATGTCATAGATAGCAACGACTTCTCAACCTACAATGGTCTAGAGATGCAAATTAGCCGGCGAGCAACTAATGGTTTGTTGCTGCAGGCGAGCTACACATTTGCGAAGTCGCTTGACACGCGCTCATTCGATCCGG
Source organism: Acidobacteriota bacterium (assembly GCA_046726175.1). Classification (GTDB taxonomy): domain Bacteria; phylum Acidobacteriota; class Blastocatellia; order Pyrinomonadales; family Pyrinomonadaceae; genus PSRF01. The sequence continues at coordinate 5,182 of JBKPAC010000258.1, forward strand.
CGTTTACTATTGCGGCACGTACGACTTCGGGAACCAACGCTTCTCCGTCGGCACAGAATACGCCGTTCGATGTTCGGAATCGGAGGTTGAATTACGGGCGGTCTGACTTTGATCGGCGTCACGCGCTGCAAGGCTACCTCGTCTACGATCTTCCTTTCGGCAGGAATAAAAAATTCCTCAACGATACGTCCGGCATCGTGAATCAGCTCATCGGAGGTTGGGAGATAGCGAATTCGTTGATCTGGGAGAGTGGACGCGCTTTCACGGTTTACGGTGGAGCCTTCACGGTTAGCAACGCCGTGTTGTCTCCGGCCGACTGCAACGGCTGTACTCCGAACATGGGTCAGGTCGTGCAGGAGTCAGGAACAAACTTCATCTTCACTGCCGATCAACGGGCGATGTTCACTACGCCAGCGCCCGGCACACTCGGCAATACCGGGAGGAACTTCTTTACGGGACCTCCGTTTTTCAACCTCGATATGACGTTGCGGAAGCGATTCTATTTGAACGAAAGGATGAACCTCGAGTTCCGCGCGGACATTAACAACCTAACCAACTCTGTCTCGTTCGAGTTTCCGATCAGTTCAACCAGCGGCATTGGGCTCCAATCACCGGGCTTCACTGGTTCGCCTTCGATCAACCCGACGTTCGGCCGGATTCGCGACAGTGTGAACAGCAATTCGCGCCACATACAGCTGGGAGTCAAGTTCAATTTCTGAGGTTGATAGCCGCAGATTAACGCGGAGGAATTTAGCCGCGGATGAACGCAGATAAAAGAGATCTAGCCGAAGGAGGAATGAAAGTACTCCTCCCTGCTTTCAGTTTCAGATCCGTCTGATCTGCGTGAATCCGCGGCTAATTCTCTCCGCGTTCGTCCGCGGCTAATTTTCTCCGCTAATGCTGAATGAGTTGGGATCGATCTTGTCGTTAAAAGTGAACTGCACAAGGTGGAGTTCCCAGTCAGCCTCGAACGTCCCTCCGGTCGAATCAACTGATAATGTGATTTTGTAAATGTGCGGCAGAGTCAGTCCGTGCTCCACTCTGAAGTCTGAGAACTGCTCAACCATCTTGTAGCGAATCTCTCGTTGTTGCACATTCACGTATTCGCGCGTTCCCATTACGGCAGGAATTACCCTCTCGTATTCCGTCCGCCGGTGCCGAAAAGTCTCCGCGTCAAAAAAGAGCGTGACCTTTAGGTCAGAACCTCCTCGCGGCAGGTACTTCAGCTGATGCATCTTGTAGTGATCGATCTCTTTGATTCCGGCATATTCCAACTTGGCGTTTCGACCGCTGAGATCCAAGAGTGGCCATGCCGACGACAAAGTCCCACCAATAAGACCTTGCTTGAAGACAAGATCGTGAGTGAAGAGAAAGTTTCCCAACGCTGAGCGAACTCCGGGCGTCACGTATGCCGCGCCAAAGCTGCTTCCGTTGAATCCCAGCTGCTCACGCGGATAAACCGGACTGGCGAAGCTCATTCCGAGAAGTGTCTTAATGCCCTCGGAAGCCAACACTGCTCGTCCGGCAGCCTGGCCAGTCGGTACAGTTCGAAAAACTACCTGAGACGTACCCGCGATAATACGCGTAGTCACCGCGGCTCGATTCTCCGCCGATCCTATCGACTCGAGGTGTTTAGCGACAACCTCCTCCGCTTTCATGGCGTCAGTCGTCGGGTTAAATGGCGCCGGTGAGACGACCATGGCGACGATAAGCACCATGAGAGGAATCGAGAGCCTTGATTGATGAGTGGTACGGCAGTCCATCTTCAGAAAATAGACAGCGAGACATCGTTTACCGATGTCTCGCTGCTTTCGTTGTCGCCTCCGCTAAAACTGAAGCTTCAGTGCAAACTGGATCACACGGGCTGATTCACCAGTTTGCACAATGGTCTGCGTTGACGGCGGTGCCACAGTAGCGCAACAGGACTGAGCAAACACGCTCGACCGTATACTGGGCGAGCCGACTGACGCATCACGCGGATTATCAAAGTTCGGATGATTCAGAGCATTGAACATCTCAGTTCTGAATTGCAGTTTAATCCGCTCAGTGATGGGAAACGTCTTAATGAATCCCAGATCAAGGTTCCAGTAGCCCGGCGCTGTGAAGATATTTCTGCCAGCCCCATTCTGACCTGGCGCGGGAATACAGAATGCTTGTGAGGGATCAACGCCGCAGGTAAGAGGATTGACCGGCTTGAATAAGACAGGTCCGGCAAAGCTCTGGTTCGGCAGTTCCTGAAGTTGTGGCTGCGTAAAAATCTGAACTCCTGCCCGCGATTCGTGATTACCGTTAGCGGTGAATGAACCGCTGCGAACGGCGAAAGGCTCGCCCGACATATAAGTGTAGATGGTGTTTATGGTCCACCCGCCAAGCACTTGGTTAACAACGCCGTTGGCGGACCTCAGGAAACGACGCCCTCTACCGACTGGTAGCTCCCAAACCGACGCGGCCTGTACCACATGCGTCCGGTCGAAATCGGACCGACCGCGCTCCTCGCGGAAGTCCCGAATGTCGGTCGGTGTGCGCGAGTTGGTGGTTGAAAGCCCACCCCCTGACGAAGCGCCAACTGGGTCTACCGACTGATTGTCAATTGACTTGCCAAACGTGTAGGCCATGCTTAATCCGAGACCGGTAGCGAACCTTCGCCGCAGTGTGAATTGAGCTGCGTGATAATTCGAGTCGCCGCTATTGTCAAGGTAAGTGATCACAGCAAACTGCTGATTAGGTCTTAGCTTCAGGCCAAGAGTATTGTCTTCGATACGTCGTGCGAAACTGCCCGCACCGTTGATATCCAGTTCGTTGGTGGTTGTTGACGAGTTGAGAAAGCTAGCGGCCGCGGTAGCACTCAGTCCACCCTGGGTTTGCAATTGACCCAGGAGGGGTGGAGTAACGCCCGTCACGCCAGCGGGACAACCCGTGCCAGAGGGAAGACAGCCCCTGGCGCGATTCTGCTGCATAATCAGAAACGAAGGAACTATTGGGTCTGAATTGATCTGGTTAGCGTCGTACGCCATGAAAAGATGCTCACCACGACGGCCAATGTAAGCGGCCTGCATCACGAGACCCCAAGGCAGTTCGCGCTCGAAGCTCAGGTTCCACTCATGAACGGTAGGCAGTTTCATCTTCGGTGCGAACACCGTGATTGGGGGTGAGTTGCTCCTTAATTGTTGCGGAGGCGTCAACAACGTTGAGGGTTTCACTGACGGTGCCGGCAGTTGAGTTGGGAAGCCACCTGCGACTGTCTTGTTAATGTCAGGCGAATTAACACATCCCGCAGTTATCGAAGAGAACGATGAGCTACTGGTGGAGTATGAGGTCGTGCAGCTTTGGACTAATCCCGGAATTCTCCCTGCTGCTGCCGTTACCTGGAATGACGAAATGGTGTCGAAGGCGATGCCATAGCCAGCGCGAATCACGCTCTTATTGTTGTCGCCGAAAACTCGATGCAAGAAGCCAGATTTAAAATCGGGACTGTAAGCCAGTCCGATGCGTGGTCCGATGGCGCCACTGAAGCTGCCCTCATACCAGTGTTTGGCCGGGACGAAGCTAACTGCACCGGGTTGATTAACGACCGGAGTTGCCGGCAATGGCGTTCCCGTAATCGGGGTGGCTGCGACAAACACATTTGCGCTAGGGGATGTATTGGCGGGCGGATTGAATTCCCAACGCGCCCCGTAATTCAAAGTAAGATTTGGGCGAACCTTCCATTCATCCTGGAAATAAAAGTTGTATTGATCCAGATTATGCTTTTCTGCATAAAGAGTAACGTTGTTGCCAGTCTTGAATGGCAGAAAAGCATCGTCCTTTAGATTGGAAATAAAGACCTGCGTCATTGAAGCAGGCAGCCCATACAAGTTGTTTATTAAAAGGCCGAGGCTTAGGGCATCGGTGGGATTAATGCCTTGAGCCGTCGCGAAGCCTGAGTTGCCGGTAGTACCGAGAAACGGAGGCCGGGTTGTAGCGGAAAAGGTTACTGAGGGAGTTACGTTGATACCGCCTGGCTGACCGCGTTGATCAACGTGACGATAGTAGCGCACGTTGATTCCACCGCGGAAAACGTGCGCGCCGTGGACGATACTCAAGTTATCAAGGAATTGAGGAGTCGTTACCCATCGCGCTGTTCGCGGAGTGTTGAGGTAAGACGTAGTTATTTCGAGACGCGACGATCCGGTAACGTTGTTGTTAAAGAAAAACGGTGGAACGTCTGGCCATGCAGGGTTAGCCTCGCCTTGAGTAAACAGAAAAGCGAACCGTGCGTAACCAGCGGTAAACTCATTGACAATACGCGGCGAGATTACCCTGCGGTAGCTCAACGCCAAATTCGACGTACGGCGAAATACCTCGCCTTGAGGCGGGAAACCGGGAAAGATTGCTGGTCTGCCGTTTAGCGGGTCGCCTTTTAGAGTGTTGTAATCGGACCACAGATAACGTCCGAATATACTGTTGTTTTCATTGAAAGTGTGATCGATCCGAGCAGCGATTGCCGGACCTCTAACTGCCGTTGGAGGATTCCACAAGAAAGCAGCAGTATTCAGCCCGTCAATGCCGGTGGTGGCGGTAGAAAAGTTGTTTGGTAAGGGATAGGGATTAAGAATTGAGGCCGTGGCAGTGTCGAGCGGCCTATTCAAAGTGTTGTTTGTTGCCGAGCGAATGTCGTACGTGCGAACGCAACGAACCGACGTAGGGGTTGCACAAAGTGGGACAACTAACGCACCGGTCGTGGGATTTACGAGTAAGGTGGAATTGCGCGTAATCGTGGTACCGTTGATTACCAGCGGATTAGCGGAATCGGGCACGAAGTAGCGGAAGATTCCGTTGCGCGCTTCCTGCGTGTACACGATCGGTATGCCAAACGTTTGGTCGATCGGCTGAGTGAAATCTATGCGGTTATATTGATAGCTGCCAAAGAAGAAGGTCTTGTTCTTTTTGATCGGACCTCCCATCTCGCCGCCAAACTGACCCATTCTGATCTGTGGCTTCGGCGTATTTTGAGCGTTCGCGTAGAACTCATTTGAGTTCAAAGCGTCATTGCGAAAGAAGAAAAAGCCAGTGCCGTGGTATTCACTCGTTCCACTTCGCGTGGCTATTGAGATTGACGCTCCGCTATTGCGACCTTCTTCCGCGGTGGCATTATTCGTTGTCACTTTGAATTCCTGAACGTTATCAGGGTTGATACGGTAGAGATTGCTGACAGGATTCGGGACCGATGACTCGTTCGCTTCAATGCCGTCAATCGTCACGTTGTAAGCGCGATCACGCGCACCGTTGACGTGCACGCCTGATCCGGCGCCACCGGCCGACCTCTGTACCACACCAGGTTCGAGCAATAGTAAGCTTAGTGGATTGCGGCCATTTAGGGGTAAGGCTTCTATAGCCTTTTGCTCTACAACATTTCCGATAGTGGCATTCGCGGTTTGCAGTTGTTCGGCCCCCGCTTGCACGGTCACAGTTTCTGTGAGTTGTCCGACTTCCATCACGATGTCGACAGTGAGTGGAGTGTTTACTTCCAGTCTGTTTCCAGTCTTCTGAAACTTTTTGAATCCAGCTTGCTCCACCGTGATGGTGTAGTTGCCTACAGGTAACGAGTCAAAGGCGTAGACGCCGGCATCAGTTGTGTTCTGAGTTTGAGTGATTCCGGTCGCCTCGTTAGTAATGGTCACAGTGGCGCCAGGCACGATTGCGTCCTTGGCATCTGTTACGCGGCCGAGTATTCGCGATGTGCTGGTCTGCCCCAGGGCCGTTAGGGCTGTCAGCGCTATAAGAATGAGCAAGCCGGCAAATAGACGTGTAGCCTTCAGCATATGTCCTCCTAGAGGTGTTTGACGTGGCGAACGGCATAAACCTCTTCCCACGAAAATGGATTCAACTGATGTCTTAGAAAAGCGGTGAGCGAAACCTCAGCAGTGATTCGATTCGAAGGTCTAAAGAGTCAACGCAACAGACCTTTCGACTCCAGGACAATGAATCACGCCGCAACCTGATTGGTCGACGCAAGTATATAGCCACGCGGTTCTCCGTCAAGGAATTTTCCAATAATCCTTACGAGCATTCGTGTTTAATTTTCTTTCGACTGGATTCGAGCGCCGTGATGAGCCAAGCGCGATCCAAAAACGGAAAGATCTATCCAAACTTTCAGGGGAATTCGCTCTACGAAATTCTGAAGGTATTAGCGTTTTTTATTGAAATGATAAAAATGTTTAGCTACCATGATTGCCCTGAGCCACCATATAATCTGGCTTTCTACTGCCTGTTTCGTTCGCGAAATACCCTATAGCTTAAGTAACAATTGGGTCGAAGACTCTTGGTTTCGTCTGCATCAACTTGGTCAGTGCGCAATCGTCCGTTAATTGTGTTTGCTTGCTTGATTGCCATCTCTCTCGCAGCAAGCGTGGCGGGAGGTTTGCATGTAAGTGGCAGTGACGAACGCGTCCCTTATGACCTGGTAGTCGTTAATGGCCGGATCATTGATGGTACCGGCAATCCCTGGTTTCGCGCGGACGTGGGACTCAAGGATGGTCGGATAGCGAAGATTGGGAGAATCAACCCCGCAGAAGCTCAAACGACGATCGACGCGAAGAATCAGATAGTCGCCCCGGGTTTCATTGACGTTCACACACACGTTGAATCGATCTACAACCTCCCTGCCGCGGAGAACTTCGTTCGCATGGGCGTGACGTCGTTGGTTACGGGCAATTGTGGAGGTTCAACTACAGATGTCGCTGAATTTCTCGGTCGCATCAAACAAATCCCACTGGCCGTTAATCTTTCTACTTTGATTGCCCACGGATCGGTGCGCCGAAGAGTTGTTGGTCTCGATGATCGTGTCCCAACTCCGGAAGAGCTGACTCAGATGGAGGCTCTGGTGGAGAAAGGAATGAAAGAGGGGGCTGTCGGTCTTTCGACTGGTTTGATTTATGTGCCTGGAACCTATGCGAAGACCGACGAGATAGTAGCGCTGGCCCGTGTGACTGCTCGCTATGGTGGTCTGTATGCCACGCACATGCGCAACGAAGGCGAAAACGTAGCCGCCGCGATCAAGGAAAGCATTCAAATCGGTGAACAGGCAGGTCTACCCGTCGAGATTTCGCACTTCAAGATCTCGAACAAAAAACTCTGGGGCCAAAGCCCGATGACGATCGGTTTAGTGCGCGAGGCACGGGCCAAAGGATTGATGGTTACCGTCGATCAGTATGCCTATACCGCAAGTTCGACTTCATTGGACTCGCGTCTGCCGGCATGGCTTCGAGCAGGTGGTCTCGACGAAAGCAAAAAGAAACTCGCCGATGAAGCGACCCGGAAACGGGTGATGGACGAGATGAAAGAGGGTTTGAAGCGCAGCGGCTTCAAGGATTACTCGTACGCAATGGTAGCCAACTATGAACGCGACAAATCATTCAACGGTAAGTCGATTGCTCAGATCGCGAAAGAGGTGCGCGGTAAGGGCGACGTGAAAAGCCAAATTGAACTGATGATCGAGATGTACGAAACCGGCGGTGCAAGCATGGTCTATCACGGAATGAGTGAAGACGACGTCCGGCGAATTATGGCCGAGCCTTTCACGATGATCGCTTCTGACAGCGGCGTCAGGCAGCAGGACGAGAGCGTCCCGCACCCTCGCGGATATGGCAACAATGTTCGCGTGCTCGGCAAGTACGTTCGTGAATTGCATGTAATCTCGCTGGAAGACGCTATTCGCAAGATGACATCGCTGCCCGCTCAAACATTCGGGTTCCGCGATCGCGGGATGGTTCGCGAAGGATTTGCGGCCGACCTGGTGATCTTCGATGAGAACACCGTTGGCGATCGCGCTACGTTCGAGAATCCTCATCAGTATCCCACTGGGATTAGCTACGTCATTGTGAATGGACAACAGGTATTTGCTAACGGTCAGATGTCGACTGCACGACCAGGTGTCGCTCTTTATGGACCAGGTTACCAACGCGTCGAGCTGTCGCGAAATTAAAAAGGGATTCGAGCACACGATGGAGGAGAGTAATGGCCGGAATGCCCGATGTGATGCCCGGCCTTGAAATGCAGATCAAAGATTTAACTTACCGATGAAAAGGACACTTCCTATGAAAAGCACTCTTGAAAGTACTTTGCGCAGCGTGTTCCTCGCGCTTGCTCTGATCTGCGTATTTTGTTCGTACGCAATCGCCCAGGAGGTTACCGGCACTCTGGTCGGGACCGTTAAAGATGCTAACGGCGCCGGCGTGTCGGGCGCCACAATTACCATATCCGACGCCGATAAAAAGGTCGTGACCAGAACACTCACGGCAAATGAGGCTGGCGAGTTTTCTGCGCCGAACCTGCTTCCCGGCGTCTACGATGTCTCAGCGGAGGCCCCAAACTTCAAGCGCAGTGTGCAGAGCAAGGTGAAGCTGGATGTGGGCCAACGTCGAACCGTAGATTTTGCACTTGAAGCCGGGCAGATAACCGAAGCGGTCACGGTTGAATCGACACCGGTGCAGGTGGAGTTATCTACTCCTACGGCTTCTGGCGTGATCAACGGCAATCAGGCTCGCGAACTTTCGCTCAACAATCGCAACTGGGTCCAACTCGTCACACTGGCCCCCGGTGTCTCAAATGATCTCGCGGATCAGGTTTACGTTGGTACGACCAACCCTGAAGGTCAGGCGAACACCATCAACATCTCTGTCAACGGAGCCCGAAGCAGTCAGAACACATTTACTGTTGACGGCGCGGACATAACTGACCGCGGTTCGAATATCACGATTCAAGCTTATCCAAGCGTCGATTCGATTGGCGAGTTCAAAGTCCTCCGCAGCCTGTTCCCAGCTGAGTCAGGACGAAGTGGTGGCGGGCAGGTCAACGTGGTCACCCGATCTGGCACGTCGGAGTTTCACGGAAGTGCGTTCGAATTCATTCGGAACGAAGCATTCAACGCGAACAACTTCCTTCTGAACTCAACCACCAATCCCCCGTTCGGAAGAAATGCCGACAATGGCAAAGCCAAGCGTGCACCGTTTCGATATAACAACTATGGTTTCACAATTGGCGGTCCCGTCTACGTGCCGGCGTTTGGTGAAGGCGAGCCCGGTGGCAGCATCATGAGAAAGCTCTCGAAGACATTCTTCTTCTTCTCGGAAGAGGCACGCAGAGATCGTCGCTTTACTTCTGCTGCAACTGTGACTGTTCCTGACGCTGCGCTCCGGCAGGGAATTTTCCCAATTGACGTCTGCATCAATCGAAACAATGTAGCTTCAGAAAACTGTAACGTAGGAAATCCAGGACGGCTGCCCGCCGGTACGCCGATTCCGGCGAGCATGTTGAGTCCGGCGGCTGTCGCGTACGTCAACCAGATTTACAACAAGCTGCCGGTGCCAAATGCTGCGACCGCTGCGGCGCCATACAATCTGACGGTTTCGATTGCTAACAAAGCCGATTTCCGTCAGGAGATTCTCAAGATCGATCAGACTTTCAACGACGCCTGGTCTGGTTACTATCGCTACCAGCACGATTCGATTCCCACAGTTGATGGCAACTCACTGTTCTCCAGCGGTTCAGGACTACCGTTTGTCTCGACCACGGAAACCAATTCTCCCGGCAAGACACACACTTTGCAGGCAACGTGGGTGCAAAGTCCGAGCAGCATCTTCGAGTTCCGTTATAACTACGGCTACGGCGCCATCCTGAGCAGCAACGTGGGACTGTTGTCGCTGCAGCAAACATCAATTCCGGTGAGCTTGCCATTCGCGAATCAGCGAGATCGTGTGCCAACTCTCACCGGTAATGGATTCACTGGTCTAACGAGTTTTGGTCCATACGACAACTTCTCGTACAAACACAACTTCAACGTGACTTACTCATGGATCAAGGGGAGTCACACCACGAAGTACGGTGGCACTTATTCGATCTACCGGAAGAATGAAAACGCGCTGGCCGGGAGCAATGAAGGAAACTTCAGTGTGTTCCCCAGTACGGTTGCTTCTGCCTGCCCAGCAGCGCCGGCACCGCAGCCACCTGGCTGTCAGCCAAACACGGCGCTGAATCAGAACCGAGCGCGTTGGGCGAACTTCCTGGTTGGCAACGTGTCCACCTTCACGCAAGCTCACTTTGATTACACTGCTGACCTGCGGCAGAAGGCGGTTGAGGCGTTTGCTCAGGATGAATGGCGAGCACGATCCAATCTCACTGTGTACCTCGGCGTTCGTTACTCGTATTTCCCATCGCCTTGGGACAAGAACGGCCGGCTATCGAACTTCGATCCGGCATTCTTCAATCGTGCTGACGCTCCAACTGTAAGAGGTGACGGCACCCGCGTCGCAGGAACAGGTAACTTCTGCAACGGCCTGATTCTTAACAGTCAGAACTTCACAACTGGTCCTGCTTCTTTCAACTGCAGACCAAATGTCTCGCCTTGGGGCAAGTACGTCATCGATGTAGGGAAGACCGACTTTGCTCCACGCGTCGGTCTGGCATGGGATCCATTCCATAAAGGGAAGACCGCGGTTCGCACCGGCTACGGCATTTATCACGAGCAGACCCTCGTCGGCACGTTCCTTCAGAACATCGGACTGAACCCGCCGTACCAGGAAACTCTGACGGCAACAAATACCAGACTGGACAGCCCGGCAGGATCTCTAACGGTCTCGTCTACACCGCAGGGGCTTCGGTCACTGCAAACCGATTGGCATACCCCATACATGCAGCACTGGTCGTTTGACGTTCAGCATCAATTGACCGCCAAGACGGTGCTAACAGTTGGCTACTACGGTTCGAAAGGTACTCACCTGATCGGCGTGACTGAGTTGAATGACATTGCTCCGGGAGTGGCACGCAATTCAACCTGCATTAACGCGTTCAATCAAACTGTCACATGCCAGCCGGCCGGATACGTTTTCCGCAACGCCGGAAGCAATACGGTCAACGTTCCGAACAACCCGAACGCGAATCAAACCAATACTGCACTGCAGAACACTGACATTTTGATCCTCGATCAAATTCGACCGTATCGCGGATATCGTTCGATCGCGATGATCCAGCCGCGTTTCGACTCGAACTACCACAGTCTGCAGGTATTCGCAGAGCATCGCTTCTCCGGAGCCTCGCAGGCCAATTTTATCTACACCTGGGCCAAGAACCTGACGAACAGTCCGAATGATCGAACAACGTCACCGCAGGATACTTACGACATCAAGAGTGAGTATCAACGCGCGACTTTGGATCGCCGGCACATTCTCAGTTTCAACTACATTTACGAGCTGCCATTCTACAAATCGCAGCATGACTTTGTAGGAAAGGTCCTGGGCGGCTGGCAGGCTTCGGGAATTATTACTTACAACAGTGGATTGCCGTTTACGGCTACAACTTCGAACCTTGACTATGCGGGGCTTGGGTTGATCAACGCTAATCCAGCTGCAAGACCGAACCTGCTTTGCGATCCGAATGAGAATGCTCCGCACACGCTGCAATGGGTTAGCATCAGTTGTTTCCAGCTGAATCCTGGAAATACCGATGTAACCAACGGACCGAATTTGCCCGGTACGGCACCTCGCGGCGTAATAAATGGACCACCAACGGCCCGCGTCGACTTCACGATGACCAAGAACATTCGCTTTACTGAGAACGTCAACTTGCAGTTGCGCGGAGAAGTTTTCAATATCTTCAACCATACCAACTTCAGAAGCTTCGTGAGCACCAACGTGACCAGCACCTCCTTTGGTTTGATCGGAGTTGTTCGCGATCCTCGGACCATGCAGTTTGGAGCCAAACTGAGCTTCTAAGTTAGGCTGGGGATGTGTTTACAAAATGCTCGCACCGCTTTTTGCGGCGCGAGCATTTTTTCTGCGTACAATCGGACTTTGCGTGTGAACTGATATAAGCTAAGGAAAACCATGGCATCCCTCCTACTAAAGAACACGACTGTCATAACGCCTGATCGAAAGCTCAAGGGCGCTTCCATCCTGATTGAAGGCGAGAACATTTCCTCAATCTCGTCGAGTAATGTCTTAACGGGTGATGAGGAAATCGATCTTTCACGTTTCACAGTATTCCCGGGGTTCATCGACGTTCACATCCACGGCTCTGCCGGCATTGATGTGATGGCGGCCACCGCAAACGAGCTGAGTCGAGTATCAGAATTTCTGGCTAGTTACGGCATAACGGGTTGGCTGCCCACACTAGTTCCGGGATCCCAGGAGGAGTATGCCGCTGTTGCGAAGTCAGTTCAGGAGTTGATTGGCCAACAAAACGACATGGACCGTCGTGGCGCGCGGGCCCTTGGCATTCATTACGAAGGTCCATTCGTCAATCAGCAACAGTGTGGAGCACTCCATACAGCATACTTCCAGACTTTCTCGAAGCCCCAGCAGCTCGATGCGCTTCCCGTTCCAGCCAACGGAAACGCTCGGCTGATCACAGTTGCTCCTGAGATTGACGGAGGAATAGATCTGATTCGGGAGCTAACAAAGCGAGGATGGATAGTTTCGATTGGTCACACGCGAGCGCAACTGGAAACACTGGATCTCGCACTCGCAGCTGGAGCGAGGCACATGACGCATTTCATGAACGCGATGGCGCCGCTGCATCATCGCGCTCCGGGACCGATTGCCTGGGGTTTGGCTCACGATGATGTGAGCTGCGACATCATCGCGGACGGAATCCACCTGGCTCCGTTCATGCTCCAGTTACTTGCGAAGCTCAAAGGGCATGACCAGTTGCTATTGATCAGCGATGCGATTGCGGCTGCGGGTCAGGGCGACGGCAATTATCAGATCTGGGGAGAAACAATTGCGGTCAAGGACGGCCGAACAAGCAACGCGCAAGGTAGCATTGCCGGTTCAGTGATCACGATGAATGGAGCCGTGAAAATGATGCTGGCACTTGGCGTGTCGGAAGTTGATGTAGCGCGCATGGCCGCAACGAATCCGGCGCGACTGCTAGGCGTTGACAATGAATGCGGTGTGATTGAAGAAGGGAAGCGCGCCGATTTGACCGCACTGGATCAGAATGGTGATGTGAAGCTGACGGTGATTGGAGGCGTCGTTGTCTTTCGAAAGTGAGATGAGTGGATCAAGTAACCATTCAAGAAGTAGTCAATGAAGTAAGTCCACAGCTCGAGGGAAGGTTTCTCGGAAAGATCTTTCAGCTGTCACCCGTGTCGCTGGCGATCGATTTTGGCTTACGACACGGCACATACCTGTTCGTAAGCGTCGATCCCGGCGCGCCTCGGACCTATTTGATCAAGCGCCGGTTGAAAGATCTCGAGAAGGCCGCAACAGCGCCATCACAATTCGTACAGGCCGTGCGGGCCAGATTAAGTGGCGCTGTGGTTGAGAAGGTTGAGAAAGTTGAATCCGATCGGATTGTCAGGTTCTCACTCGTTGGCACTGACGAACTGGGAAAGACAGACACTAAAACTCTCGTGCTTCAGCTCACCGGGCGTTCTGCCAATCTGTTCCTCTGCGATGCTAACGGGACAATTATCAGTAGCCTGAGACCTGCAAAAGGAGCCGGTCAGGAAGTTGGGCACCCTTACCAACCGCCGCAGACGAAGACTGCTCGCGTTGAAGAGAAACGTCCGAACCTCGAGACATTGGATTCGATCTCTGTCGCATTGGATACGTACTTCCTGAGGTACGAGAACGAGCAGGCGTTTCAATCACTCGCGAACAATTTGCGAGGTCAGGTCCGCGGGGAACTGCGCCAAAAAGCCAAACTAAGGGAAAACCTGGAAAAGGATCTTTCAACGCACGGCGATCCTGAGGAACACAAGCGGCTTGGAGACTTGCTTCTGGCAAACATCGCCGCGGCAAAGCGTGAGGGATCTACGGTTACGATTCGTGATTTCTATTCTGAGGGCGAGCCAACTATCGAACTGGAGCTGGACGAAAACACAAGCCTTCAGGAAGAAGCGGTGCGCTATTTCAATCGCTATGCAAAAGCGAAACGAGCGCGCGAAGAGATCATGTCACGGCAGGCAAGCCTGACTGAGGAGATGAAAGCATTAGAGGAAAAGCACGCTGCGATCGAGCGTGCGATTGAACAGCACGACGAAGAATCCTTGCAGAAGTTCGTCGCACCGGAGGGAAAGCGAAGACAACGCGAGAAATCATCCACAACTCCCGGAATCCGAATGTATAAATCTTCTGATAGTTATGAGATTCTCGTTGGACGAGCGGCTCGAGACAATGACAATCTGACGTTCCGTATCGCGGGACCTAATGATCTGTGGTTGCACGCCGCTGATTATCCCGGTTCGCACGTCGTGGTCCGGAAAACGAACCGGAAAGAGATTCCACATCGCACAATCGTGGAGGCCGCGCAACTCGCCGCCCGTTTCAGCCAAGCGAGCAAAGATTCGAAGGTCGTAGTGCACTACACGCCACGAAAGTTTCTATCGAAGCCCCGCGGCGCCGCCCCGGGACTGGTACGTATGTCGAGCTTTAAAACGATCCTCGTTGAACCGAAAGAATCCGTCGAGCGGATTTGATCATTGGCGTGACAGTTGGTTTCATTCGTGTTCTTTCGTGTCTTCTTGTTCGTGTAATTTCGTGGATCGCTGCTTCCCTAATGACAAAACGGATCCACGAAATTACACGAACAAGAAGACACGAAAGAACGCGAAACTTGACAGCCCACTTAACTAATCACGAAGTGCCCTGCTATCCTTCTTTCGCATGACTTCACCACAACAAGACAAGGACAAATCCAAACAACTCTTTAATCGCGCGGTGGAACTCATGCCGGGCGGCGTTAACTCACCGGTGCGAGCGTTTCGTGGAGTTGGCGGTACTCCCCGCTTTATCCAGTTCGCAAGCGGCGCCACCATCACCGACGTCGATGGTCGCACCTACATCGACTATGTAGGGTCCTGGGGTCCTATGATTCTGGGCCATGCGCATCCGGAAGTAGTTGCGGCGGTTCAAGAAGCTGCCGCTCGCGGTACGAGTTTCGGCGCGCCTAACGAGCTCGAGATCGAACTCGCGGAGGAAATAATTGATGCCGTGCCTTCGATCGAAATGGTTCGGATGGTGAGTAGCGGGACTGAAGCCACGATGTCCGCGATTCGACTCGCGCGAGGCGTAACTGGACGCGACAAACTTCTGAAATTCACTGGTTGTTATCACGGACACGGCGATAGCTTGTTGGTGAAAGCAGGCTCAGGAGTAGCAACACTTGGTCTGCCCGACAGTCCCGGTGTGCCACGGGCATTAGCGAAACAAACGATCACCGTCCCGTACAACGATGTAAGCGCATTGGAAAGAGCTTTCGCTGAACATAACGACATTGCCGCAGTCATCATTGAACCGGTTGTCGGAAATATGGGGTGCGTTCCTCCTGAACGAGGATTTCTTGATGCAGTTCGTGAGATAACTCAGCGATATGGTGCTCTGCTGATCTTTGACGAAGTGATGACGGGCTTCCGAGTTGCGCGCGGTGGTGCTCAGGAGCTCTACAATGTGAAACCTGACATTACAACATTAGGCAAGATCATTGGTGGCGGGTTGCCGGTCGGCGCGTACGGAGCAAGCCGTGAACTGATGAAGAATGTGGCGCCAGCCGGACCGATCTATCAAGCCGGCACTCTTTCCGGCAATCCGCTTTCCATGGCGGCAGGCATCGCTACGCTCAAACACCTGCGAGACAAATCGCTCTATGAACGCTTGGAAACTGCAAGCAGCCGGCTGTGCGACGGAGTATCAAGAGCAGCTACTGCCGCAGGAGTGAGCACGGTTACCAACCGCGTCGGATCGATGTGGACGACGTTTTTCACCGACGCGCCCGTAGGGGATTGGGAGACCGCGGATAAGTCTGATCGTGAGAGGTATGGACGGTTCTTCCACGGAATGCTCGAACGAAACGTCTATCTGGCACCTTCACAATTTGAAGCAGCATTCGTGAGTCTGGCCCACAGCGACAAACAAATCGACCAAACGATCGAAGCAGCACGGCAGACTTTTCAAAGCTTGTAGTTTTTATAGAGGCAAATCGATCGTTACCGTAGCACCCTCGCCGGGCTCGCTCTCAATGGTAACCGTGCCGCCATGCTGGTCCACGATGTGCTTCACTATCGCCAGACCGAGACCTGTTCCTCTTTTTTTCGTCGAGTAGAAGGGTTCGAAGATCCGATCCAGCGCCGCTTTGTCTATTCCCTTACCTTGATCTAAAACCCGGATGCGCGCATAGCTCTGCGCGTCGGGTCGCGATCCGTCGCCGGCCGTTGAGTTGCTCACAGCCTCTGTAGAAATGGTAACAGGCGAGTGCTTCGCGCTCGCGTCAACGGCGTTTGCAATTACGTTGACGAGAACCTGCCGCAGCTGATCCGCATCCCAGTGTCCGATCAATTTCTGAGTGCTGAACTTCTTCTCGATCGGAGTGTCTTTGTCGGTTACGCGATCTGCCACGAGCGTCAAACTATTTTCAATCAGTTCGTTGAGTTCGACAGGAGCACGTTCGAGCGGCTTCTGACGTGAGAACTGCGTGACATCGACGACCAACTTGTTTAGGTGCTTAATCCCGCGTTCAACCAACTCGATTGTGTTTAGGGCATCTGCATCGGAAACGCTGTCGCGCAGCATCGACACGCCGAGACGAATGCTACCGAGCGGATTCCGAATTTCATGGGCCACCTGGGCTGTAGCCTGGCCGACAGCAGCGAGAGACTCGGTGCGACGCAGCACGCGTTCAGACTCGGCTGCCTGGGTAGCATCAACGAGCGTGATGATCTGCCCTCGTTCTTCGTCTATTGCGAGCGGTGACGAATACACATCGAAACTCTTTTCCTCGCCATTGGCGAGACGGTACATCCATCTCCCGCGATAAGTTCCCTGAGTCACTCGAGTTGCAGTAGCTGCTTCCAGCATCTTCAGCGCATCTTCGCTGGCAAACTTCTCGTAGATCGAGGCGCCTACGCTTGCTTCGGGAAAGATGCTGAAGAAGGCTGCATTCGCACTGCGGATACGATCAGCTTCGTCGATTGCTGCGACTGCGCTGACCATTCCTTCAAGCAGCTGATTTGTGAATACACGTTCGCGGCGTGCTTCATCATCGCTTAACCGCATCTGTCGGAAACGGCGCTGCACCTCCCAAATGGTACCGATTGTTACGCCGATGCCGACCAGAAGCGCAATCATGCTCCACAAGCGAATCGAACGCGCGGCCTGCTGCTCGATTTCCCGCACTTTCTGAAACACGCTGTCTTGATCCTGCGCCAACGCAGCGAGAAAGGCGTCGAGTTCGTTGTCGACCGTGCGAAACTTTTCGTAGCCTTCGACCGAGTAGCGACGGAGGTCTTCGGTGACATCCACGTATGCCTGAAGGTCCTGCCTGAACTGCTGCCACTTTGGATCTTCAGAAAGCGGAGGTTTTTCGAGCTGTTTCATGTTGTCTACGATTTCGTCGCGCGCGAGACTCAGACGAAAGGCGAAAGGAGGTTTCAGTTCATTGCGAGCGACTGACTCCTGGCGCGCTCGAACTTCATTGTTGAGTTTGGTTAGGGCAAGCCGAAGATCGAGAAGCAGGTGGAGCTTTGCTGCGTACTGGTTCTCGAGATCGAGCACTTGAAAACTGACATCGTCCGTTCGCCGAACGCTTAGGTATCCCTGCAGAAAGATCAACCCGAGCAACAATGTGAACCCGATTACGAGTGGCGTAATGGCCGGCGCAATCTCGCGAGCTCGCGCACGAAGAGTTTCGGCCCTCGGTCGTCGGCCATTCGTGTTTGCCGTTGTCTGCGGTCGACGATAGACCACTTCCGGTTCATCGACTGGATCTTCGGTAAGTAGGTTCTTCTTCGGCTCAGGTCTCATAGAAGTTTCGATTTTCGATTGCCGATTTTCGATTTTGTTTGCTTCCGGATTCTGAATCGACGGCGCTTAGATAACTTGCTAATCGAGACAAAAAACCGAAATCGAACATCTGCAATCGAAAATCGAAAATCTCTAAGGTTTAGCATCCATCCAATCGTTACCCACGCCGACGTCAGCAACGAGCGGGACGTCGAGCGTTACCGCGGATTCCATTTCGCGTTTCAGAATCTCTGTGACTCTGTCAACTTCCTTGTCAGGAGCCTCTACCAACAACTCGTCGTGAACC
This sequence comes from Acidobacteriota bacterium, assembly GCA_046726175.1. GTDB lineage: Bacteria > Acidobacteriota > Blastocatellia > Pyrinomonadales > Pyrinomonadaceae > PSRF01. The sequence goes on from JBKPAC010000258.1 coordinate 23,242, forward strand.
TGCATCAACATTTGCGCCTTCAGGCCAGCACGCTTGAACTCTTCGTCCACATGCAGCATTGCAATCTTCACAATGTCGCTGGCGGTACCCTGGATCGGCATATTGATGGCTTCTCGCTCCGCCGCCTTACGGATATTTGCGTTTCTGTCACTGATGCCTGGTAGCGGTCTGATGCGTCCATAAATCGAGCGAACATAGCCGTGTTCGCGTGCGCGCAACGGCACCTCTTCCATGTAGCGCCGGACACCTTTGTAAGTGTTGTAGTAGTCTTCAATGACTTTCTTGGCTTCCTGCCGCGTGATACCGACACGTTGCGATAAGCCCCACGGCTCGATCGCGTATGCAATCGCAAAGTTTACGATCTTTGCAAACCGTCTCGCCTCTTTCAGCTCTGCATTGGTGTTCGCCTGGAAGACAAGACGCGCTGTACGCGAGTGGATGTCTTCTCCTTTTTGAAACGCTTCGAGCATCACTTGATCCTGGGTTATGTGAGCCAGCAACCGTAACTCGAGTTGAGAATAGTCAGCTGAGATGATCTTGTATCCCTTATTGGCTACGAAAGCACGCCGGATGCGACGGCCCAGGTCGCTGCGAATGGGAATATTTTGAAGATTCGGATCGCTGGAAGACAATCGGCCGGTCGCTGCAACGGTCTGGTTCAGGTGGCAATGAATTCTTCCGTCGGCAGCTATCTGATGGGGCAGGGCATCTGTGTAGACGCTCTTCAGCTTGTCGAGCTCACGATATTCGATGATCAGACGAGGTAGCTCGTAGGTTTGAGCAAGCTCTTCGAGAACTGCCTTGCTTGTCGAGATGCGACCGGTTGAGGTCTTTCGCCCGGAAACGATATCGAGCTCAGAAAGAACTTCGCCCACCTGCTTTGGCGAGCCGATGTTGAATTCATGTCCCGCGAGAGCGTAAATCCGTTCAGTGAGCTTCTCCAGTTCCTTTCCCAGATACGACGAGAGATCAGCGAGCACCTTGCGATCGACTCTGATTCCTGCTCGCTCCATTCGATAGAGCAAAGGCGCAAGAGGCAGCTCGATCTCTGAATAAATTGTCTCCAGGTTCTTCTCCAGAATCCGCTGGTGCAAGATTTTTGCCACCTGAAGCGTGAGGTCTGCAGCTTCTGCCGTTTGCCATTGCGTTGCGGTCCAGTTTGCCTGCTCTTCGTTACTTGCTTCAAAACCCAGAGCTTCGCGCGCAAGGTCAGCAAGCTCGTACTTACTGCGATTCGGATCAAGTAAGTATGCGGCGAGGAATGTGTCATCTTTGACGCCTTCTAAACCGATGTTGTCTGCCGTCAGCAACCCGACCGCCCTCTTCAAATCGTGTACGGACTTTTCGAGTAGCCCATTCTCCAACACGCCGCGCAACGCACTAATCGCCGCATCGACGCCTTCAGTAAACTTACCAAGATCGACGTACGCAGCACTGCCCGGTGCGGTCGAAAATGCGATGCCGAGCGCGGCGCCGAAATCGAGAGCGCACTCCTGTTCGCCACCGCCGGCAGGCGTCGAATCGTTTATGGCTATTGCAACTCGTTCCGCGTCCCAAAGAGTCTTAATAAAGTTGTCTAGTTCGGTCCGATTGCGAATCAACCGATAGTTGCGCGGCGCCCGAGAAGTTGCGGGTTTGGCCTGTGCCGCGTCGGCGAACTCACGCGTGAGTATCGAGAACTCGAGCTCATGAAACAATTCGTACGCGGCTGTGCGATCCGGCGCCCTGGTCTTTATCGCATCGAGATCAAGATTCACGTCCAAATCCATCCGAATGCGAGCAAGCTCTCGTGACTTTCGAATCAACTCTGCATTGTCTCTCAGCGATTCACGATAGGTCTTATGTTTGACCTCTTCCCAGTTCTTAAGGGCCTGTTCGATCGAGCCGAACTGAGTGATTAACTGGACAGCTCCTTTTGAGCCAATCCCAGGCGCGCCGGGGATGTTGTCGATCGAGTCGCCCATCAAACCGAGCAAATCTACGAGTTGATTTGGACTGACCCCGAATTTCTTCTGCACCCACTCTTCATCACACCACTCGATTGGTGGAACCGCCTCTTTTCGTTTTACTACTTGCGAGTTCTGCCGCATACACACGATGTCTGGATCTCGTACCAGCTGGCACATGTCCTTATCGTTCGAGACGATGACCGCTTTCAATCCTTTATCGACCGCCTTTTGCGACAACGTTCCAATTACGTCATCAGCCTCGTAACCGGGCGAGTTGATTACAGGAATATTCAAGACCTCACAAACTCGAATGATGTAAGGCATTTGAGAAGCGAGATCGTCCGGCATCTGCGTCCGGTTAGCTTTGTAATCGGCAAATGTTTCGTGCCGAAATGTCTTCTCTCGCGACTCAAAGATCGCTGCGATGTAATCAGGCTTTTCTTCCCTGAGGAGCTTTAGCAGCATATTTGTGAAGATATAAACCGCTCCGGTGACCTGTCCTTGTGACGTTGCGAGCGGCGCGACTCGATTCTGCATGGGAGCGTAAAACGCACGAAAGATGTGCGACATCGAGTCGATCAGGAACACACGCTGACGCGGTTCATTGCCGTTGGAAGAAACCTTGGCAGGCATGAGATCTGATCATAGGGACGGGTGTAATGAGTGTCAAACTTCAACTTGTACCTTTGTCGCACTTCCACATCACGATCGCGTTGGTTTGTGGCGAATACGCGACATGGCCCATTAATTTTGTTTGGAAATTCGGCCAACTATAGCGGCATAGACGTTGCTCAACAGATTTCGAACAGCACTACTAATGAAGAAATCAATCAAGCAGACAACGCTTCGCTCGGTAGTAGAGACGCAGGGCATCGGGCTGCACACAGCCGTGCCGGTACAAGTGCGACTCGTGCCAGCCCCGCCAGACACGGGCTATGTGTTTCGGCGTACAGATCTCGGCGGATTTGAGATTCCCGCTACGGTTGAATCGGTAGCACATTGCGGCTACGCGACAACGCTGATGCGAACGGGCGTGATGCTCTCGACCGTCGAGCATTTGCTGGGCGCTCTACGCGGGCTGGGTGTCGATAATGTTTTTATTGAAGTCGACAACCTCGAGGTACCGATCATGGATGGATCGGCTGAGGATTTTGCCGAGATGATCGAGCGAGCGGGTATTGTCGAACAACCTCTGGCCAGAAGAGCATTGTTGGTGCGCGAGAAAGTCTCTTTCGAGCAGGGAAATCGCCGCATCAGCGTCGAACCTGCCGACACTTATCAAGTCGATTGCCTCATAGATTTTGCTCATCCGATGATCGGCGTGCAGCGCTTGTTTGTCGAACTTAGTGACGGCGCGTTCAGTCGTGAGATCGCAGCCGCGCGTACTTTCGGTTTCACGCAAGAGGTGGAGGCATTGCGACGCGCGAATCTGATTCGCGGCGGCTCACTCGATAATGCGATTGTGCTGACGCCGGATGGAATGCTGAATCAAACTGGATTGCGTTTCCGCGACGAGTTCGTGCGACACAAGATCCTCGACATCATTGGGGACCTCGCTCTGCTTGGAATGCCTTTGCTCGGACGTGTCACGGCTGAGAGAAGTGGTCATATCATGCATGCAGGATTGATGTCGAAACTCCTCCGCGTCCGGTCCGCGTGGGATATTGTGGATATGTGAGAATTGCGGATTGCCGAAGGTTAAAGGCCGCGGATGAACGCGGATCAGAAG
>JBKPAC010000259.1:0-13237 GCA_046726175.1 Acidobacteriota bacterium
GGTCAGTAGTCCGTGTTCAGTTGCATTCGTGTTGCTTCGTTCTTGGTTCGTGTTTGTTCGTGGGTCCGTCTTGCCTGCCAAGCCAAACCGATCCACGAACAAACACGAACCACGAACGAAGCACACGACAACTGACGATTCGACAACCGTTTTCAACTAAATGAACTTCTTCTTTGCTCAAAACTCTCTCCTGCCCGACATCAACTTCTGGTTGATCATGCCGGAGTTGATCGTATGTGTCGTCGCTGTTGTTGTGATGCTCATCGATGCGTTTGATCGCTCGTCGCAACGATGGTTCACTGGCGGGACTTCGCTTCTGGGCCTGTTGCTCGCGGGCGCAAGCTCCATCTGGCTCTGGAAATCGTGGCCCGGTCCGAACGAAGCATTCAACGGGATGATCGTGCTTGACGAACTGCGACTCGGATTCACGCTCGTAGTTCTGATTGTTGCGATCCTCACCTTGCTGATTTCAATCGTGTGGGTCGAGCGAGAAGATCTTCCTGCGGGCGAATTCCATTCTCTGCTACTGTTTGCTACCGCCGGAATGATGTTGATGGCGTCCGGAAATGATCTTGTGATCATTTTCCTTGGTTTAGAGATTCTCTCGATCGCAACGTATGTAATGGCGGGTTTCCGACGCACAGACGTCCGAGCTAATGAATCCTCGCTGAAGTATTTCATCCTTGGGTCATTCTCATCGGCGTTTCTACTCTATGGCATTGCTCTGATTTACGGAGCTACGTCAGTTGCCGGTCTTCCCGGGACCACCAACATCACGCAGATAGCCAATCGTGTACAGGAGGCTCAGTACCCGCTGCTGTTGTTTGCCGGTGCAGCGATGATGGTGGTCGGATTTGGATTCAAGGTAGCGACGGCGCCTTTTCACATTTGGACCCCCGATGTTTATGAAGGTGCGCCCACCCCGGTTACAGCATTTATGGCAGCCGGGCCAAAGGCCGCGGGGTTCGCCTCATTTCTTAGAGTATTTGTGTTCGGATTTCCGTTCGTAATTGCCGCAGGCGAACGGACCGTTGGCGCCCAAATACATGTGGCCTGGGTCGACACACTCGTTGTGCTCGCCATTCTGAGCATGACTGTCGGCAACGTCGTCGCGATCGTGCAAAACAACGTGAAGCGGATGCTCGCCTACTCGTCAATTGCACACGCTGGTTATGCGATGGTGGGTTTTGTGGCAGCGGGTGCGGCCTCGGACGCTGCGCAACGAAACGCAGCGGTCGCCGCTGTAACTTTCTATCTCCTGACTTACGCCGTCATGAACGTCGGCGCTTTCGCAGTGGTCCAATTGATTGCTCGAGCAGGCGATCGACGAACTGAATTTGAAGATTACAACGGCATCGGATTTCAGTCGCCCGTACTTGCGTTCGCCCTGTCACTGTTTCTGCTGAGTTTACTCGGCATGCCGCTGACTGCAGGATTCATGGGCAAGGTGATGGTATTTCGCGCCGCAATCGACCAGGGCTATTACGCCTTAGTAGTTATCGGAGTGTTGAATACCGCCATCTCCGCCTATTACTACCTGCGATTGATAATCGTGATGTTCTTCCGGGAACGCACAACGGCATGGAATGCTCCACCTATTCCAGCAAGTATCGCATTTGCTTTAGTCCTGACAGTTCTCGGCGTTTTCTATCTTGGAATTTTTCCGGGACGCGTTATCAATGCGCTCCAGGCCAAACCTGTAGTCTCGGTGTCCATGCGTTGATGCCAACCACTGCAGTGAGCGCTTCCGATTATGCCGATCAGATCCAGCAGCAACTCGATGAGAACTGGCTGCCGCGGATTTATCTCGAGAGGATTCTGAAACTGCGGACCCGTTCGTATCGCTTTCCCGCCTTGAATCGTTCCACTACGGTAGACATTCAGCACACGTTGCTAGGCGTGGAACTTAAGTTGGGCCGTCGCCGCCTTCTCTGCCCTGACCTGGCAACCGCACGGTATCTGTCAGTTTTTGCCAGAACCGGCTGTCAGAATGTGGCGATTCCGTACGACATCACGAAGATCTCGCAACTTGCCGATGAGCTCGAGTCTTCATGGTATAGAATGCTCCTGCTGGTTGACTTTCTCGCGGCCAACGAGAGTCAGCAGTTGAGGAATCGAATACGCGGTCTCCTGATTGCTAGGATTTTCGCGGAGGTTTCGCGGGCGGGAGCCGGCACGGAGGTTCCAGAGTTCAGGCAAAGCACGAAACAACGAAGCTAGCGGATTTTTGGAGGATTGGACGTTTATCTAACTAAGAATGACCCAGGAACTATTACCAGTTACAGCCAGCGAGAAGCGGACCACCGAAACAGCCGACGGACTGCCCTTTCCGTTTAACCAGCGGACGTTTTGCCGTTATGAGCCTGTCGAGAAGCGCATCGAAACTGTGCGCGTTCTGGTCGTCGATAACCTGCTACGGAACGAAGATGATCTGTCAGCCGTAGCTCGAGTAGAGCTAGCCAACTCAGCTACGTCGCAGTTAAAGCGGGAACGGCAGATCGCCGGCATGGCGATCGAGAACATCGTCAACAACGTCGAGCGACTCGTTAAGAATCCCTTCACACGAGTAGCCCACCTTTCAGAGCTGGAAAGTGCTGAGGCTGAGTTCGCTCCGGACGCAATTGTGCTCAGCGGGACGCTGCGTGATTTTGACTATTACAGGGCAGACATACTCGAAAGTTTTGGTCATTTTATTCGGAAAACAAAAACGCCAGTGCTCGCAATTTGTGGTGGTCACCAGCTGGTCGGCCTGAGCTTTGGTGCACGCGTCGTCACTCTCGACAATCTCGAGCAACATGAACAGCGGCTTGATCGGCCACATGAGTATCAGTACAGGTTCATCCGGATCACAGATCCTACCGATCCGATCTTTGGCAACCTGAGTGATCCATCCAGTCCAACATGGCCGGAGTACACTGGGGAAACTCGCATTCTCCGCGTTTGGCAAAACCACGGATTACAGCTCGACCGTGTGCCAGAAGGTTTTTCGCTGTTGGCGACTTCCTATCTTTGCCGCAATCAGATGATGGTCCGGCGCGAAGATCATCAGCTGATCTATACGGTCCAGTTCCATCTTGAAAAGTCGTTTGAAGATTGGAATAAGTCGCGCACTCGCTGGGAACATCCAAATGAATCCCGCGATGGTCGGATTCTCTTCGAAAACTTTCTCACTCTGGCACTCACTCACAAGCGTTAATAGATTGCTGGACCAGTGCGTTCTGAAACTCTTACGGAGAAAAGACTGGCCGAAGCTGCAGCTGTCCTTGCATCAAGAGATACGCACCTTTCGGCGATCCTGAAACAATACGGACCTCCTCCGCTCTGGCGGCGGCCGCAGGGATTTCCAACGCTCGTCAGAATTATTCTTGAACAACAGGTATCGCTCGCCTCGGCGGCTTCGATTTACAACCGTCTCGTCGCCGCAATCGATCCTTTTGAGCCGGTGCGGATCATCGAGGTTGGTGAACCATACGTTCGCTCGTTGGGTGTGACCAGACAAAAGGCTTCGTACCTTTTGCAGCTCGCGGAATCGATAGAGCGGCAGGAACTAAGGCTTCGATCCATCTCGCGCATGACCGACGGTGACGCAAGGTTGGCGCTCATGAGCATCAAGGGAATCGGCTCGTGGAGTGCGGATATTTATTTGCTGATGGCGATGCGGCGGGCAGACATTTGGCCCACCGGCGATCTGGCTCTCGCAACTTCTGCTATGGAAGTAAAGCGATTGAAGCAACGGCCTACTGAGATGGAACTGCTTGATATTGCTGAACCGTGGCGTCCTTATCGAGCGGTGGGCGCTCGAATGCTTTGGCAAAGCTACCTGGCAAAGCGGAATAGGAGTTAACAGGTCCTATTTCGAAATCGTTGATGGTGCTGTTTTTGCTGTCGACAATTCGAGCGGAGCGCTTTGCGGCACATTCTCGATCGTTCTCTCGATCAACCGATCCACTACCGCGTTTAGATCATTCGTCTCGTGATAGACCTGAAGCTGTTCGTCGGCAGATGTGCCGCGCTGCAAGATCGTGTGAATGTGCTCGAGCTCCTTGCGCGAGCCGAGATCGTCAACCACATCATCAACGAATTCTAGCAACTCCAGAATGAGCTCGCGAACAGGAACCTCTTTCTGTTTGCCAAAGTCGATCAACTTGCCGTCGAGCCCGTAGCGTACGGCGCGCCACTTGTTTTCCTGGATCAGCATTCTGCGATAAAGCCGGAAGCCGAGGTTCTTCTCGATAAGTTTGTTGAGTTTGGCGACGATTGCTTGAAAGAGCGCCGCAATGGCGATCGTATCATCCACCCGCGTCGGAATATCGCAAACACGGAATTCAAGCGTGGGGAAGAATGGATGCGGTCTGATGTCCCACCAGATCTTTTTTCCGTTATCGATGCAGCCGGTCTTTATTAGAAGCTCGACGAAGCGCTGAAAGCCGCTGTAGGAGTCGAAGTGATCTGGAATATCTGTGCGCGGGAACTGTTTAAAAATCTCAGTTCGATAAGACTTCAGCCCGGTGTTGTGGCCCATCCAAAACGGCGAGGACGTCGTGAGCGCCAATACGTGTGGCAAAAAATAGCGAGCGGCATTCATGATATGAATCGCGCGCTCTCTATCGGCCAGCCCGACATGAACGTGCAATCCGAAGATCAGCAGCGACCGTGCTACTGTCTGGAGCTCCTGGACCAGCAGCTCGTAACGTTCGTCGTCAAAAATCTTCTGATCCTGCCAACGCGAAATCGGATGAGTTGATGCGGCAACGATTACCAGATTATTCTTGTTCGCAAGGCTCGAAATGACGCTTCTAAGTCGCGTGATGTCTGCACGGGCCTCTTCGATATTGCGGCAAATGCCTGTGCCAACTTCAACCATCGACTGAATCATTTCGGGTTTTATTTGTTCCCCAAGCAGCATCTTCCCCTGCTCGAGGATCTCCGCCACATGCGAACGCAGTTCTCGCGTGCGAGGATCAACGATTTGAAATTCTTCCTCGATGCCGAGCGTGAACTGATCGAACATAGATGCTCCTTTGGAGCCTCGTCGCCGGGAACATTCTTTCGTACGAGGGTCAGAAGCTAAGTTACCCCGCCCCGGTTATGGTTGCAAGGACGCCTTGATCTGACGCCAGTCAGGTGTCAGTTTCCCCAGCACTTCGTAGCGGATGTGACGCGCCAAACTTTGTGGTGAAAAGATTGGATTGTGCAGGTCGAAGTGTACATACCACCGAACCGGTGAGCCCTTTTGGAAGATGAAATGCAGGGCAGCCATGGGCCTGCTACGCTCGTAGAAGCCTCCGCTTGTATGAGCATGTTTAGCGAAACGCCTTGTGAAATCGCGGCGGCGTCGCAACGTTGATTCGATTACAGGCCAGGCCTTGAACCCCATGCCGACCCCACCCTCGCCGTATAGGTTCTCAATTGAGCGGATGGTATGCCAAAGACCCTTCGCCTGTAATCGTCTTAGCAGTAGAAGCAGAGCCTGCTGCTTATCTACAGGCAACGAATCGAAGGCAGCTTCATCACTCGTGGCGCCGTATAGCCCGTTTAGCTTACCGGTTAAAAGCTCGCGTACTTCGAATGCAAGATCCTTCCAGCACAGTTGTTGACTGTCATGGATTCCACTAGACATCTTGCTGCAGTTCGTTTTCCAGGAGCGCTTGTGCTTCCTCGGTCAAATCTTGGAACCGTACACCCACGCCTTCACCCGGTTTTGTGTACACAACTTCAGCGTTGCAAAGCAACTGGGTGTCGCCGCTGAGCGAAATTCGAACGAGTAAAACGGATCCTACGGGGAGATCCGCATGAGTATTCATGTAAAACCCGCCGACGCTTATGTCTTTAGTACTGGCAACACCTGTGGCGTCCTTGCCGTTGAAAAACACATCGACTATCACGCGCGAGCGATCGTGAACACGTCGTTCGTCCTGGTCCTTCAGGTCGGAGTAGTCATGATTCAAAAGGAAATCCCCCCTTGGCGTGAGAGTGGGTGGATCACAGAGCCTGATCGCATTGTACACGCTTTTCTATTTTTCACTGATAATGAAAGTGGGGACCATACCGCCTCCGGAGCTTACATTTGCGAGTTCAGTTGCGGAAAGTCTAGTAAATGCGGAGCCCACTTTGCCGTTAAACAAGAGCGGGTCGAGGTCCACTAATTGTTCTGCGAACTCTATTGTGCCGTCTTGCTTTAATGCGGGAAACGGCTCGCGTGCAGTGGGAACACGCTGTTGGACCAGATAATCACCATTTTCGAGGGCCTTGCCGAGGGCCGTTTCCCAATCGGCTTGATCTGTGTCCCAGCCGATCGTAATACCGTGCCCGCCGTAGTCGTCATTGGGTTTTAGCACAAGCTTGTCCGCGTTACGGCGAACGAACTCAAGCAGGTCGATCGGTTCGCCGCCGTGAGTCGTTTTTTCATGACGCACAACTCGAGTCCATGGAACATGGTCCTGGATCTTTTTGAGCTCGTCATTAGTGAATAGAGCGGCTCGACGCTCATCAGTCAGAACTGCAAAGAGAGCTTTCTTGTGAATCAGTTTTGATCGAAAGCTGTTGACCATGCATATCGCTCGAGCGCGATACGCATTCAGCAGCGCCGGATACTGCTCGATGATCGGAAGATACTCGTTGACGAGCAATCGCTTGTACACAACGTCGATTTCAAATTCTCCAGAGCGGAGTCGTCCATCCTTGAACTCAAGCTCGTCAGGCGCGCAAATCTTCGCAGGATAGCCCTGACTCTCAAAGTAGTCCTTGAAGAGTTCGAATTCCTTCTGCGTTGGCAGGCCTTTGAGATCGACAATGGCGATGCGAGCCGGCCGTTCAGGCTTTTGATTCAGAAACTCTTCATAAGAGCTGAGCAGTACATCGAGCAGGAAACGCCGGCCGTTGAGTGTGCGGATGTTGTACGTCTCAGCGAATCGCTTCATTACGGGGAGCGATGAGAAGATCTCATAAGCGGCATCTGAATAGGCAATGCCTGCAGGACTCTCTCCATTCAGCTCCACGAAGCTGTACGCGGAGGTTGTCAAAAACGAATCGAGCCGTGCGGTCGGTGATACAGCTCGGTAACCTGGATCGATACTGATTAAATCGCGCTCGATCTCGGTCAAGCCAAGATCGTCAACGATGCTCGGGTCGAGAATCGCTGCATCTTTTACTTTTTCGATTGCCGACCAGACTGTTTCGCAGATCGTTTTCACGCGAGCAAAGTCAGTTTCTGAAACAAAGTGTGGCCGGAGATACGGTGATAGACGTCGACCGCCAAAGATCAGCCTCGCCTTCTCGAGTCCTTCGTCAAGCATGGCTCGGGAGCTCGAGGCAAGATCACTTTCAGCTAGAAGGTCGTGATAATGCGCAGCAGCCTTTGACAGCATCGTTGAGCGGCCAACTCCAGTGTTGTTAGGTGAGTTTTGGTTTCAGGGGACGAGCTAGAGTAACACAGGGAGGAAAATGACGATATAGGAACTGACCGGACCTATTTCCCTTTTTCCATCGTGATGGTGAGTCTTTGCCGGGCACGGACCACGTCAAACTTTATACTTGTGGCGTTAGAAACTGGATTAAGCGCAGCGAAAGCAGCTTGCTGACCATCGATTGCTTCAATCACATCACCTGCAAGTAAACCAGCCCTAAACGCTTCGCTATCGGGCTGCACAAATGTGACGAGCAATCCTCCATTTGCGCCGAGACGAGCAGCGACTTGCGGCTTCAATGCGACTGCCTCGATTCCTTGCGCCGCCAGCAAACTCTGCCGAAGGAGGAATGTGGACGCGCCAACCTTTCGCGGAAACATGAACGACGAATCCAACGCACCACTCAGCTTAAGTCTGACATCCTGAGTTTCATTCCCACCACGGCGCATCACGGTGAAGTTCACTGATCCACCTGGTCCAGCTTCCTCCAAATGCCACGAGAAATCGTCAGCACTATGAATATCGTCGCCGTTCACAGTGAGAATTACATCACCAGCGTGAAGAGCTGCTACCGCTGCGGGACTGTCAGGCATCACGTTGGTGAGAAGGATGCCGCGACGCGCCTGAGTCAATGCGAGAGCTTGACGTTCAAGCCAACCATTTCTGAGAAGTCGATCGGGCTGGAGTGCGGCGATAGGTTCGCCGCTAACGCCGAGCCATGGTCGGGGAACACTTGCCTGTCTCTCAGTAACCCGTCGTACTGCATTTCGAATCTGAGTCGCGGGCAACATATTCGCCTCACCTTTGGCGATTCCGACTATTATTCCCACGGCGTCGCCGGCATCGTTGACAGCAACGCTGCCGATGCTTGCGGCGGACAGGCGCGGCGCCTTGACGCTGACTCGATAAATGCCGCCTGACGGAGCCTGCGTTAGGTTAGTGATCATTCCCTCGCTCTCGCCAACCTTGACCGAAATTGTTCCACCGAATCCAGACGTTCCAGCAGGTTCAGGTCCAAACAACCTGAGTCGCTGACCGACAGACAGTTGTGGCGTTTTCACCTCGACTGTTGGTAGAGCGGATTTATCTTCAACTTTCAGCACAGACAAACCGGAAACGGCATCCAACCCGATGTACCGCACACCGATTTGCTGACCACCTGCCAGGATCACGCTTACATCAGGTGTTTGGAAGGAATTATCTGAGACCCAGGCATCCAGGGCCGACGGAGCTTTAGCTTTGTTCGGAGGAAATGCGGGCGTGGTATCTTTGGGATCAAAGTAAGAAGCGACCGGAGGTAATTCCGCATCAAGCTCAGGTAGCCGCGCAACGATTGTTTGCCCATCATTCAGAGCGAGACCTGCGATGACGTTCGTATGCACGTCACCCATGATCTTGAAAGCATCATCGAGTTGAGCGATTGAGGTCATTTGCCGATCGCCTCTGACGAGCAGGCCGAGCATCTTAAGCCCACTCAATCGATGAAGAATTGTTACAACTTGCGGTGCGGTTTGCTTGTTCTCGAGCAGCGGCCCTGCAGCAACACGAGGGGTCGAAGCAGGTCTCCTAGGACTTGGGGCTGGTTGCGCTGTAACCTGGGCGTCAACCGCGACAACGCAAAATAGAGTCACGTTGAGAACACAAATTAGTGTCCACGCTAACCCTGCTTTCATCGACTTCGTCGCCTCATCCATCGACTCGTACCCCACACCACTACCAGTTGGTTCTTGTCGGAGTTTGAAATGCAGACCCGTTACCAGCCAAGACACGTTGCGATCCAAAGCTCACGGTCGGAAATGAAATCGTGCGTGAAACGCCTTTATCATCATCAACCGAAACCGTTATGGTCTGCAGCGGGAAAACGAGTTGCGGTTGGAGACTTAAAGCTGGCTGTTCGCTCTTAACGATCCTTGCACCATAGCTGCTGGAGTCCTGCGAGGCTATCCGGCCCCGGTGTACAGCCAAATCACGTCGCTGCGGATAGCTTCGATTGGTTTCCGGCGTACTCGGCTTTTCTTTGTTGCCATTCAGGTTTTCTTTAGTCGATTCTGACTCCTTATTCGCGGCTGTAGCGTCGACCCTGTTGTCGCCCACAACTGCGGCGTCATTTGACTTGACGGCACCGGCAGTATCATTCGCCGCCGGCTTGCTCGGGCTACGGAGAACGAACAGCCCAACAACAAGTAACGCAAGCGCCGCAACTACTGCTGAAGGAAACGCGAATGAGAAGTTCAAGGGACGAAATCGACGAGGAGATGTTTGCGCGATCCTTGCCTTTAACCTGAAGTCAAAGTCGGCCGGTGCTTCCACTGCAGGCAGGCCGCTGACAATTTGACGCAATTTGTTCCTGCTCTCGTAAAACTCGCTGCATGAGCGGCATCCGTCCAAGTGCTGCACAACGTGCGAGCGAAGTTCCTGTCCTAACTCGATCTCGTCAATCTCGCGACGAATAGATTTACAATCGTTTGGTTTCATACTTCTTCCTGTCACAAATAGGCATGCATCTTTTCCCTGAGAAACCCTCGCGCACGGCTGATTCTCGATTTGACAGTTCCTTCGCTCGTGCCAAGGATTCTGGAAATCTCATCGTAGCTCTTACCTTCAACATCCCGCAGAATCAGGGGCGCCCGGTACTTATCAGGGAGTGTACCGATTGCTCGTTGGACCGCCGTCCGACGCTCCGCATCAACCAGCTCCGTGTCCGGTAGAGGTCGCTCATCAGGCGGATTAAATTCGCGCGGCTCAGCTCCGTCAGACGATTGGAAAAAACCGGTTAACGAAACCAATCGCCGCCTCTTCCTCTTGCGCAACTCGCTGATCGCCAGGTTAGTAGCGATACGGTAGATGTAAGTCGAAAACGCATGACTCTGTTGATAGCGATCAGCAGCGCGGTAGACCCTCACAAACGTCTCTTGCGCCAGATCAACAGCTCCGTCGTAGTCGCTAGTCATACGATAGATGTAACTCGTGATCTGGTTTCTGTAACGGCTGACGAGTTGCGCAAATGCATCTTCGTCTCCCGTCCGAGTCGCCTCTAACAACGCATGATCCGACGCCGAGCTATCCAGCACCTCGTGACCCACCGGGCCAGGAAAGGCGAGTTGATCTATGGACGTAAGCGTATCCATTACGGTGGGCAGGCTCTCAATCGTCGGAAGAAACAGCTTTGTTTGCTGCAGTTAGTGGCGTTCGACGCACCTGATCAAGTACCGCATTATACCCCTACATGTACAACCAACCGCAGGCTATACACGCGTAAGTATGGCCAATGTTCCGAAAGTGTTAGGTGGAAGCTTTCGAACTGCCTGTGCCCGGTTCACGCGTCAGGGGTCTGGAAAACTGAGTCGTCAACCTTCACGCCAAACGTCACGGTAAGGATTCGCGTTTCCTGGGTCTGCTTTCCGTCTTCCAACAGAACAGATCGGTAAGGAACGAGCGTCTGCTGGGCGTATCGGTAGTCGAAGAACTTTCGAGTGAATTTTACCGGAGCTCCGCCGGCGAGCGGGGTGTCTTCATATTCCAGCCAAAGTACATGCAGTGTCCTGGCACTGATGTAGTAGCGAGTCTTCCGCTTGTCCTTGTCCTCGAGATCGAGAACGTACATGTCGATCCCTTTCTGCTTGTCTTTTCCAACCAGAGTCAGGGTCGAGCCGTTCTCTTTGTAGCGGAGTAAAGATTCAACACTATGCTGATGCTGTGAAAGGAAACTGGCAGCGGCATCCTGTCGAGGCGTGAAAGCTGCACCGTTGATCATCCCCCACAGTTTGCCCGCACCGTAGATCAAAGAGTACTCAACTGTCGGCATCTTTTGATCCAGGCGGATCTTGTCTTTATCGAGGCTCTCGCCACGCACAAATCGCCGCTCGTAGCTCGACTCTTCGATTTTACCGTCACTCGAGATGCGGGTGATTCGGCCTCTTTCGACGCCATTACGTCTGATTTGCTCCAGCACTGGGCGAGATCCATAAATGAAAATGGTGGATTCGGCTACTTGCTCGGCGGTCGGATTCTTCGGGTCATCCGCTGGGGCGGTGAACTCAGCGCGTGCGCCGGCGTTCGCGCAGACGAATACTAAGCACAGGATCAGTGGGGCTACAACGAATCGCATTAAGAACAGATTCTCCTCTGATAGGACTGATTGTTTTGAAGTGGCCTATGGGGAAGTGTGGCCAACTCGCGCGAAATTCTACCATACAGGTCCTGAAAAACCCCTTTACGGAAGCGGCGCTCACCGTACAGATGCCGTCTCCGGAACGTCGGATGCCCAACCTGGCTGCCGTCGCATGAGGGTTCTCGGAACGCCGGTTGACAAGTGATGCTATGACAAGTATTTTCCTTCGTTTCCCAACAAGAAAGGATACGCAATCATGAAAAGAGTTGGCATTTTGGTCGGCCGTGAGAAAAGCTTTCCCGATGCTCTAATCAGTCGCATCAACGAACGCGGCAAGGGTCAGGTTGTGGCTGAATTCATTAAACTCGGAGGCATTCGCCACGATGCTCCGCCGTCATACGATCTTGTAATCGATAGAATTTCCCACGAAGTTCCTTTCTATCGGGCCACGCTCAAGCGTATGGCACTGGAAGGAACAATCATCGTCAACAACCCGTTCTGGTGGTCGGCCGATGACAAGTTTTTCAACTATTCGTTGGCCCGGAAATTAGGCATCGCTGTACCTAAGACAGTTCTTCTGCCTCAAAAGGACTACATCCCCGGCATCGTCAGCGAGAGTCTACGGAATCTCGAGTTCCCTCTCGATTGGGAAGGTATCATCGATTACGTTGGATTGCCGGCCATACTTAAGCCGTTTGACGGAGGAGGATGGAAGAACGTATCGCGTGTGAATTCCCTGGAAGAGCTGTGGTCCGAGTATGACCAGTCGGGAACGCTGTGCATGACGGTTCAGCAGTTCATCGATTTTGATCAGTTTGTGCGCTGCTACTGCGTCGGGCAGGAAGACGTGATGATCATGGCTTACGATCCGCGAAAACCTTATCTTTCAGGTGAACAGTACGTTCACAATCCCAACTACCTCGAACCCCAGTTGGCAGAGCATGTCAGACGCGATGTGAGAACGCTTTGCACTGCGCTCGGGTATGACATCAACACTGTCGAGTTCGCAATCAAAGATGGAGTGCCGTATGCGATTGATTTCATGAATCCGGCACCAGATGCGGAGTTAGCTTCGGTGGGCGAGTTCTATCACGACTGGATCACAAACGCTGTTACGAATCTCGTGTTCAGACGACTTGGTGAGGACAGACCCGCGCCGCGTTATCGTTGGGACGCGTTGCTCAACCCAGAGCCTTCAAAAACGATGGCAGTCGCTTCAGCGACTGAGCAGCAAAGCAGAACCGTTGTTCCCAACCCCGACGTTGTCGATCAAGCAAAAGCGGCAACCCAGACTGCGTCAGCTGCAGATAAACCTGCGCGTACTTCCAAAGCGCGGACGTCCACGCGAACTTCGAGGGCAAATGGCAAGACCTCCGCGCCTCGAACCAAGAATCCACTCTAGAAACAACAAAGGGCGAAAGACTCAGCCAGCCTTCGCCCTTTGCACTCTCCAAAACTCGAAAGCTATTCGATGAGCCGCGGTTTGCGCCGTTCGGAAAGAAATCTCGCCGCAATCAACGTGGTGAACCATGCGATAAGCGCTGAGGATGCCAGAGACCACCCAATGCCACTGAGTGCACTGTCAAAATAACCGCCTGCGAGCGCCAACAGAATACCGGCATTTGTAACTGCGGCTGAAAGACGACGAACTCTCGTTGCATGCTGTAGCAAGTTAATCCGGCGAAGCTCGGCTGCCAGGTATTCATCATCATCGTTAAGA
>JBKPAC010000260.1:0-13657 GCA_046726175.1 Acidobacteriota bacterium
GTGGCAAGCGAAGCGCGACGCCGCTTTGGATTCTGTCGGCCAATTCACCCAAAGCGGTGTCGCGCTTCGCTTGCCACCGCACTCCAAACGAGCAAAGACGCGAAGAATGACTTACCTACTTGAGTACCGCAGCCTGAGGGCTGAGCAACAATCTATGCCAACGAGGAAATGTGTTGATTGTCTCGCTTCCCATCAAGCGAACATATGCAGTCTGAAAGTAGAGCTTGTCAGGTGATATCCAATCCAGAGTAACAATCGGGTTGTAGGACGGAGGCGGTCCTTTGTCGAGGTTTCGTGCAAAGGGCTGTGATGAACCCTGCTTGTTGCCAGCCTTTTGTTCGTAGTTAATCGACGCTGCAATTAGCGCGTCGCGCAAAGGTATCCGAGCCTGGGTCGGGCGCGTTGTCGCTGCATCGTAGATGCTGACATCCAAATCGTTACCACTCTCGAATCCAGTAGCAACCTTCGAAGAGTCAGGTGACCAAACCGGCTGAGCCTGCGTCATCCTGTCATCGAGCAAACGCTCGCTGCCGTCAGAGATGACCAAACGGGGCCGACCCGCCGGCAACATGTGCTGCCGTTCGCGACTGTTCCACTCGTCCTCTTTACAAGCTAAAGCAACCAGAGCGTGGCTGTCAGGCGCCCAGGCAAAGTAGAAATAGATCAAACCGTCGCGCGTCGTTAGCGGGCGCAGATCAAAGCCGTCGCGATTGGAAACGTAAATCTGTTCTGTTGAGAAAACCGGAACGCTTGGAAATGTAGGTGCCACCGAAGGAGAAGCGATCGGCGAAGGTTCGGGAACGGGTAGCATCGAAGTCGGAGGAGTCGGCGTGGGACTAGGCTCACTCCGTTTGTGCGCGATGAACGTTATGGCATTTCCGTCGGGAGACCAGGCCACAGCTTCCGGAAAAACACAGGACATCGTAGGCGGTGTCAGGTTCTTTAAGAACTTGCCGTCCGTGGCGTACACATCGATGCGGAAATTTGCGCTCGATTCCTCCTCGGTGCCGTAGAGCGCTAGTGCTCGCTGACCGTCGGGAGATTTGACGGTGCGAATAAGAGCATCATTCGGACGGCGCGAAGTGAAGTCGGACTGAATAGCCGCGAGTTTGTCGTCATTGCTATCTCTGTTAGCGGGTGGTCCGACGTCGGCTTCGAATCTGTACGCGAGACGTTGAGCAGGCACATCTCGCAGGACGAGCGGGCGAACGTCCTGTCGCTCGAGCACAGATTTACATCCGGCCGACGCTGCGATAATGCTGGTTAGAATTGTGACAACGAGAACAAGCGTTTTGGTTTTCTCGCGATATGAAAAGATACGCGGAACGGTTCTCATGTCTATTGTCGCGGGCGGCGTGTTTCCTGACCTGAGATCAATTCGCGCGCGAGTGATTGGTTGAGCGCAAGCAAGGCGCGGATCGTGTTGAGAGGTGACAGGTGATCGTCGTCACCCTCATCTTTGTCGACGCAGTTGTGTTCGAGCGAGCGTGCGATTCGTCTCGGCAGAGGTTCGTAGTTCGGCGACTTGTCCACATACAGCCGCGAAGCCATTGCTCCGACCAAATCGCAAGCTAATTCCTCAGCGCGTTGATCACGAACATCCAGTCCTGTCAGATCTGAAGCGCGATTACCGATTGCCTTAAAGAGCGCGTTCAAGACTTCGCGGTCGCCGTCGGCGATGTGCGTCAGTTCATGCGCCAGCACGCTGACCATCCCTTCGTCCGACGGAAGTCCAGCAAGAAAGATCGTCCCAAACGTGATCGTGCGCGGTCGACTTAGAAGCACTGATGCGTTGTCGCGAGCGTCCACGTCCGGTCTTACTCGGCTTACACCCGAGACTCGTGAGATTGCCTGCTGAATTCTCGCGTTATAACTAGGTTGAAAACGGTACTCCGCCGCGAGCTGTCGGAGCGAATCGATTACGAGATCTTTCGCGACCGGTAACAAGCGCTGAGCACGTTCAGCGCCCGCTTGCGCTTCCTCACTCTGGACCGGAAGTGAGGGCCGCGCCTGCATATCATCGATTGGCATGCTGCCCTTCGGATCGCGCTTTCGTTCGATGCAGACGACACCAAAGGCTTCAGTCACTAACTCACGCTCCTCGGCCGAGAGCGGAGACCGCGAGTGACTTTTGTTTACAGTGCTCTTTCCCTTTTGGGCAAACCCTCCGAACCCAGATGCCAGGAACAGAAGTGCCAAGGAGAAAAAGAACAAGAATCCACGGCATCTCGATGCTGTTTTAGCTGTGTTTCGCGTGTACTTCATCGATTTCGCCAAACAGGTTTGCGCTTTTCCATGAAGGCTTTGATGCCTTCTACAGCGTCGGACGTTTTCATCAAATCATTCAGGTAAAGATCCTCCGACTCTTTTAACGCGGCGTCCAGCGATCTACCCCGGCCGAGGTCGAGCGACCTTCGTGTGTATTCCAATGCAACAGACGAGAGATCGCGCAGCTTTGCTGTGACCTCTTTTACCTTTCCTTCGAGATCAGCAACTGGAACTATGTGATTCACTAATCCCCAAAGCGCGGCCTCTTTCGCGCTGATCAATTCGCCGGTCAGGATCATCTCCCGCGCTCGCTTCTCTCCAATTATATGCGGCAACAGAATCGAAGCTACCGGCGGAAACACTCCCAACTTGATTTCCGGTTGGCCAAAGCGTGCACGCTCCGTGGCAATCACGATGTCACAAGCGGCTGCCAGTTCGCAGCCGCCCCCGATTGCGCCGCCATCAACGACCGCGATGCTTGGTTTTGCGATCTGGTCCAGCGCGCGGAAGATCGCATGGAAAGAGTCAAGCATTTGATAAATCGTTTCGGGTACATGCTCTTCAATCGCTACACCAGCACTAAACGCGCGACAGTCCTTTGCAGACTGAAACACTATCGCCGCAAGATCGTTGTGTTTGCCACACTCGCCAAGCGCGTCGCCGATCTCGCGCATCATTGCAATGTTTAGAACGTTGAGCGGCGGCCTTCGCAATTCGATTCGCGCCACGCGATCTTCAAATTCAATTGAGATGTTCTGGTACGAATTGGCCATTGCTCTCCGCTATTTTGTAAGTGGCGAGTTGAGCCACGACTGGTAGATCTGCTTTTGCTGCTCTGATGGATTCTCTAACGGTACGATCCTGAATGGAGGCATCGCTCGTTCACCGAGTTTTATGATCAGCGTGCTCAGGTCATCAGTACGAAAGATCGTCAGGTTCAACAGGTCGCCGGGTTTTTTCTCAGCGAGCCGCGCCTCAAAGAAGTCTTTGCTCACACGCATGTTATTCAAAGCGACGATTTGATCTCCCGCGTTAACACCCTGCTCGTACGCCGGTGAACCTGCGTAAACGCGCGTGACTAACAATCGATCTCCCTGCTGAGCCAGGTCCGCTCCGAAATATGGTTTTTCGGCGGCGCCGGCTGGAGCAGTTGTCTCGAGCTTAAGTCCAGCCCCTGACAGCGACCCATTGTAGTCGAGTTCTTCACGACCACGGACATATTTCGTGAAGAAGTCATTCAAGCTTCCACCGGCCATAGCCTCACATGCCTTCTGGAAATCTTCGGGAGTGTAATTGCGATCCTTTTTGAAAAATTCGTTGTAGAGATAACGCAATACGTCGTCTAATGATTTCGCGCCATTGCTGCGTTTCCGTATTTCCAGGTCGAGCAGTAGTCCGAGAATTGCGCCTTTGTCGTAGTAGGAAACCTGCGAGTTGACCGAATTTTCGTCCTGGCGGTAATACTTGATCCACGCATCGAAGCTGGCTTCTTCTACGGTCTGGACCAGGCGACCGGGAGTATTCTGCAAATCCCTGAAGGACTTCGCGGCGGCTGCCAAAAACTCTTTGTCCGATATCAACCCTGCCCGCCTGAGTGCTACTTCAGCGTAGTAGTCGGTGATACCCTCAGCAACCCAAAGAAGCTTTGTGTAGTTTTCTTTTGTGTAGTCGAATGGACCAAGCGCGTCGGGACGGATTCGCTTGACGTTCCACAGGTGAAAAAATTCATGCGACACCAACGAAAGAAAGCCTCTGTAATCGCGTTCGGGTTGACTCGTTCCCGCCGGGGCAGCTGAAGTTAGCCGATCGCCCTGAAGGATCTTGAAACCGAAACGCGGGTAACCGAGCGCAGTGGAGTTCTGATGTTCGAGGCCGCCGCCGGCATTAGCTCTGAGGTGCAGTATGAACGTGTAGTCTTTGTAGGGAATCTCTCCACCCATTAATTCAACTTGCGTGGAGACAATCTTCTGGACGTCCTGACGCATCCGATCAGCGTCGTAGTTGCCTTCGCCATCAATCACAATCCGGTGCGGTACACCTTTTACGTTGAACGCGACAATTTTGAAGTTGCTAACTTCGACGGGCGAGTCGTAGAGAATGTCGAAATTGTCGGCTCGAAAAGTATTGCGGACACCTGGCACTGCTGGTAATCCCGTTGCGATTCGCCATGCCTGCGGGGCGAGAATGTGCAAGGTCGACGGCGCCTTGAGATAACCCTCGAGGTACATCAGCAGGTTCGCGTTGTTCCAGAACGCGTGATCCGAATTCAGCTCGCTCGTTCTGACGGAAAGCTCGTTAGCGTAAACACGGTAAGTTGCTTTCCATTCTTTTGCTCCGCCTGTCGACACTCTCCAAGTCGTCTTATCAATCTTGTCCCATTTCAGCGCCTGACCCGCATTATCGGTCGCGGCAAAATCCTGCACGTGACGCTCGAACTCTCTGACCAGGTACGAACCCGGAGTCCATACCGGCATTACTAAGCTTTCCTCCGAAAGCGCGGTATCCGTTGCCGCATGTTTAACACGCAACTCAACGTCGAAAAGATGCGTGTGTGGCTTCGACATTGAGACCGTAAATGAAATCTCTGGAGGTTGCGTGGTTTGGGCTGCCGCTTGGGCAATGAAAAGAGTTACAGAAGCCAGCAGGGCCGGCAGGAGTCTTTGCAGCATCGTCGGTGGATGTCCGTTGACCAATTTTGTTGAGGGGAACAGAACAGGAATGTTACTACGAACGGGAAACTCAGGTCACATGCAGAAACCGGGCCGTAAAACCCCAACGAGGAAGCTAACTCAACTTGCAACGTTTTGCCAAACTTTTGCAATTTGATCGGTATTAGATTCCGATGTTCATCAAATAAGGAGAGCGCTGTCATGCGAGTAATAAAGTGCAGCAAATGTGGAATCAAGAATCGGATCGAGTCGCAAAAAGCCAGAGAATTTCAGCCGAAATGTGGAAAGTGCGGGGCGCTTCTGGATGTCAGTACTGCCGTTGAGGAGATCCCCGCGAACAGGCCCGTGACAGTGACGGATGCGACCTTCGAGAAGACGCTGGCTGACGCCGGAAACCGTCCGGTGTTAGTCGATTGCTGGGCTGATTGGTGTGGACCATGCCGCATGATTGCGCCCGTGCTCGATCAACTTGCCAGGGAATCGAGCGGCCGGTACGTGATCGGTAAACTAAATATCGACGAGAATCCCGCGAGCGCAGCTCGATTCAACATTCGCAGCATTCCATCCCTGCTGATCTTCAAGAACGGCAAGTTGGTTGATCGGTTGGTTGGCGCGCAACCCAAGCAGGCGATAGCTGAGCATCTCGCTCGTGCAGCATGAAAGATAACGATCGAAATAGGTACTCATAACGAACTCAGTACCGCGCAGTTTCCGCTTTTCACTCACGCTGTTAATATCTCCGCGAACTTCACTTGAGGGGAGACAAACATGTTCCGAAGACTAGTTTCCACCGCGCCGACCTGGGCGACTGTGCCGATTCGGCTTGCGTTGGGAGCGGTAATGATCGGGCACGGGTCGCAAAAGGTCCTGGGAACTTTTGGTGGGCCGGGGTTCAATACATTCATTTCCGGCGACACGCCATTCAGTTTCATGCGGCCGACTTCTGCGTGGTTAGCAGCCGCAGCTCTGTCAGAACTTGTCGGTGGCATTTTAGTCACGCTGGGATTGTTAACACGCGTGGGATCGTTCTTCATAGCCTGTACTATGCTGACTGCGGTGCTGGGAGTGCACTGGCCTAGGTTCTTCGCCAATAACCGAGGATTTGAATATCCATTGTCGCTATTCGCGATGGCTCTTTCGCTTCTCATCTTCGGCGGAGGCGCCGCTTCGGTTGACATGCTGTGGTCCAGGCGGAGGAGGTCATACGTTACAGGACGCAAATGAAAATGGGAAATGTCAAATGATGAATGACAAATAGATTTTTTATAACCCGCGTCCAATATTCATCTCATACTCCATGAAGCGGTCTCCTCTAGTCGTAATCTTCACCACAGTATTCATCGACCTCGTAGGGTTTGGAATCGTCATTCCCGTCCTCCCTTTTTATGCCGAGGGAACTGCTTTTAATGCGACGCCTCGCACCGTCGGTTTCTTATTCGCCTCATATTCAATAATGCAGTTGCTCGCCGCGCCGGTGCTGGGGCGGTTATCCGACAAACATGGACGTCGACCGGTTCTGTTGTTTTCGATCATCGGTACCGGCATCGGCTTTTTGATACTCGGATTTGCCCGGACAATTTGGATGCTTTTTGTTGGTCGGATTCTCGATGGGATTACCGGCGGTAACATCTCGACTGCGCAGGCGTACATCGCTGACGTCACTACGAAGGAAAACCGAGCAAAAGGAATGGGATTGCTTGGCGCCGCATTCGGCCTGGGATTTATTTTTGGACCGGCAATTGGAGGCATCCTCAGTCGCTGGGGTATTCACGTACCTTTCTTCTTCGCCGCGGCGCTTTGTTTCGCAAATGCGCTTCTGCTCTATTTCACTTTGCCGGAGACAGTCGACGCCAATCATCCGGCACGGCATCAAGCGAGCAGCGGTCGTGGGTTGGCGCAGTTGTTTAGTTCGCTGAAGCAGCCGCCTCTCGCCTTTATCATTACGATCTACTTTCTGTTTGTCGTTGCCTTTTCGATCCTCACCACCGCGTTCTCGCTCTACACAATGTTTCGCTTTGGCTATGACGCGCAACGCACCGGTTACTTGTTCGCTTACGTCGGCGTAATTTCAGTCGTGGTACAAGGTGGGCTGATCGGTAAGCTGGTAAAGCGATTTGGTGAGGTGCCGCTTCTATTGATTGGAGCACTCTTTTGTGCGCTCAGTCTCGCTGCGGTGCCAATTGTTGGCCCAAAATCGGGCGGACTCTTGGGAGTATTAATCGGAGGAGGTGTTTTCGCTTTGGGAAACTCCCTTGCGTCACCCGCTCTAACGAGTCTTGCCTCGAAAACCACCGGTGCAACAGAACAAGGAACTGTGCTCGGGGTAATGCAGTCGGCAGCGAGTCTCGCTCGAGCGGTTGGCCCATCCCTGACTGCGCTGTTAATTCATAGTGCGATTGCCTACCTGGGAGCTGATCGCGAGCTGCATCACATGAGCGACCGCTCGCTGTTCGTAACGTTTTGGACAGCCTCGGCAATAATGTTTACTGCTTTCTTTCTGGCCCTCTACTTCAGCCGCATCCATGCAGAGTCCGTTGCTGGAAGCGCGGTAGAAGCTGTTTAGTAAGAGCTCACAGTATCTTCTGCACCAGATAAAACAGCAGACTGAGAACGGCTGAAACGAGCAACATCGAAACAATTGGAATGTAGACTCGAACTCCTGAGCTCTCGTAACGAATGTCACCCGGCAGCCGGCCAAACCAACTAAGCGCGCCGGTAAAGATCAAGATACCCACCAGAATCACCGCAACACCAGCGACGACCACGAATAATCCGACTGTTCGATTCATGACTTCTACCCCGCCTTGATCGCCTACTTAAAACCGGGGGCTCATTTCGCGAACGCTGCGATAGCGCCCGCGGGCTCAACTAAATCTTTCAATGCTGAGTAGGGGACTAACACGTATTGTGGACCCGCTACGTATGGTCCGACCTGGTAGGCGTCGAATGTTATGCCCAAGCCCTTCTTCGTGATGGTCCAACTGTCGTAGTTCTGAGCTGTTGGTGCGGCGCCGCTTTGAATCGATTCATCATCGAGCGCTCCATCTTTAGCTTTTGATTGCTGTTTGAGGTCCTTGATTGCATAGACTGACAACGCCTCCAAATACTTCGAACCCGGCTTGAACAAGTCAGCGAGCTTCAGAGTCTTGCCATTCTTCACATCGAAGTTGAGCACTATTGAATGCGAATTAGGATGAGCCGCGCCTCGGTAGTAACTGCCGACATCGAACTGCACGCTAATCAACTCGTCGGTTGCCAGGGCAACGGTGTAGCCGATGTCGAGAGTGCTGTCAGGAAGAGAAGAATCCGCTTCAACATCAGAGGGTTCTGCCATATTTTTCCTGAATTCACTTACCTGACGAGCCGCGAGACGGCTCGCTTCGTTGTTGAACTTTTCGATTCCAGAACTGAGCAAGCCCGTGAGCTGTGGGAATTCAGCGTTTATCTCGTACTTAAGTTTCTTATTTGTCTCTTTGATGGATTTGGAAACGATGTCACCGCCGCCACTGAAGTAGATCGGTTCTTCGTGTAGCGTGAACGAAGTCTTCTTTTGACCGTCGGGCCTGGTCCAGTTGCCGGCGAGTTCGACCATGCCATCTTCAGCATTGATGGTCCATCGACCCTTGAAAATACCTGTTTGTGTGCCATCAGGCGCGAGTTCTTCCAGAGTAATGTTGCCGTCCTTGTCGATCGATCCTGATAGATCGATCTTTGTTCCGACTTTCTCGTAGAAGTAGCTGCCGGAGAAAGCCTCACCCTTACGAATGAGCTTCATCTGTAATCCCAACGTGTTACCGATTGAGCCTTTGAAGTATTTAATGTCGGCGACAGCAGTGGGGCCACCCTCAGGGTTTGTAAACTGCTGTGCGAGCGGTGACGGTGCAGATGGAGGCGGCGCCGTAGTAGACGGAGAATACGATTGAGTCTTTTTGCAAGAGGTGATCGTGACGACCATCAAAACAATTATGAGTAATCTGACCATCTTCAGAGTGTCTGATAGAGTTTAGTGTCAGTTCGTGTCTTGGTTTTCGTGTCGGTTCGTGGATCGGATTATTGTTCGACCGGCATCCACGAATAACACGAACACGAAGACACGAAATAACACCAACAACAATTAGCGCAGAAGGCCGCTCTTTCGGATCTCTTCTCGAATGTCTTCAAATGTCGCCTGACATAGCCGGCCGCCCGTAAACAGTTCGTGATTCGTAACCTCTGCTACTGCAAATGACGGCATCTTGAAATTTTCTAACTCATCATCTGTCTCAAAGCCTACCTCTGCAAGCACCAGGCCGAACAGATCTCCCAAAAACATATCCACAGAGGATCTGTGGCCTTCCCAATCGAAGTAATAGCGATTTTTGCGGATTTCATTCCCTTCAAAAACCGAGAGTACCTCTGCCTCCTGATGATTCAGATACGTGTTGGTAATCAGTGTGCGGGAAAAATCAGCAGGGTTTGGAGCGAACTTCTGGGTGAATTTCACCGTCCACTTGTTTGTTTGGGGATCTCGAATCTTTCGCAAACGCAAACGAGTCCCGGTGATGTAGTTGTCGGTAATTTGAAGATGATGGTCGGCACGGCTCAGTCCTTCAGGCAGATCTTGAAGAAGGTAGCGGCGCTCGCGTTCCATCCGAGCGTACTTGCTTTCAGGAACCAGCGTGTTAATTGAAGTTAGTTTAGCGACTCCCATAGCTGCAAGAGGATGTGTTGATTTTACGGTTGTTCGCAGGTTGGGAACAGCAAAAACGAAAAGGCGCAACGGTTTTGGGCCGTCGCGCCTAATCTAGTGTGGTTACTGTCCTCACCCCAGCAACCACTTGATGGAAGGGTTCACCAACCATCTAATTGGCCGAGACTATATACGAATTAATCTGGGATGGCAACCGCCGCAATAAAAAAAGCGAATTGAGCCGTGGAATTCAAGCCGAGGATAAACGCGGATCAAAACAAGGCGTCAAAAAATTCTGGGCTGAAGCACGGAGTCAGAGTGTGCGGTTTCGATCATTCGCACTTGTCATGTTCTGTCTGATCCGCGTTAATCCGTGGCTAAACGACCTTGCTGACCCGGGTCGTTCGGTGCTAAAAGGGTGCCCGCAACTCATCCCTGACCTCTGGAGGACAACATGTTCAGGCCGACCCTCGCGGCGGAGCTTCGCCGCTCTCTGCTTCCCGCGCTCTGCATCTGCATTTTCAGCCTATTTATTCCTGCGTTTGGCCAGAACGGTAGCTTAGTCGGGCCGACACGATTGCTACGCACGCCTACCGTCGCCTCCACGGAAATAGCCTTCGCGTATGCGAATAACATCTGGATTGTGCCTCGAAGCGGCGGAAACGCTCGCCGCCTAACAAGCTTTCAAGGCCAAACCATGAATCCACATTTCTCCCCAGATGGTCGTTGGATTGCTTTCAGTGGGGAATATGCCGGAAACCTCGATGTCTATGTTGTCGCAGCAGAAGGCGGGGAGCCGCATCGATTGACGTGGCATCCCGGCGCGGATCAGGTTCAGGGTTGGACGCACGATGGCAAAGCTGTTCTGTTTGCCTCGTCGCGAGCGACCTGGGCGCCGAGCGGTGCGCCGAGATTCTGGACAGTTCCAGTGACCGGCGGTGTCGAAGAACCAATGTCGTTGCCGCGAGGATATCAGGGAAAGATTTCCGCTGACGGCACTCGCATCGCTTATCGAATGAACAACTCGTGGGACGAAGAGCGGCGTAATTATCGCGGAGGGCAGAACCGGCCGATCTGGATCGTCGATTTGAAAACTTACGATCTCCTTTCACCGCCCTGGACCGATTCAAAAGATGTCGATCCTGTTTGGGTGGACGATGCTGTGTACTTCATTTCCGATCGAGATGGCGTAGCAAACGTTTGGGAGTATGAAACGAAAACAAAGAAGCTCCTACAGGTGACGAAGTTTACTGATTTCGATGTGAAGTCGCTTGATTCGGGCAGTGGTTCGATCGTGTTCGAGCAGGCTGGGTACATTCATGAGCTCGATACAAGGAATCGCAAGGATCGCATCGTAAACATCACGGCAGTCGGCGATTTTCCCTGGATGATGGCCAACTGGCAAGACATCACCAACCGTATGACGAACATGGCAATATCGCCGACCGGAAAACGCGTTGCTGTCGAGGCGCGCGGCGAAATATTCACGATCCCGGCAGAGAAAGGCGATGTGCGCAACTTGTCGAACTCGAGTGGGTCGGCGGAAAGAGATCCGGCGTGGTCACCTGACGGAAAGTTTGTGTCGTACTTCAGCGATAAATCAGGTGAGTACAAGTTGATTATTGAAGCGCAAGATGGTCTGACTCCTGCTCGAGAAATTACTCTCCAGAATCCCACGCACTACTACACACCCTCGTGGTCTCCTGATTCAAAAAAGCTGGTCTACACTGATACCAACTTGCGCGTCTGGGTGTTGGACGTTGCCTCTGGTCAGGCGAAAGTAGTTGGTAACGATCCGTGGATGGTGCCGCAACGAACGCTGAATCCGACGTGGAGTCCTGACTCGAAGTGGGTCGCATATGCAAGTCGTTTGCGATCGCTTTATCACGCAATCTTCGTGAGCAATGTCGAGACTGGCGAAACAAAGCAGGTGACAGATGGTCTTGCTGACGCAGTCTGGCCGGTGTGGGATGCGAGTGGCAAGTATCTGTGGTTCCTAGCTTCAACAGATTTTGGTTTACGCTCGCAGTGGCTCGATATGACTTCCTATCCTCACGAAGTTACGTTTGGTTTCTACCTCGCCATTCTCAAGAAAACCGACGCCAGCCCGCTTCTTCCCGAAAGTGACGAAGATCGTGGCGTCGGTACTGGCCGCCGCACACCTCCTCCAGGCACCTGCGTCGGAGATGCGCCGGCTGATGCTCCGCAAGGCGAGCAAGGCGCAACACCGGTGCCGCGTGGGCCGAGACCACCAGTCACAGTGCAGATCGATTTCGACGGCCTCTCACAACGAATTCTCGCGGTTCCAGGTGTGCCCGAACGCGCATATTCTTCGCTACAGTCAGGACTTGATGGAGTCGTGTTCTTTCTCGAGAATCCGCGAGTTGGACCAGGCGGTGGTGGTGCTGCGGCCGCGGCAGGCGGGGCCGGCAGCGAACTCTTACGTTTTCGACTCTGTGATCGACGAGCTACCACGTTCGCCAGCGGCGTTGCGGCTTTTGAGGTGAGTGCTGACGGCCGCAAGTTACTCTATCGCACCACCGGCGCGGCTGGTGGACCAGGTCGAGGTCCCGCAGGTCCAAACACGCCTCCCCCGACTCCTTCACTCTTCATTGTTGATGGAGATCGTTTGCCACCCGCAGCGGGTACGGGACGCTTGAACGTGTCGCTCAGGATGTACCTCGATCCGAAGGCCGAGTTCAAACAGATCTTCAATGAAGGTTGGCGTAACCAGCGCGACTATCTGTACGTTCCCAATATGCAAGGAAGCGATTGGCCGAGAATGAAAGAAATGTACGGAGCCTTGCTGCCGTATGTAATGCACCGCGCCGATCTCAATTACCTGCTTGACATGATGGGTGCAGAGATCGCAATCGGCCATTCGTATGTGCGCGGCGGCGACATGCCTGAAGTGCCGCAACCGCTTGGTGGATTGTTGGGCGCAGACTTCTCGATTGACAGTGGGCGCTACAAGATCACTCGCATATACGACAATGAGAGTTGGAATACGGATCTCCGCGCGCCTCTCGCGGCTCCGGGCGCAACTGTCGCCGTCGGTGACTACATTCTGGCGATAAATGGAGTCGAATTAATCGCGCCGGACAATATCTACCGGTTGCTCGACGGAACTGCGAATCGCCAAACGGCTTTGACAATCAACAGCAGGCCCGTCTTGGAGGGAGCGCGAACGATTACCGTCGTTCCGGTTCCGAATGAACAAGCGCTTCGTACCCGCGCGTGGGTCGAGTCGAACCGCCGTCTTGTGGATAAGCTGTCCGATGGGCAGCTCGCTTACGTTTATCTACCAAACACCGGGCAACCCGGTTATTCGAGCTTTAACCGTTACTATTTCTCGCAGCAGGAAAAGAAGGGCGTTGTTGTCGATGAGCGATTCAACGGTGGCGGGTCTGCTGCTGACTACATCATCGACGTGCTCGGTAGAGATTTCGACGGCTACTTCAACAACGTCGCGGGCGATCGTTATCCGTTTACGAGTCCCTCGGCCGGGATCTGGGGACCGAAGGTGATGATCGTTAACGAAATGGCCGGCTCAGGTGGCGACTTGATGCCTTACATGTTCAAGCGAAGAAGGATTGGTCCATTGGTGGGCAAGCGGACTTGGGGAGGGCTGGTCCATACTGCCGACACACCTCCGTTCATTGATGGTGGTTCAATGATTGCGCCGCGCGGGGGTTTCTTTACTCGCGAAGGAAAATGGGCGGTGGAAAACGAAGGTGTCGCACCGGATATCGATGTTGAGAACTGGCCCAAGGAGGTAATTGCGGGTCGCGATACACAGCTCGAGCGCGCTGTCGACGAAGCGATGAAAATGTTGAAGGTAAGGCCAGTTGATAGGCTGTCGAAAGAGCCGCCGCCACCAACCTGGGGCAAGAGGCCATAGGCGTTCAGTAGTTCACGAGTAAACCGAACCATTTATCATTGGTCGTTTGACATTTCTCATTTTTCATTTGCTTCTTTGCGTTCTTTGCTTCTTTGCTACCTTTGCGTGACCTCTCGTGCAGGACCTGCTTCGAGGTGACACGCAATCTAG
>JBKPAC010000261.1:0-3624 GCA_046726175.1 Acidobacteriota bacterium
ACAGATAGCTTCGTTATCGGCATACTTACGGTTGTTTATGGAAATGCGAGCGTATACCTCGCAAACACGAGCAAAGACTGGCTACGGACCGGCGTAGCCCTATCGCGATTGTCGGAAAGACTGTCTCCCGTCCAAATCCCCAAAAATCTAAGTGGACTCCAGAAACCCGCGAGATCAACCCAACTGCCGGAGGTGAGGCAGCGGCGGAAGCCAAAGTTCAATCTTGCCTGGCGCTGCGAATTGGAATTTCTTACCATCGCGCTCCATCAATTGGAGTGAGACCGAATAGCCGCGCTTGGCGAGTTCCGACTGAACCACAGACTTTACTCTCTCGGCATCGCGTCGATCACGAGGAAAAAAGAATCTAACATCCCCTTGGGTTTTGTTGCGTGTAAAGCGTGTATCGCGAACTGCGTAACCGTTAACTCGAAGAATATTGCCAATTTCTTCGAGCACGAAGCGGTCACGCACTTCCGACGTATGCAGGTACACAATTGGGGCAGACTGCTGGCTTACCGGGGTCGTAACCCTTTCAGGCGGCGCTAGCATTTGAATTGGAGCCTTGTCCTCGACCGTTCGATCTTGGGCAAGTTGGGGCATTTCCGGCGGCTGGACCATCTCGCGCTTTTGCGGTATCTCGGCGTCCTGGCGCCCACCGATATCTAGTTGGCTGTTACGCTCCGATATGCTCAGGGTATGGTAAGATTCTAGTCTCGAGGTTTTCCTTGCCGCGTTATACAGAAACCCTACGGAGCCACCCAACACTAGAACTACTATCACCGCGGACGATCCTCTGCTCAGGCGCGGCGCTCTTTCACGTACCGTATCGATGCCAAAATTTAGGTTTTGCGAAAGTCGGTCGCGTAACCCTGCCAACCAGATTCTTGTTTGTGGCCATGCCCGATCACCGATGGTCCGTAACCACGCAGATCGATTGCGTATAGTCTCTTGCCACGAAAATATTGTTCGGGTTTGAACCTTGAAATGTCGGCCGGTATCAGCCTCAAGACGCCGGCAACAATCTTTAATCTCGGATAGCAAGGCTGCCACCTTGAAGGTAGTTTCACCCGTTAGATGCAGAGTCTCCCACACTCGATCGACGATAGCGGCAGTAACATGATCTTGCGTAGCGATGTAAACAGAGTACAGTGCCCTATCACAGATTGTGTTAATCAGCCCAGGAATTCCCTTCGAATAGACGGCGATACGCGCGACGGCGTCGGACTCAAATAAGCCTGGATTTCGATGGCCGGCAATCGATAACCGACTATCTATGTAGGTTCCCAATTCTTCTGTTTTCAGTGGCTCAAGACGAGACCATATTTTGACGCACTCTTTCAAAGACCGAAGCGCGGGATTATCGAGCGTTTTCTCGAGATCGGGACGACCTACTAGGACAATTTGCAGTAAGTTTCTGTCAGATGAGAGCAGGTTCGAAAGACACTCAATCTCTTTAAGGGTGTCCAAATTAAAATCTTGCGCATCATCCAAGATCACCGCGAATATGTAATCTTCTTTGACCCGGTCAAGCAAATAACGTCTAATCTCCTGAACCATTGCCTGCCGTTCCGCGGGCATCTCCTCTAATCCAAGAGATCGCATGATGAACCGCAACAAATCAGAAAAATCTCGGCCCCGGCTCGAAGTCACCGCGAGGCGGATATTCGCCTCACATCGATTCTTAATGAATGTGATCAAGCTCGTCTTGCCGACGCCCGCATCGCCGGTGAGAACCATCAACCCGAGCCGGACCTTGATTCCATAACGCAGTGCGATGAACGCTTGTTGATAAGTGCGGTTGAAGTACAAACACTGTCCGTCCGGCACGACATTGAACGGAGATTCTGAAAGTCCAAAGTATTTCGCGTACGTGTCGTCCATTTAAAACCCCTTTGCTAAAGAGCAGCAGGGCCGTCGCCGTCCAGGAATCGATGTGTAATGTGGCTGTTCAGGATGCTTCTCGGCGAGGCGTAATCCAACAGAAAGCTACCACTGAAAGATCAGGAATCAAGATGGGCGCCTTGCGCGCTCTATCTCAAACCGAGATTATGTTCGAAAGTCCGATACCGGAGAACTATTGCTGCCTAATGAGAAATGGGTGTGAATCGCAGGCAGACGCTACTCGAGAGGGGTCGTGGGCGTTCCTCGGATGCGAGGGATGGGGAAGCTGTGGCGTACGTCGCGCAGAGCGATACGGTTCTGTTAAGGGCAGCAAGAGACATGCCGACGATTCGCCATCGGTTCCTCCGGCAATCCGGGAGGGTTTTGAGTGGAGAATCATGCGAGAGGAAATTTACTTTAAGATAATCGGGAAAGAGTGCTGTATGAGCAGTGAGACGCTGGCAGGCAGCGGAGATTATCAAGAGCAGTGGCGATACTATTTGCTCCAACTGTCGCCAAGTTCCAAAACATCCATGAATAACTGGCCGTAGTTGCGGTATGTCATTCTAGTGGCGTAATCTATGTCAGCATAGTGATTGCGATCTTCGATGTACCACGCAATTGCTCGAGCCGCTGCTTCAAGATGCTCCTTGTCTTCGCTTCCGTGAAGCCGTAAAAAATTGGTCGCTTGGCGTGGAATGCTATAGCTCGTCTCAAGAAGCCTCGCTACTTCTATACCCCTTGCAACACCTAGCTCTTCAGTCGCGAATGCATCGCCGAGAAGTGCGACCGGGTTGCCCTGGGTGGCCCAAAAGTAACACTGAGTGATGATTCCCCATGCCCCGGGATTCGGATCGCCTGATATTAGAATGTCCGCGTGCTCCCCGAGTGCACCAATGTCCCTGATGCATAGCAACTCGTGCCCGGTTTCTTCCAGACAAAACTTGCGAAAATAAGCGGACAGCCCTTCGTCACTCTCCTCTACACGATGAGCAGCTATCGTCAAATATTTAGATGTATGTCTTACAAGATGGTAGGTTTCTCTCAGGTAGGCGAGATAGTGAAAGCGCGTGAGATCGCCACAAGCAAGACGCCGAAAAAGCGGATTACAATCAATATAGATTCGTCTATGGGCTCTAAGGTTGTTTATTAATTCGGAAATCATAAGTTAAGCGGGTCTCCACAAACACCGAAAAAGTCTGGCTACTTCTTGCGGCTTTCTTACGTGGAACTTTTCCGCGCTTACGGCGAGGCTCTGAGAGTGCGACTGCGATGGGTTGCTTTCGGTTTTTCACCCTTTTTCCCGACTCCCCTTTAAAGTTCCTCTCTTGCGTTCATGCATCGCCCGGTTGATTCTCTGCGATGCCGTTCCGATGTGTATCTCCTTTGGGCCACTATAAGAACGAACGCAATTACAATTAGAACTTTGCTTTATATCCCGTGGCCCTCCACAAGCATCACAAAGACCCCTTGAAGTTTGTCTCGTCCTTCAACGACTGCACGATCTATGGCCAACCGCTGAATGCCGAATTCGTCAAACCAACCGACTGCAATCAACTCGCCGCTACCATCGTACAATTCCAGATAATCTTCCTTCCTCGGAGTCGCTGGATCATCGTAGACGACAACCATAGCCGTCCCGCCATTAGTCGTTACTGGGACAAGTGAAACTAGATTCAGAGATCGTCGCGGCGGTCCTAACGCCGTTGCGCTGGTCTTTGTCTCGGTTTCGGCTGCTAGGCT
>JBKPAC010000262.1:0-11280 GCA_046726175.1 Acidobacteriota bacterium
GAAACCTGCCATTCGCAGTCTTTTCCAGCAGTGTTCTGCGGTGGTCAGGTGGAATCGGTGGAGACCGGCTTTCGGGTATGAGGATGTCGTTTACGATAGGAACAAACCATTCTCGCCATCGCCGGAGGGTGCGCGCGTCCCGTGAACTGAAGGATGCAAACGAGTCATAAGTTTTCTCAAAATCAGTCCACCACTCCAGCGTTTCGCCGTTCTTCAGTACCAACGCCACGTTGAGTTCGGGCTCTTCATATTTAACTCCGTAACGTTCAAGTTGGAGATCCTGATACCACGGCATTTGAGTAATACCTCGATGGAAGAACGAGTGCGTGTTGTGAAAGAAGCCGGGATGATTGAGATCCTCTTCAGTGGTTAAGCCTCCGCCCGCAATAGCCCTTCGATCGACGCTCAAGACTTTGAGCCCGGCCATACCAAGATAAGACTGAAGAATCAGGCCGTTATGTCCTGCACCAAGGATGATCCCGTCATATTCGACGGAAAAGTTAGCTGTCATAAGAAGGTACTTACGAAGAGAGCAACCTTAAACGCAGACGACCCTCCTTTCGACCTTTGAAGGGCAGATACAATACGCCGGAAGAGTTGGAGTCACCGATGTAGGTCCCGATTGGCACGCCATTAAATAGGCCGCCGCGCCAGTTCGCACGCCCTCCAGTCATTTGGAGTTCAAACTTCGAATTCGGTTTAAGGCCACTAATCAGAAGATTGCTTGTCTCTACATCGGGGATCGTGAGCTCACCTTCAATCACTGGACCATCAAGGGTTGCAAAGAGGGCTATGGTTCCACCTTCAACAAGAGCTCCGATCAAATTGGATCCATCGATCAACTCAACTCTTGGTGCGCGCGTGTCAACACGATCACCAATCTCCAACACATGCAGAAAGAGATCCTCTTTGGCAGGCCGCAAGGGCGACACTTCGACACGCCATTTCGCCGGCACGACCGCGCGCGTGTTTGAAGGCAGCAGCTTGTTAAAGTCGTCGCCCCAGAAAGTCTTCCACATCTTGTTCAGATAAGGATCGGTTGGCAGCGGCCCGCCTTCAGGCGGGTCTAACGGCCAGTTCTTACCAGAACCCCAAGCGCCTCCAAATTCATCGCCCGGCGTCCAAAATTCCCAACCCGGACCACCGCGCTTCACGACTTCTCGCTCACGAGGCAGCAGCGAGTGCACGCGTAAGCGCCCGCCACCATCTTCATAAGTGAACACCGTAGCGTTCTCATAAGCTGTGCCGCCATGATTGTCCCCTCGGCCATTTCGAGCTGCTTCAATACGGGGTTGATTCACGCCGTGGAGCAGCCAGACTTTCTTGTAAGCAGGATCGACGCTTCGAACACGGTCGAAAACCACCAACACATTATTGCCAGGGGTGTAGACCAATTCACGAGTGAAGCGTTCCATCTTCGAAGGTTGGTAAGCTTTCGTCGCGTTGCCGCGAGCGTAGTGATATTCCCCGGCGAGATAATCACTCGCCTCCATCCGCCCGGTATCCCAAAGATCTCGCGTTCGATTAAAGTCTTCGCGGCTCCGCACAGTGTTCCAGTAACGCGAAGAGTCCATGCGTTGTCCGCCGTCATTGGCGGCGGACCAAAGGTTCTCCGCCCAAAAGAATTTCTCTCCCTGCTTGTAAACCAGCATTGAGTTATGCGCGATCGTCCGCCGGTAGTAGTTTAGATAGTGAGGACTTTCAGTGTCGGTGTAGTCTGCGCCGCTTTCAGTGGCGAGATAGCCCTTGTGATAAATGACGAAATGATTCTGATCGAGGTGATCGTGTTTGCCGAGATAAGGACCGGAATTAAATTCGATCCAGGTTGAATCGGGCCCAAAGCCGTCGCGCATCACGAGATGGCCCACTCCGCGAAAAAGATAATGACGTGAAATCTCAGCGTCTGTTGAGACTGCGGGATTACGCGGCTTTACATCCGGATCGTCCCACAGGAATTGTGTGATCGGGATTCTCCAATTCTTCTGAGCCGGCCAACCACTTTCGCGCAGCATCCAGGCGGCGTAAGGATCTTTGAAACGATTGATGGCATAGCCGAGGCAGATATTGTCTTCCCATTGCATATAGGGAAACTCGTTGTCGTCATCGCGCGCCGTGGTTCCGTCCGGCAATACCTTGTAGAGATACGTATCCGTGTAATGATGAAAGACGGAATAGCGGCGGCTCGGATCGCTGTTCGCCGTTGTACGCAGAAGCTCAGCCATCATGGCCATTGGCGCATAAGTTATCCGTTGGTAGTCCATGGATTCGTGATACCCACCATCCGGAGTGATAAAGTCAGTGAGATCCAGAATGTGGTCCAGCACGGCTCGCGCATGCGTGCGGATGGGTGCTGCACGGGATTCCACAGACCCATGACCTTCGATCGCAGTGAGAGCAAATATTGCAAGAGTCAGGTAGCGGACCGGGTAGTTGTGATACATCGCAAGCTGAACTTCCTTCAGCGACTGATCGGCCATCATCTGTTCGGCAGCCTTCAAAAGTTCCGCTGCTATCCGATCCTTAAGTTGAGTATCAAAACCGGAGTAGTTGTACAGCCAGTCGAAAGCGAGAGACCACTTAACATATTCAGGATACGTACGTGAGCCGACCTGCGCTGGGGGATGTGTGCGCTCCATTTCTGCAACGGCCTTTTTTGCATAAGACTCGTCGTTGGTGAGTAAGTACGTGAGTGCCCAGCCGTCAATCGCTTCGGGCGATCGCGCCCCAGCAGCGTAGCGAGCTCGCAAGACCGCAAAGCCCGTTAATGGATCATGCTCGCCGATCAGCATACGAGGTCTGATGATCTTGGAGGTGGCCTGTGCACGTGCCTGATTGGCTGAAACAATGCCCAGCGCGATAAACGCAACTATTGCGGCTGTCAATTTGAGTATGCGTCGTGAATATTTTTGGTGGTGGATAAACATTAGAATCTGCTACCCAATTTAAAGCCGTGGGTTTCACTCCGTAGGAGTGCGATGTTTATAGCCGTGAGATCCAAACGCTCCTGCGTCGTTCGAAGGGGCGGAACGATAATACGCGGGTACCAGCCAAGTTGAGTTCCGCCCCTTCGAACGGCGCAGAGGGAGAATTGGATCTCCACGGCTATAAACATTTCACTCCTACGGAGTGAAGAATCTTCGAGTCAAAGTAGCTTTGCTTTCATTCGCCAGATACTTCAACCAGAGCTTAGCCATCAATCGGTGATATGACTCCTTCATGTGAATGCCATCGAGACATACGAACCCAACTCTTTCCGGTGCGTTTGCAAGAACAGTTCCCACTTCAATAATTTGAATGCCGCCGGCTCGTGCCGCTTTCACAGCTCGTTCAACGGTGCCTGCCTGAACGCTTGCTGGATCATGGACTTCATCAAACATGTAAGGCTGAATGCCAGCGGCATGAAAGCCCTCACCCAGTTGCTTCAGTACTTCGTAATCTTCATCGGTTCGCGTCATGACGACTAAGAGAACTTTATCGGGCTTCCACGCGAGAACATCTTGATAAAAGCGCTTTTGCGCGCGTGTGGCGGTGAGGCCTCCTGCAGCAAACTGTCTGAATTCGACTTTAGGATTTACGCGCCTGAAAACATCGATGACCGTCGGAACAAAACTTGATGGAGAGGACCAGTGCAATCCCATCGTAAACGAATGACCAATGACGGCTATCTTCTGTGGAGGCAACGCGCGTAAACGCGGAACGAGGGTTTTCACGTCCGGCTCGAGTAACAACTCTGCCGCGAGTACTTTTTCGTCGCGGATGTGAAGATTCTTCTCGCCCCAGTTCCAGATTTTGCGCCCGGCGATCTGCCATTCAGCGGCGCTGGTGCCGACTGGTGAATCACACGCTTTTCCCTCCAGCTCGCGACCGACGGCAAGTAACGCTTCATCAGTGCCAGGTAAGCTGAACTGGCCGACGTAGACCGGCAATCCGAGTCCTATATAGAAAGCATATTCCTCCTGAAGTCGATCGCCATCACGCTCGACCTCGAGGACGGTTTGATAGAGGTTCGCGATCGAACGGATCTTTACGTAATCGGCTTTCGCAGCCTGGCGTAGGTAATTCGTGAAAATATTGACGGGCGCAGTGCCTGGTACTTTTAGACCCGAGTGAAGTATCGGTTCGAGATCTTGCGACGAATCGAACGTTGACTTTGTTCCGTTGGCCCAGGCTTTCACCGCAAGCAAATCGGATTTCAATAATTTGG
This sequence comes from Acidobacteriota bacterium, assembly GCA_046726175.1. Lineage (GTDB taxonomy): Bacteria > Acidobacteriota > Blastocatellia > Pyrinomonadales > Pyrinomonadaceae > PSRF01. The sequence goes on from JBKPAC010000262.1 coordinate 4,205, forward strand.
CCTGATGCTGCGACAGGCTCTCGAGTTCCGAGTCTGTAAGCGTTCCGGCCGAATAACAGCTTGGGTCACCCTTACCCGATTTCTTTGCAAGTAGCACCTGGTAAGCATGAACTGCGATTACATTCGCCTCGACTAGTTGGGCCAATGGCGAGGCGGTCTCTTTGTTTGCCGGCGCGGGACGAGGAAAAATGTCGTCGCTGAATAAGAGCGACGTAATAGCAACGCTCAATAGCACTCGACTGACTTGTCTTTTCATATCAACTCACCCTTCTCCGCACCACTCGAGCGCCGTTGTTAGTAATACCTCAGCAGTCTGCAAAACCGACTGCACTTCAACATACTCGTTAGCATTGTGTGGTCCTCCGCCGCATGGTCCGAACACAAGCGTGGGTATCCCAAAATACTGCTGGTTAAGAAATGCATCGCACGGATATTCAGCCGCGGTCACGGTTGGGGATTTCTCTAATGCCGTCGCAGCGCCTCGTGCGAGAGCCTGGGTCCACTCATGGTCGAGGGGTAATTCATGTCCGAGCAATGGTGGATCGAAGATCGGCTTCCATTCCGGACGATAGGTGCTGAAGAAGGGATCGTCTGCGCAAAACTTACGAAATGACTGCTCTATTTCCTGAATCACATTCGCCACGTCTTCGTGCGGCAGAAACTGAAAATACAAACGCACACGGCCGGTCACCGGCACGCTCCATGGGATGGCTCCATCAAAGTGGTTTGCTTCCAAAGCCAAAACCTGGACCGGAGCCGGATCTGAGAATCCGCTGTATGCTTCACCGCGATCTATTGCTCGCCGTTTGATGGACCACTGATCAATCCAACCAAGCAAGCGGCCTATTGGAACTGCCGGGCTGACAACTTCATCTTTGGAAAAATAGTTCTGTGAATCACCAGCCCGAATATTGATATCAACAATGTGTCCACCACGACTTGCCCTGAAGATGGCGAGATCCGTAGGCTCGGGTATCACACAGGCATCGGCGATATCGCCTCGCAGTCTTCCCGCCAGTGTGCCTCCGCCACCTCCCCACTCTTCATCAATCACGGACTCGCAAAAGAGATCGCCACCCAATCTGACTCCGGTTCTTTTCAGAGCAACTGCCACTGCAAAAGCGGCGACTAATCCGCCTTTCATGTCGTAGCTTCCACGTCCATAGAGTCGGCCTTCACGAACCAGGCCGGACCACGGACTTTCATCCCATTCATCTCTTCCAGCAGGTACGGTGTCCATGTGGCCACTCAACAAGAGGGTTTTCCCACGACCGCTACCGCGAAGGCGGGTGATTAGATTGCGTCTCCCTGAATAATTTCGATCAGCGCGAAAATAGGGATGATTGGCCTGACTGAGAAACTCGAGCTCGTACATTTCGACATCCAGGCCATAGCTCTGCAGATAGTCAAACAGAACTTGTTGCCCCGCCGTTTCGGATCCGTTTGGCGGCATCGCAACGGTATCAATCTGAACCAATCTCTGAAGCAGTTGCACAATCTCCGTTCTCAGAGGTGTCAACATTCGTCGAGCTTCGACCGCTGCGCTCGCTGACGCCGGCGAGACAGACGTTAAATCGTGCTTCTGTTCCTCTTTGTCTAACACCGACATACTCAATCACAGGCGTTTAGGCCAACCCGCTACTGAAGTTGTTAAGAGATTGAATCCGATTGAAGGTACCATTCAAGGTTCAGAAATTTTGCGCTCGCACTGTAGCGCCATTTAGTTCCGCCAGTTGTGTTCGTGCCAGCTCATTCTGTGGATCTAACTTGAGCGCACGCTCGAGTGCCGTGCGGGCTTCATCCTTGCGACCGAGCGCTTTCAAAGCAGCGCCGGCAAGTACATATCGTATGGCTCCGGATGGCGGCCATGGTTCGGCCTCAATCATTTTCTGTTCATCGTTCAGGCGGGCCAGGCGTTCGTACAAAGCGCGAGCCTGGTCCTTCTTTCCTACATGTTCGAGAGCCACAGCTTTGTAGAAGTAGTGTTCCGACCATGGTTCTTCGGGTTGGGTCGGTGGATTCAATTCCTCAGTAGCAGCTCGTTGCCACCATCGCTCGGCCTCATCCGTGCGACCCGCAGCCTCGTATTCGCGCGCTGCTGCTACGTACTCGCGCGCCTGTGATTGCATCGCTGGTCGTCCGACGCCGAGGTTGCGAGGAAACTCGGTCGTAGCCGCAAATTCCATTGCCGCTTTCATATGGTCTCCGGATCGTTGGTAGTTCCGCGCGAGGCCCAGGTGCGCCCGTCTATACAGCGCGAGCGCTGCGTCCTCTCCCTCGCCCGAGGTGAATGAAGTTTTTTCAAGCAATGCGGCAGCATCCGCAAACCTTCCCGCCTCGATGTATGCAGCTGCCAGCGACTGGACAACAGCCGACTGCGCTTTCACGACGGCGGGTGCGTTCTCAAGAAGACGAAGCCGCCTGTCCGTTGCGCCCATCTCCGCAAGCAATTTGTCGAACTCAACATACAAGCGAAAATCATTTGGCGCTTCCCTGACAGCAAACTCATACTGCCGTGCTGCCTCTTCTTTTTTGCCCGAGACAACCCACAACCCACGCGCAAAATTCCGGTGGGCAATAACGTTTTCCGGATAGCCACCAAACGAGGAGCTCCAAGCCCTGAGCGCTTCTTCGTCACGATCTTTCGACGCCAGCACATTACCAAGGTAGTAAGCGGCACGAGCGTCGGTCCGATTTGCCTCGCGCGCAGCGTAAAGGATTTTGATCTCCTCCACACGATGAGGGAACACATACGCAGTGTCGCCCTTCGCACCAAGTGCGTACTGCTCAATTGCACGGACGCGATCGCCATCCTGCTGGTACAAATACCCGAGTGCGTAAAAGAGCATCGGATAAACACCTTTCGTCGTTTGTCCTGTTGTCCGGTCTTGCCCGCGCCTAATCGCTTCTTCGAGAATTTGTCGCGCCTCCTGACTTCGCCCAGCGGCCATGTAGTCAAAAGTGACTTCGAGGATAGAGTCGGGTTCGCGCGACAGTAGCCGCCATAAGTCGTCGGAGGCAGCTTTGGCCTTCGCTTCCTGACCGAGTGCTTTTCTGATCTCGTATTGCTCATGAAGCGCCAGGTAATCGATCGGTAGTTCCTGCACAACCGCGTCAATATGAACTTGCGCTGCGTCGAGCTTACCTGCCAAACGCTCAGCAAGCGCCAGCACCGTGCGCGCCTTGAGATCACGTGGGTCAAGCATGACCGCTTGCGAGAGCTGTTCGACAGCTTCTGCGGTGCGACTTTCCGCAAGGGCAATTTCGCCCAACACGTAACGTGCGACGGATTCCCGGTGTCCTGAGCGAACAGCCCAGATTAAGTGATCCTTAGCTTCGCTAGTTTTTCCCTCAGCGCGCCTGACGAGCGCGAGATAATAGTGCGCATCGCCGGCGTCTTTGTTCCGTCTGAGCGCTTGCGTGAGATGATCGGCTGCCTTCCCATACTCCCCACTGCGATAGTACGAGAGGCCCAACGCGATGTGCGCCGGCGCAAAACCTGCATCTCTTTTCAGCGACTCGAAAAAGGCTGCGCGGGCATCACGCTCCTTGCTCTTCTTATCGAAGGCCAGGCCTTCGACGTAAGCCTGCTCGGCGCTGGCGGGGAGCTTTGGATCGGGGATGGGCCGCTTCGCAGGCTTGAAGTCAGGATTACCATCCTGCGGCATCATGTTGTTAAAGCGGATCAGCTCGCGTCCGTCCTTGCTTTTAAAGCTGACTGTCAGCGGGTGTGGAAACATGTTTTGAACAGGCAGCGGGACAGAGGCGGTGAACGGTTTGCCCGGTTCGAGGTCGACACGCTCACTACGTCTGCAGTTTGCTAAAGGGCATAACTCTGACACGAATTCTGCATCTTTAAATCGCGCGTTGGCGCTGGCAGTTATGATGGCCTGGTTATTCTGGTATGTGAGTCTTAGGACCATGTCAGGCGTGGCCTCGTCCCAGCCCCCGCCAAGACGGTTCACGGGAATCCAGTACTCAACAAAGTGCTCGACGCGATGAGGCGCGATAAACTGATGCTCCATCTGCGTCTCAAATCGTCCACCCTGAAATTCAACGTACTGGTTGCCGCCGTCGGTCAGCTTGTCCACCCAGATGTCCCCGTTGTCATCTGTTCCCCAAGTCCAGGTCTTCTTGCCCGGAAGCTCGCGATGATCGGCGACATGGACCACTCCCCAGTCAGATTTTTCGTAGTACACACCGAAAAAATCCCGTTTTGAATCGCGCGCGAACAGCGATAGGAAATTTGGCACCTCGCTGAACTTGCTTATGTCAACACCTTTTTCTTTTGGGAAAGAGAAGACAGGCCAAAAGGCATGTGGATAGGCCTCGCGCATCGGATAGATGAACCGCATATCAGCGGTAGCCGGAGCGCCGGCAGTGGACCAGTACCAGTAACGACCTGGCACGGGACGGCGATTGTTTAGAGTCACTTCCGTCTCTACTGCCCGCCGGCCAGGACGAAGTCGGATGATGACCTGCCACTGCATTCCCTGCACGCGCTCGGTGTCACCAACCGCGACAGCTGCGCTGCCATCTGTTTCCATTCGCATCTTGTAATCAATTGGCGAAACGGTCGTGAGGGTATGACCGTCGGGAAAGTTCCATTCAATTCCGCCAGAAATCCAGGCGCCACGCAGCGCGACCATCGCGTATTTCATAACCGGATTTGAATAGAGCACATCGCGGTTCATCGTCTTATCAAATATTTCGTAGATGTGCCCACCCAGTTCAGGCATGACGGTGACGCGCAGGTATTCATTCTCGAGAAAGACGACCTTGTAAGTTTTTTCAGTTCGTTTGCTAGAGAGCGCATCGAGAAAGGGGTAAGGGTAGACTGGCCGCCATTTCCGGCGCTGCCAGTCGAGAAGGGCTGGATATGGATTTGGTGCTCCGAGTTCGTACGTTGGGAGGGTTAGAGGGCCTTCCCAGACTCGAGGCAGGTTGGACGATTGAGCCTGCGCCGAAAAGGTCCACAGCGTTGCCAAAATGATGGCTGAAAGCTGAACAAGTAATTTTCTCTTCATATACACATCCAGTCTTATTGAACGCTTGCCGGATCAAACACCAAACTTTTTCACCGCTACTGAAAACCGCTCGAGCTTTTCACGATTGACTCGATAACCCATACCCGATCCAGAAGGAACATGTATGAGACCCTGCGCATCAATTTCGATTTTCGGCTCAACTAAGTCATCGACGTACCAACGCGCCGAAGCCTCGATATCGGTCGGATGAGTAAAACCGTCAAGCGATGCGAAGTGCAGACCTTGCGCGGAGGCAATGCCCAGTTCCGGCATAGTTCCAACCCAACATTCCAATCCTGCCCGGCGTGCGGCTTTTAACATTTGGCATGCTTCACTCAATCCACCTACGCGCTGAACTTTGATGTTAATGATTCGCGCCGCTCGCTTTTTGATCACAGTTTCGAGAGCTTGCAACGAGTCAGCCGATTCGTCAGCGCACAGTGGTGTGCTTAGTTGTCGCTGTAGCTCAGCCGCCTCGTCGTGCGCCTCGCGCGCAAACGGCTGTTCAATCATCATCAGCTCGACCGAGTCGAGTTCACGAAATATGTCGATATCGGAAAACGTGTACGCGGCGTTGGCATCAACTATAAGAGGGACTGTGGGAAAGCGCTTGCGCACAGCTGCAACTGGCTGAAGATCCCAGCCCGGCTGAATCTTGATCTTGACGCGCTGATAACCCTCCAAGGTGTATCTCTCCACCCGATCAAGCAGTTCTTCAATTTCATCATAGATTCCGATGGCGACTCCGGATGCGATTGGCCTTTTGTGTCCGCCAAGCAGTTTGCCAACTGACACGCCCAAAGTGTGTGCATAGGCATCCCATAGCGCCCCTTCGATACCTGCTTTAGCGAATGCACTTCCCGGCAGAGTCCGTAGCTCCTGATAAAAGCTCGCTACATCCAATGTGCCGGCACTGAACATGCACGGAATCAGCGTTTCGAGTTCGTGCCACGCGTCCTCGGGATTGTCGGTTGAGTAGAACGTTCCACCCATCGGCGACGCCTCGCCCCACCCGGTGAAACCCTCATCCGTTGTGACCTGGACCACAATCACATCTTTTTCATCGACCATGCCATTGCTTATGCGGAACGGCTCGATGAGCGGAACGCGCACACGATGAAGTGTTACTGCCTCGAGCGAGATTTGTTGCTTCGTCGTTATCAAGGCTTTTGTTAATTAAGTCATCTTGGCCAACATCTCACGTGTGACTACATTCCGAGGCTGCTCTCCTCTGAAAAACCGCCGAACTTCGTCAACTGCCACATCGCCGATAGCGCGTCGCATCTCAATGCCTCCAGCCGCAATGTGCGGAGTGAGCAGGACATTCGGAAGACGGCGCAGTTCGTGGTCCACCGGCAATGGTTCGAATGGGTCTGTTACATCAAGCGCCGCCGTGAGCCTCCCAGTGCGCAACTCTTTAAGGAGCGCTTCTGTATCGATCAGGCCGCCCCGCGCAACATTGATGAGGTAGCTGCCGTCAGGCATGAGCGCCAGTCGCCTTGTGTTCAAAAGATTCTTTGTCTCCGGCGTTAATGCTGCTGCAACCACTACTACCGAGCACAGAGTTAGTAGTTCATCGAGGGATACTTGCGTCCCATTGTGAGCCTCCACCATCTCGGCAGTGCGATACGGATCAGCTACGAAGAGCCGGGCTCCAAGAGGCCGGATCAATTCAGAGAACGCGGCACCAATTCGACCGAAACCGATCAAGCCTACGTTTCGCCCACGGATGGTTTCGCCTTCACTTGCAAGGTCATTCGTCCTGACGGCCCCGGCGCGCATCTCGGCCACGTACTCGGGAATTCGCCGGACGAGAGTCAGCATCAACGTCAGGGCCATCTCCGCCACGGGTTGGGCCATTGGCTCGGCAGCGTTGGTCACTGTGATCTGTTCTATGAGCCGCTGCTCCGCTCGCGACTTCACTTCTCCGCCGCAGTGCGCAATCAGGCGCACGCGCGGGTTCGCCCCGAACATTTCCGCCACGAGAAATGGCGAATGCCAGGTGGTCATCAACGCATCAGCCGCCGCAATCTTATCGCGCAGTTCCTG
>JBKPAC010000263.1:0-19353 GCA_046726175.1 Acidobacteriota bacterium
GTCTTTAATTGTCTGAGAATCGAGTACCAAAGGCAGCGGGGGTAAACCGCCCTTCCTTACCTGCAAATTTTCCTTACAGTTCAGAACCCGCGCGAGCTGCACATCGCGCAGTGGTCACATGGCTTCCCACCAGGTTCCACCGTGCATTGCTTTTCATTCTGAAAGAAGTCGACGAGTTCGGTCACAGTCGCCTCTTCAACGCCGAATCTCTCTTCACTTGGATGGCCAATCGAAGCGTTTACTCCTGCGAGCCAGGGTGAGTGAGTACGTGGCGTCACCGCAGGCGGTTCGAATTCAGCATGAGTTGGATTGCGCGTGCTTCCGGTTCTTACTCTGGTTTCTATCTGACCGAGCCGCCGCTGAAGATCAGCCAGGCTTGCGCGCATCGAAGCCAGCTCAGAACCAAGATCTGAACTCATATCACTGTCGCTCACAGCTGAAGGAACATCGGGAGACACTCGCCGAGCAATTCTCTCTGCAATCAATCGAGCTTGATCTGTCTCTGTTCCCATTCAGAGTTATTTTAGAGCACGTGTTCCCGGATGTCATTCGACTACTCCAGCATTCGATCAAGTGAGCAGATCGATCCGATCCACAACGCCGACGATTGCGGAATCGATTGCGGCTCCGGCCTTGCCAGTGGCAGCTGTCGACGCGCTCCAGCCTTCCTGCACGATCAGGACAGTGTCTCCCACACCGGCATCGACTGAATCGAGCGCGAGCACTGTCGTCCCCGTCTCTTTACCTTCGAGGGTTATCTGTTCGCACAGCATCACGCGTGCGCTTTCGTAGCGTTGATTCTTTTGCGTGGAGACTACGTTTCCGAGCACTTTGGCGAGAATCATTTACCTCCGGACCACTGAACAGTTGAACGTCAATTGTCAGCGAGTGACGTGAGCTTCGGAGTCGACTATACCAACAATCGTGCAGTCTGTTGGCGTATCTTCGCGTTTGAACGGAAAGCTCGCTTCCCTTCCTCTGCACCAGAAAACAAGTTCGCCGACGCCTGCGCCAACGGCGTCTACGGCTACCATTGGTTTTCCACTCGGCTCGAGATTCTTGTTGAGGCTCTGGATGACGAGTAGTTTCCTGCCTTCAAGTGAATCGTTCTTGATGGTGGCAACGACGGTGCCGATAACTCGAGCAAGCTGCATGTTCGTGAATCGTGAATCGTAAATAGTTAATCGTAAATCGTGAATCGTTAGTCGTAGTCGGATGTGTCAGGCACGATTCACGATTTACGATTCACGACGTTACATTCACAGTATCAATGACGCCGACGACGGCTGCGTCAACGGGAGTGTCCTTTAGTCCTTGCGCCAATCGCGCGCTGGATCCAGCAACGACAAGAACTCGCTCATGAAATCCGGCGCCTACAGTATCGACCGCAACCACATAACCAGTCGTGTCGGAACCGTCTACGTTGATCGGACGAACGATTAACAGCTTCTTGCCGTGCAACCGTTCATCCTTTTGGGTTGAGACGACAGTTCCCAGAATGCGTGCGATGATCATGCTCAGCCGCGATTGCCGACCGGGAGTGCTTCGTCAACGCTACCGTGAGGTCGTGGTATTACATGTACACTTACCAGTTCTCCGACACGACGAGCAGCAGCAGCTCCAGCGTCTGTCGCAGCCTTCACCGCGGCCACATCACCGCGAACAATGGCAGTAACAAATCCTGCGCCGATTTTTTCATAACCAATCAGCGTGACATTAGCGGCTTTGACCATAGCATCAGCTGCTTCGATCATCGCCACTAAACCTTTCGTTTCAACCATACCGAGTGCTTCTTGCATTCAGTTGCTCCTATGAGGTGAATGGTAAATCGTAAATGGTAAATGGGACGACCATTTACCATTTACCATTCACTATTTACCACTAACGGCCTGGCTCAATAGTTCCACCAGTTCTTCTCGCGTCAAAGAAATCTTACCTGAGCCGTTCGCGACAGGTTGACTGTAGCCCGTAGATGCCGGTCGTTCACCTGTCGGACAAGCAATACGCGTCTCATGCAAGTACCCGCAGGCCTGGCAACGAGCCGCTTCATCCAGATAGCCGGCAGCCTCGCGGACATTGATCAGCTTTTCGATTGCATCGGCAGGTAGGTTTCTCGATCCCCCGAGTATTCGCGAGAGGATGGCAATGCGCGCGGTGTGCTCAAGAATCTCAAGCCGATCAAAAGCCTGCCACAAATCTGCACCATAAGCGACAGCACCATGGTTCGCCATCAACAACGCATTGTGATGTTTGATGAGTGGACGCATGGCGTCACTCAGCTCTTCAGTCGAGGGCGTGCCATATCCAGCGAGTGGTACGCAGCCGAGTGTCAGAATCACTTCCGAGAGAATCGGTTGATCGATTGCCAGTCCGGCAACTGCGAAAGCAGTTCCATGAGGAGGATGCGCGTGACAAACGGCCTTCACATCAAGTCGCTCGCCATAAATCAAAAGGTGCATGGCGAGTTCGCTCGAGGGCCTTTGGTCGCCGAGCGGGCGACCCGTCGAGTCGGTAACGGCCAAACAATCCTCTGTCATGCGACCTTTGCAGGTCATTGTCGGCGTGGCGACGATGCGGCCATCATCAAGACGAACACTTATGTTGCCGTCAGACGAGACAACATAACTGCGTTCATACATCAATTGACCGACGCGGCATATCTCACGCCGCGCAAGTTGTTCATCCATTATCGACGCGTTCGACTACATTCCGGATACGCTTTTACTGGCGAGACCTCGGAACTTCCACCATCGTGCAAAGAAAAGATTTGGCCTACACCGAGGCCAACGATCAAGGTAAAGATAAAGACAAGCACCCTCGTAATCATTCGGCGTGTTAGTGCAGTCCTCTCGGCGGTCATAACTCCTTCTCCTTGTGCTCAACAACAGTCTTTCCTCGGGGAGTGGATCTCGGATTCGTAACGGCGCTGCTCTGTGGCCGGCCTAAGAAATACGACAATGATTCCAGCGATGTGGTCAAGTCAACTGTTTTAATCTTCACACCGAGGCGTGTGCTTAGCGACGCCGGCGCAAAGTTGAGTACTGCCCTCACTCCGGCAGCCATAATCTGATTCAACACACGCTGTGCGGCGCGGGCGGGGACAGCAATGACTGCGACATCAATCCCTTCTGCCTTTACGACTCGGGCAAGCAGCTTAGCGTCCTGGACTTCGATGCCCGTCTGTCCGATCTGCTGCCCGATTTTTGCCGGGTCGTTATCGAAGAGAGCGACGACTGAAAAGTTCGAACCTCCGAACCCCTGATAATTAGCTAAGGCCGTTCCCAGCCTTCCCGCACCAACGATCCCGACGCGCCGCGGGATGTCCAACCCCAGGATCTTCGTGATGTGATCACGAAGGTCGTCGACGTAATAACCGACTCCACGTACTCCAAATTCACCGAAGTATCCCAGATCTTTTCTAATCTGCGCTGAATTGAGATTGAACTGTTCAGCCAGCGCCTGCGACGAAACGGTCTTGATACCTGCGGCGGAAAGCGCGTTGAGACAGCGCAGGTACACGCTTAAACGGTTGGTTGTAAGCTCTGAAATCTTCTCTGACTTCATTAAGTTGGGCCCGCGCAAAGTATATCTCCATCCGAGGGATGAAGGATAGGCAAGGGGAAACGATCGACCAAATTGAGCATTCGCTAAGACGCGACTATTTACCATTTGTCGTTTAACATTTCTGATTTTTCATTTGGTTCTCATTGGGGTTGTGAGTTCGCAGATCCAAAGCCCGAGAAAAGAAGCCAAAATGAAAAATGGCAAATGGAAAATGGTTTGTTCTGTTTACCAATCTTCTCCTCATCCTCTACAATCGCGGCCGTCTAATGATCGCGTACTTATCCGGTACTCTTCTGTACAAGCAGGCGACCGCGGTAATTCTCGATGTCGGCGGCGTTGGCTATGAAGTCGCGATTCCTCTTTCGACATTTTATGACCTTGAAGAACCAGGTTCGCAGGTTCAGTTGCGAATCTATACTCACGTCCGCGAAGATGCGCTGCAGCTTTACGGGTTTAAGACTGCGCGAGAACGCGAGCTGTTTCAGCGACTGATTTCTGTAAGCGGGATTGGGCCGAAGCTGGGAATTACACTCCTCTCTGGAATGAGTGCCGACGAGATGATTGCCTCGATCCGTACTAACAATCTCGCGAGACTGACTTTGATTCCCGGCATCGGACGAAAAACAGCCGAGCGCCTGGTAATGGAGCTCCGAGATAAAGTCACTGCACTTTCTTCGCCCGAGCTCGAAGAGGAATTGGGAGCTAAGCCCGCGACGGCGGTCGCATACACGGCTGACACGGTTCGTGTAGACGCATTGTCAGCGCTTTTGAACCTCGGCTACCAGCGTGCTGCCGCCGAGAAAGCTGTCGGTGCTGTTCTTGCCGAGAGCTCGGACATTTCCGTCGAATCGGTATTACGAGGCAGCCTGCGCAAACTTGCAAAGGGATAACCTTTAGAAATGCCAAGCGACCCACAACCAGCACCCGTACAAGCAACAACTTTGAATGAGGAAGAGCGCCAGTTTGAGCTCACCTTGCGACCGACTCGTCTCGCCGAGTACATCGGACAACGACAGGTCAAGGAAAACTTGCGCGTTTACATGAAAGCCGCTCTTCGCCGAAAGGAGGCATTGGACCACGTGCTGCTGACGGGTCCACCGGGACTTGGGAAAACCACACTTGCGCACATCATCGCCAATGAAATGGGAGCGGAGCTACGTTCTACTGCGGGTCCAGCAATCGAAAAGGCCGGAGACATCGCTGCGCTGCTTACAAATCTTCAGGAAGGCGATGTTCTCTTCATCGACGAGATTCACCGGCTGCTGCCCGCACTCGAAGAAAAGCTTTACCCTGCAATGGAGGACTACCAGCTCGATTTGCTAATCGGCCAGGGTCCCGCCGCAAGATCCATCAAACTCGAGTTGCCCAAGTTCACCCTTGTAGGCGCAACGACACGCGCTGGATTGATTACAGCCCCGTTGCGCGGCCGTTTTGGAATTGTATTCCACCTGGATTTCTATCCTCATGATGATCTCGAGGTGATCTGCCGTCGCTCTGCGGAAATACTGGGCGTGGAGATCGACGAGGAAGGCGCGCGAGAAATTGCGCGCCGTTCTCGCGGCACTCCCAGAATCGTTAATCGCCTGCTGCGCCGCGTCAGGGACTATGCGGAGGTCGACTACGACGGACGCATTACACAGGAAGTCGCGCACGATGCGCTGAATCGGATGGAGGTCGACACCTTCGGCCTGGATGAAATGGATCGCAAACTTCTGCTGACAATCATCGAGAAATTCAGCGGCGGTCCCGTAGGTCTTGGAACAATTTCAGCTTCCATTCACGAAGAAAAAGACTCAATCGAAGAGATCATCGAACCGTACCTGATTCAGATCGGCTTCCTGGATCGTACCCCTCGCGGCCGGCTCGCCACTCGCCTTGCTTACGATCACTTCGGAATCAGGCCTCCTGGACTACACAGACCTGGACTTTTCGATCCGCAGTGAAGATTGATAGTCTGAGTAAGCAAACTCCCGACTGAAAAATGAAGCGTTTTTCTACCGTCACTCGTCATTCTTTCTTTGTTCGAAATCGTGCGCCCTGGAGCACGATGTTGTCGCATGCACTTCATCAGTTTCACGAGAACGACCTGTTTACTTCCGCTGCCGCCATGAGCTACTTCGGTCTGATGGCCCTGTTCCCTGCTCTCCTGTTGATGTTCGCGATTAGCAATCGTTTGGCTGCGGGCAGCCAAATGCTTTCACACGCGATTGAAGTCTATCCAGGTTCAGTAAGCTTTCTGCGCGAGACAATTGAGTCTTTTTCGCATCTGAGCGCTGGTATCATCATCACCTGCATCATTGTCGTGTTGTGGGCTGGGTCATGGGTGTTTGCGGTCATCGAAAGAGCGCTTAACAGAATTTGGGCTACGACATCGCGGACGTTTTTGCACGGTCGCGCACTGACTATCGGCATGATTGGAATTGTCGGGTTGTTACTGTCGTCTACCGTGCTTCTCACTTCAATCCTTGTAGCATTGCGAGAGATGGCTGGCCGGTTGTCTCCACGACAGCTTGAACGTTACCCACTCATGATTTCTGTGGGCAGCGCCTTCTGGCAGATAGTGTTCGCATTAGTCAGCTTCCTGGTGACGGTGGTCCTATTTGTCCTGGTCTATCGTTTTATGCCTCGAGCGTCAGTTACGGTCAGGGATGCGCTTCCGGGAGCTCTTCTCGCTGGAGTGCTGTGGGAAGTCAGCAAATACGTCTTCGCATGGAGCCTGAGCTACTTTCATTACGATCAGATTTACGGCTCTGTGGGAGCAGTCGTAGCCGTACTCACCTGGAGCTATGTTTCAAGCTTGGTACTGCTCTTTGGTGCGCAGCTCACTGCGGTATTCCATCGCGAGCACCCGTCATAAAACTTAATTCGAATGCGTCTTTCGGAGTTCGACTATGATCTGCCGGCCGAGCTGATTGCTCAGGAACCGCTTGCTCAGCGAGATGCTTCGCGGATGCTGGTCGTCGATCGAAACCGCGGGACGTGGTTCGATTCCAACTTCTCTGCTCTAACTGACTACCTCACCAAGAACGACGTCGTAGTAATCAACAACACACGTGTATTTCCGGCAAGGCTGTTGGGGATGCGCGATGGTTCGGGCGGCCGCGTCGAGCTGATGCTGGTTCGCGAATTGGAACCAGTTGTCTGGCAGACCATGGTGCGGCCAAGCCAACGACTAAAAAAAGGCTCGAAAGTCGTTTTTGGTGGTGGTCGATTGGCCGCAGAACTTCTGGATGAACCTGGTGAGGAGTTGCGAACAGTTCGCTTCACTTGTAGTGAGTCTCTCGAAACTCTTATCGATGAACTTGGTGAAACGCCCCTGCCGCCATACATCAAACGCGAGCACTCGACCTCAGCCGATCGATTGAGATACCAGACGGTTTTCGCTCAACAAAGGGGCGCGATTGCAGCCCCAACCGGAGGACTTCACTTTACTTCAGACACTTTGAAGCAAATCGGAGACGTCGGTGCGAGCATCGCGAAGATCACTTTGCATGTTGGTTATGGAACGTTCGCGCCGGTGCGGGTTGAGGAGGTTGAGGATCACAGCGTTGCGCCCGAGTATTTTGAGCTGGCGCGCGAGGCTGCAGATATCATCAACAGCTCCCGTCGAAATGGCGGGCGAGTGTTCGCAGTGGGAACGACGACTACACGAGCGCTCGAATCATCCATTGGGACACATGCCGAGATCGTCCCGCAACAACGCTACGCTGATCTCACAATAACACCGGGGTATACGTTTCGAGCTGTCGACGTGCTATTAACCAACTTCCATCTCCCGCAATCGTCCCTACTGATTCTAGTATCCGCATTTGCTGGGCGTGAGCTCATATTGAAGGCATATAGGCATGCAGTCGAACAACGTTATCGTTTTTATAGTTATGGAGATTGCATGTTAATCCTATAGCGGGTATAAAATCGTACTGGATTTGGTTTCCCTTGGTTTCCCCTTGCCCCGACCAATTACAGCAATGGCAGTTTTGAAAAAAATTCGGTCTCGTTGGTGGTCTCAGTCTGAACCGTCTGAGGAGTTTAGGTCTGCGCCAGCCAAACAGGTGCTTCAGGAAGTCGGTTCACGGTACGACGTAAGACCGCTGACCATCTCGCAGCTCGATGAATGCTGGCGGCTCGACCAACGCTGCTTCATCGATGGCGAGGCATACAGTCGAGAGACTTTCGAGTACCTGCTCACCGCCGCTGAATCTGTTTCTTACCGCGCAGTCACGTCAGGCGGCATTATGGTGGGCTTCGTTATCGGGTTGATCGAGCCCGATCACACCGGTCACGTTACCACCGTCGGCGTAGCCCCTGAACACCGACGCAGAAGTATTGCCAAGAGATTGATGAAGCAGGTTGAGGAGGGATTCCGTTTACGAAGCGTGAGAATCGTTCGGCTGGAAGTTCGCGCCTTAAACGTTGCTGCACAAAAGCTGTATGAAAACCTTGGGTACACGACTACCCAAAAGCTTCCACGGTACTATTCGAATGGTGGAGATGGATTGTTAATGGTGAAGTCGCTCGACGACGCCTAGCCCTTGCGAAGTTCCGTCAATACCTGCTTTGCCACAGCCTTCAGGGTATCGAAAACTCCAGTTCCATCGGACGCCACCGCCTCAACCACTGGCTCGCCTTTAAGTTGAAGTTCACCTGCCAGATCCGCAGCCGGAATAATATTGGGCAAATCACGCTTGTTTAGCTGCAGTACATAAGGCAGTTTCATCAAGTCATACCCTTGCGTTTTCAGGTTTTCCTCGAGGTTGTACAGGGATTCTATATTCGCGTCGATCCGCTCCTCTTGTGAGTCAGCGACGAAGACGATCCCGTCCACACCTTTCAGAATTAATTTGCGTGAGGCGTCATAAAAAACCTGACCAGGAACGGTGTACAGGTGAAAACGTGTCTTGAATCCGCGGACGGTTCCCAACTCTAGTGGCATGAAGTCGAAGAAGAGCGTGCGATCTGTTTCAGTAGCCAGACTGATGAGCTTGCCTTTTGCCTGGGGCGCGGTCGAATCAAATATGTACTGCAGATTCGTCGTCTTGCCGCAGAGCCCCGGCCCGTAATAGACGATCTTGCAATTGATTTCTCGTGAAGCGTAATTGATGAAAGTCATAGTTGCTGACTAATTGAAAAGACTGTCAATGTCCTCATCCGTGATTTCCGCAAAGGGCGAATCGAGATCAGCGTAATCCGAGCGGGTGATTTCGTCGAACATTGCAGCGAGTTGATGGGAAATCTGCTTGCTACGGAGTTTCACGAGGCCGAGGCTGGAGCGCTCGTCGAAAACGACCACCAACAGCAGGCGACCAATCACCGAGATGTGTATGCTTTCGCGCTCTCCTTCATGTGAAAGGGTGGGGAACTCCTTTTCGCCAATTAGCTGTGCCATCCCGCCGGTCGCTGCAACGTTGCCGGCCGCCAGCGATGCAAGACTCGTTGTGTCAAGATTTCCCACTTCGCCTTGGACTGCAATCTCTTGTCCGTCTTTGTCGACCAGGAAAACCACCCTTGCGGATGAATCCATCCGAAGCCGGGCAAGGACAGCTTTAATCTGATGGTATTGCTGCTCGCGCAACAGGATTGGGGTGTCTGCCATTGATATAGCTCTCGGGAAGACCGTGCGGGCAAGTCCTATTTTTGGTGGGTTATTGCAGCTTCAAAGTGTGCATTTAAAGACTGGCCAAGGGCTGTGATTCGATTTCAGTCACTGAGTGCTGAGGTGCGGCGACCTCTTGAAGCCGAAAATCACTGTAACATAGCCAACAATGACCTTCAAGTGTTTTTCTTTGTTGTTATTACGCTGTCTGGAGGGCTGGCGTCGGATGTTAATTGTGGCTGCAAATCCCTTGCTCTCGTTGATTTAGGAGCAGGTCTATGTTAAGCTCCGCACTCGTTTCCTGCGGCTGCTAGCACCCAGCATAAGTGGCCCTCGACGTTTCATTCCATGAGCACTCTCGCAAAAGGCCTCAAGCGTTCAACATCTCGCACAAACGCACGGACGCCCGCGGTGAAATCTGCAAAGGCGCGAGCGTTGAAGGCGAAGCCTACGAGACCCAAGCCGAAAGCAGTTACCGCCAAAGCTCCTGCGCGAAAGGCTGCCAAGCCCAAAGTTGCAGCGAAGCCAAAAGCAGGGAAAAAGATCTCCACGCCGGCACGGAAGAGCGCGGCTCCTAAGCGAGGTGTCAAAAAGACACCGATGGCGAAAGCAGCTGCTCCGAAGAAGCTCGAGGTCAAGCATCAGAAGCCCGAAGAGCCGAGAGTCAAAAAGACCCAGAAGCTCGCCGCACTTCGTGCCGTTCGACCGACGCCGCCTCCGCCGCCTCCACGACAACCAACCGTTGACGAAGCAGCGGCGTTACGAACTTTTGAACGCGCTCACAAGGAGTTTACCCGCGGACGTTTCGCTGAAGCTCGGAATCAGTTTCGGTTCCTGTTAGAAAAATTTGCACAGGTGTCGGAGGTTGCTGCTCGCGCCAGGACATATCTGGCCATTGCTGAAGCACGCCTCAGAACTGAAAGCATGCTTCCCCGCGACGCCGACTCGCTTTATGACCGTGGAGTTATTGAACTCAATCGCGGAGAGTATGTCGCAGCTCAAGAGATGTTCGAGCGTGCTTTAAAACGCGAACCCGAAGCTGCACATATTCACTACGGCCTCGCGGCGACCCGCGCACGACTGGGCTCGATCGATCTGGCTCTGCAATCACTGCAGCGCGCACTCGATTTACAACCTAACCTGCGCGTGCGTGCGCAGCACGATCACGACCTGAATCCTTTGCGAAACGACCCCGATTTCGACAAGCTCGTGTTTCAACCCCGCGCCTGAAGATCTCGCTAATCAGTTTCTTCGCTCGTGACTCCTGCAACTGGCGAGTTTGTTCCAAAGCGCCTTTCATTTGTTATGATTTGCTCAGCCAGCATCACGTGCTGATGCTCATATCAGGAGTTTTTGTTTTTGCACCACGGTCCAAAGACTAAAGCACTTAATCTCGTGGCCCTGGGCGGCGGAACAGGTTTATCAACCCTGCTCGCCGGGCTCAAGCGCCTGGTCGGTAAACGACAGGGCGTTCTAATTTCCAATCTTTCAGCTATCGTTACAGTTTCGGACGACGGAGGAAGCTCTGGCCGCTTGCGCGACGAATTGCAGATGCTTCCGCCGGGAGACATACGGAATTGCATTGTCGCCCTGTCTGAGGATTCGAATTTATTGTCCCGCTTGTTCCGTCACCGCTTCAGCGGTAAAGGCGAACTAGGCGGACATAGCTTCGGGAACCTCTTTCTTGCAGCGCTGACAGAGGTAACTGGAGACTTTGTCGAAGCTGTCCGGTTATCTTCAGAAGTTTTGGCGAGTAAGGGTCATATCTATCCGGCAACCATCAACGACGTCCGGCTGGTTGCGGAAATGGAGGATGGGACCGAGGTACGCGGCGAAACTCAAATTACTGCTGCGCATTCCCGCATCAAGTCCCTTCGATTGGAACCTGAGCACTGCCTCCCTCTGCCTGAAACGCTCGCAGCCATTCGTTCCGCTGATGTGATCACCGTGGGACCAGGTTCGCTTTATACGAGCATTCTTCCTAATTTGCTCGTCGCGCGCGTAGCCAATGCAATCGGCGGGGCTCAAGCCACTAAGATATTCATCAGCAACCTGATGACTCAGCCTGGAGAGACGGACGGCTACAGCGCCCGCGAGCATCTGGAAATCGTGAAGAAATACGCCCCGGAGATTCACTTCGATTTCGTCGTCGTTAACAATCGTCCAATCAGTGCGGAACAAGCGGAACGGTATGCCGCCGAAGGGGCTCAGCAGATAGGAATCGCAGAAGGAAAGCTCGATTCAGTTTTTGATCAATCCACAGAAGTCGTCTACGCTGACCTTTTGGATGAAGGAGAAAAGGTACGGCATAACCCCGAGCGACTCGCGAACATCGTTCTAGCTTGCCACCAACAAGCTTGTTCACAACCAACCCTCTCCGCATAAGATGGAGAAAGGTCCTGCATTGCCCCAAGTCCAAGACGATTTACCCCTTGATGTACTCATACTTGCGGCCGGACTAGGCACTCGAATGAAGTCCACAACCGTCAAGGTGTTACACCAACTAGGTGGGCGGCCATTGATCTCACATGTCTGCCGCACGGCCGAAACGCTGAAGCCTCGTCAAATTCTGGTGGTGGTCGGACATCAGGCTGAGGAAGTCGAGCGTGTTGTACGTCAGGAGCTGCCGGATGGTCTCGCGTCATTTGTAACCCAACCACAGCAACGTGGTACGGGCGACGCGGTGATGTCCGCGCGCTCGCAACTCGAGAACAGCCGATCCACTCTGCTGGTCCTGTCAGGCGATGTGCCGATGGTCCATGCAGAAACTCTGGAGAAGCTTGTCGGTGAACATCGAGCGAGTGGAGCAGCTTGTACGATACTCAGCGTTCGACTCGAGAATCCGTTTGGATACGGACGTATCGTTCGTGATTCTGAAAACCGCTTCGTCCAAATTGTTGAGCAGAAAGATGCGACCACTGAGCAGCGTCAGATTCGTGAGATCAATTCCGGTATCTACTGCTTTGAAACGGACAAGCTGTTCACTGCTCTCGCAAAAGTTAAACCTGTGAACGAACAGGGCGAATACTACCTGACAGACGTTGCCGGGATTCTGCTGTCCGACGGTCACAAGGTGCACGTTTACGCACATGACGACTCGAGAGAGGTTGCAGGGGTCAACACTCGAGCCGACCTCGCAGAATTCGAGAATCTTCTTCGTCGCAACACGATTCGCAAATTGCTGCTCGAGGGCGTAACGTTCATTGACCCGTCTCACGCGTACATCAGCTCTGAATCTCAGCTGGGTCGCGACTGCGTGATTTATCCTGACGTCTCGATCGAAGGGAAATCGGTAATCGGTGATGGCTGTGTGATTCGCTCAGGCTCGCGCATCACAGACTCGCGTCTGGGAAACAACGTCGTCGTGAAGGATCACTGTGTCATCGTTGATTCTGACATCGAAGCAAACTGTTCCGTTGGACCGTTCGCGCATCTCAGGATGGGCGCCCGGTTGGACGAGCGCGCCGTAGTGGGAAACTTTGTTGAAATGAAGAAGTCCCGCTTGGGCCGAGGCTCAAAGTCAATGCACCTGACGTATCTCGGAGATGCCACGATAGGAGAGAACACAAACATCGGCGCCGGCACCGTCACGTGCAACTACGATGGCAAGAACAAGCACCCAACGATTATCGAAGATAATGTGAAGATCGGTTCTGACACGATGCTCGTGGCGCCAGTCACAGTAGGAAGTGGATCAGTTACAGCGGCAGGTTCTGTGGTCACGAAAGATGTCCCCCCTGATACGCTCGTGGCGGGTGTGCCGGCAGAGATTAAGAAACGCTTAAGCGAAAGGAAAGATGAACCGGAGGAGTAGAGTTTTATCGCCGTCCGTCATCCTTTTTGACCTATGTGTGGAATAGTTGGCTACGTTGGAAACAAGCAGGTCGTGCCGTTGATCATTGACGGGCTGCGCAAACTCGAGTATCGGGGGTACGATTCCGCGGGTATCGCAGTTGTAAACGAGGAGCACGATCTCGAAATTCGTCGGGCGGAAGGTAAGCTGCGAAACCTTGAAGAGACGATCCGGCTAAATCCGATCGACGGCACGTATGGAATCGGCCACACACGTTGGGCCACACATGGTAGGCCAACCGAAGAGAATGCTCACCCTCATCGCGATTGTTCAGGTCGCGTTGTCGTAGTCCACAACGGAATCATTGAGAATTACCTTCAGCTCAAAGAGAACCTGCGCCAGCACGATCATCAGTTCGTTACTGAAACTGACACAGAGATCATCGCGCACCTGATCGAAGAGTACTTAAGAAAGGGCGATAACTTCGAAAAGGCTGTCAGGCTTGCTATGCGCGACCTGCGAGGCATCTTCGCGCTTTCGATAATCAATGCCGATCAGCCAGACATGATCATCGCCGTGCGGCAAGGTCCACCCGTGGTTATCGGCCTAGGCGATCGCGAATTCTTCGTCGCGTCTGACATCCCACCGATTCTTCAACACACGCGCGACGTTTTCTTCCTCGGCGACGGAGAGATGGCGGTTATCACTCGGGACTCGGTGAGCGTGACAGATTTTGAAGGCAATTCTGTTCAGCCTTCCATTCAACGGATTACGTGGGATCCGATCATGGCGGAAAAGGGCGGCTTCAAGCATTTCATGCTGAAGGAAATCTACGAGCAGCCGCGCGCTGTTCGCGACACTGTTCAGGGTCGAATATCGCTCGACACAGGTCGTGTTTTTCTCGATGAGATGAAGAACATAACTGAAGCTGACTTCAAGAGATTCAATGCTATCAAGATTGCGGCATGTGGCACTTCATGGCATGCAGGACTCGCCGGGAAGTACATGATCGAACAACTCGGCCGAATCCCGGTCGACGTCGACTACGCTTCCGAATTCCGCTATCGCGATCCGGTGATGGACGAGAACACCCTGCTGCTCGTGATCTCACAGTCGGGAGAGACTGCTGACACGATTGCAGCGTTGCGTGAGGCGAAGGAGCGCGGTGCAAAGGTTCTCGCGATCTGCAATGTTCAAGGTTCGATGATCATGCGGGAAGCTGATGGAACGATCCTGACGCATGCTGGTCCCGAAATCGGTGTAGCTTCAACGAAAGCGTTTACCTCTCAAATGGTGGCGCTTTATTTACTCGGCCTGTACCTGGGTGAAATCCGCGGCGCGCTTTCTCTCGAGGAGGCACAGCATCACACGCAGCAGCTGGCAGAGTTGCCCGTTAAGCTCGAGCATCTGTTGAACGAGTCCGATGAGATTGAAGAGCTTTCGAAGGAGTTCTTCCGCGTTACCGATTTTCTTTATCTCGGTCGTGGCATCAATTTCCCGGTGGCTCTCGAAGGGGCGCTTAAGCTGAAGGAGATTTCCTACATTCACGCGGAAGGTTATCCAGCTGGAGAGATGAAGCATGGTCCAAATGCGCTCATTGACGAGCGGCTGCCGGTCATGTTCATCAACACTCGCGAACAGGGAAATCATGCGTCCGAGCTTCGCTATGAAAAAACGCATTCGAACATTGTCGAGGTGAAGGCACGGGAAGGAATTGTGATTTCGATCCTGACGGAAGGCGACACGATGTCGTCGGTCGTATCTGATTATGTAATCGAGATTCCACCGGCAAGCGATCTGCTCACGCCGATACTTTCAATCATTCCGTTGCAACTGCTTGCTTATCACATCGCGGTTCGTCGCGGCTGCGATGTGGATCAACCGCGTAACCTTGCCAAGTCTGTGACAGTTGAGTAACGGAAGGCGCAAAAGAGAAAATCCATTTACCATTTGCCATTGTAGATTTTTCATTTTCCATTTTCTCACTTTGGGGGAGTTTGAGTTTCGACTGCCAACTCAGTCGGTAGCCTGAACACAAAATGGGAAATGGCAAATCTACAATGCCAAATGGTAAGTGGATTTCTTTTGCGTCTTTGGGTGAACCACTCCTCTCAGAAAGGTAACTTCCGTTCTGACGGCTTCGCTCCCGCGGCACTCTCCTTCGCCAGCAACTCTTTCTTTCGATTGAGACCCCAACGATACCCGCCCAACGTTTTGTCGCCTCTAACAACCCGGTGACATGGAATCACCAGGGCCACCGGATTCGTAGCGCACGCACGAGCGACTGCGCGAACAGCTTTTGGTTGCCCAATCTCTTTTGCAATGTCGCTATACGTTCGCGTTACCCCGTATGGAATTGCCCTCAGTGCTTCCCAAACTCGTCGTTGAAATGCCGTCGCTCGAATGTCCAACGGCAAATCAAGATGTGGCTGGGCACCCGACAGATGTTCGAGGATCTGATTAACCGATTCACTCAGCGCAGAGCTTTGGCGAATCTCAGCCTCAGCAAACTCCTCCCTCAGGTCGTGTTCTAGCTCTGCAGGACCATCGCCCAGCTTCACAGCACAAATTCCCTTCTCGGTGGCGGCCACAAGCAGGTGGCCCAACGCACAATCTGCGATCGCGTAGCTGATACTCGTTGCCCGGCCCGACTGGCTATACGTGCGCGGTGTCATCCCGAGCTCGGCGTTCGCCTTCTCGTACAATCTGCTACTCGAACCGTATCCGGCAGTGTACAACGCTCCCGTCACCGTCTCGCCGCTGCGAACACTGGACTTGAAGCGAGTCGTCCGGCAGTTTTCAGCGAATTGACGGGGCGTGATACCCATCAGTGCTTTGAATGTGCGCTGAAGATGAAATGAGCTGATACCCAAACGCTTACTTAACACATCAAGATTGGCAGAGGCGTCGGGTTCCTCTTCAATGAAACGACAAGTTTCCTGGACCATTTGAACTTGCGGATCCAGGGCGGCCGACGTCGTTGGACGGCACCGCAGACAAGCACGAAAACCTGCCTGCTCGGCTGCTGCCGGCAAGGGAAAGAACGTCACGCGGTCAGCTCGAGGGCGGCGCGAGGGACACGAGGGCCGGCAATAAACTCCGGTCGAGCGCACAGCATAAACAAACTGGCCGTCAAACTTTCCGTCCCGCGCAAGCACGGCCTGCCACATCGTATTCTGATCAATAAAAGCAGCTTCAGTCATCAGGTTGGTTGCGAGATTCACGTCTGTTTCTCCTCTCAGTATCCCTCAATGTGAGTGGATCATAAAGGAGAGCCGAGACGGGTATCTATCCGGATCTTGTTATCAAAGTGGTGAGTAGCCCCAGGTGTAAAACAACCCGATTTACCATTTGCCGTTTATCATTTCTCATTTTCCATTTGTTCTCGTCGCACCGGTCATGTTTACCCTTGACGACTAGTTCCAACGAGATGAAGCGAAAAAATGGAAAATGAGAAATGATAAACGGCAACGGTAAATCTTCGATCCGGGCGCGCACACACCATTCAACGCGTCAGCCGAAAAACTTCTCTAACCTTTCGCTCGTAAGATGTCTCTATAGATATGGAGGCTTTGCAAGGGTCTGGAGCAGCGATGACACGGCTGGATTCGCCTGACGAAATGCTGGTTGTCGCGGCGATTCTCGGCAACCTCGACGCTTTTGAGGAACTTGTTCTCAGGTATCGAGCCGCCGTCGTTCGGCTCGCCCGAAGCATCGTCGGCAACACTTATGCGGAAGATGTGGCACAGGACGCGTTGCTGCTTGCTTTCAAAGCGTTGCCGACGATTGAAGAGCCCGGCAAGTTTGCCGCGTGGCTTTCGGCTATCACGCGGCACCGGGCTCTGCGATTCAACAAACGCGAAACCCAGCAAATGAGCAAACGGGTTCCGCTTGATCAAATGCTGCTTGAAAAAGTGGAAGCGCTGGTACAACCACTCGCCACGGAGAATAACAACCAAGAGCTCATGAACGCGCTCAATAGTCTTCCAGCTGAATACGCGTTGCCGATGAGGCTCCGCTTTCTTGATGAGATGCCGTTAAAAAGAATTGCCGGGTTCATGGGACTTCCACTCTCTACGGTCAAGTGGCGACTGCATCAGGGAAAGAAATTGTTGAAAGAGAGGATTGAACGCTAATCAGGGAGAAATGGAAATGGAGAAAGAAACTGTAAAGCTGCTGAATGTGTTGCGCCGGATTGCACGTGCCGCCGGCTATGCGGCGTGGGTCAAATCTGAACCAGAAACAGCTCGTTTTTGTTTAAGCCAGTACAACAAGATTCTTGCGCGACTGAGCGAGCTTGAACCCGCATTGAAACCATTGTTTGTTCCACTGGCTGAAGATGCGTCGCCTGAGGTGACACGGATCGCAGCTCGCGAGTTGCTCGCCTACTTTGAAGGTGACGTTCCAGAATTCGGCTGGGCATTTCGCAGAGGGCACTGGCGAGGTTGTTATCCGCGGCGATCGCGCGTTGAGTGCATTCCAATCTCGGTGACCTGTGATTGATGGATTAGGAGAAATATGGAAAAGGAAAAAGAAATAGTTAAGTTGATCAATGTTCTGCGTCGAACGTCGCGCATGGCGCTGCAGTCGGAATGGACCGGCGGCAAAGAAGATGCCGCGGCGTTCTGCACCGATCAGTACAACCGCGTTCTTGCACGTTTGAAGGAGCTGGACCCGGGTGTCGGTTCCGTTTTCGATCCGCTGCCTCCTGGAAGTTCATTGACAGTTGTGGCAATGGCTGCGCGCCAGCTTGCTGCGTACTATGAAGATGAAGTCGGTCCAATGAAAGGATTCGGACGTGGCTACGGCTTCGCCTTCGATCCCAAGATGTTCAAGGAGTTCTGGGAAAAGTCATCGCGGGAGATTGAGGATCTGGGCGAGTTTATACGTGAGAGCATTGATGAATGGATCCGCCAAAAGAAGGGACGCTCCGGAGGTGGGAAACAAGAGGGTACGAAGTAGGAAGTAGAGATCGATTAAAGACTTTTACCATTTGTCGTTTGACATTTGTCATTTTGCTCTTGTGCGTTTCGTGTTGATTCGTGGATCGCTCGTTTGAGCGGAACGGCCGAACCGGTCCAGGAAACAACACGAACAAAATGACAAATGAGAAATGTCAAACGACAAATGGTAAATCTCTTAGCGCCTAACATCGACAACGAGGCGTGCAGGATTTGAAAGCTCAAGCACGCGATAACGATTAGATGACGAGAGCCCCAGGATCCACTGCACGTCCGCTTCAAAATCACAAAGAATCTTGAGCTGCTTTATCAGCGGCAAATTCGGCGCAATCTCTCTCTGTTTGATCGTAGGCTTTCCGTCATTTGTGTGCGCCTGTGCCGGCATCATCTGGACCAATAGATAGCCATATCCTTCGACTTGAACAACTTCGCCGGCGCCGCATGTCCGCACCGGACGGTCGACGTACTCCACGTGATAGCCCGGCACGCGATTACCTTCAAACTCAAAAACAACGCGATCGAAAGCGGGGTGCTGGCCTGTTCGAATCTCCCGCAATACGACCGGCTGCATATCCACTCTTTTCACTTCTGTGATGCCGGCGGTTCCTTCAAACGTTTCGGGCGATGTGTCACCTGGCTCTTTTGGAGTAGACCCTCCACCGGCCGCGGAAACCGCTGATGGCGTAGCGACAGGACTGATACTCGTAGAGGGACTGACTGTAGGACCTGGCTTGTTGGCCTCGTCTGATGCTTTGGAACACGAGACAGACGCGACCGCGGATACGAGCAACAGGACAGTAACGAGGCGCATACGATTTAGGATTTAGGATTTAGGACTTCACGATCATCTGCTGAATCGCTCGGAACTGCTCGTGCTTGGCGTCGCGCATCAACTCAAACAGGGCCATTTCAAGCGAGCTGGGTATGGCTCCACTCATTTGCATCTTTGCCAGCGCGATCCTTTTGTTCTCAACATCTCTCGAGCTGATACATTCTGCGAGAACGTGAACCTGATACTCACTCGCGAGTAGATCATGAACGGTCTGGTTAACACAAACATGTGCTTCAATTCCGCAAACTAGAATCTGATCCGCACGAGTCTGCTCCAGCTGCGTCAGAAACGGCTGAACTCCACAAGAACTGAAAGTCGTTTTCTCAACTATCTCCACGTCACCCGAAAGCACTTGTTTGATCTCTTCAGCCGTGGGACCGAGTCCTTTTGGGTATTGCTCCGTCACGAGAGTTGGAATGCTTAGAAGCTTCGCAGCTTGCACCAGCACTGAAATGCGTTTTGAGATCGCAGTGAAATCCGCAATCTTGTCGCGAAATGCTTCCTGCATATCGATGATCACTAATGCCGTATCAGGAAGACGCAAAGTGTTTTGATGCATGGTGCGAAGTTTAACCCACTGGGAGCGCGGGCGTCTCGCCCGCATTTGCTC
>JBKPAC010000264.1:0-35025 GCA_046726175.1 Acidobacteriota bacterium
ATCTTATGCCGGCAAGTACAAGAGCGAAGGCCCACTTGAACTTAATGTCAGCGTCAGGAACGGAAAGCTCTTTACAACCGCCGTCGGACCACAGTCGTTCCAGATGTTAGCGATCGAAAAGACGACCTTCGTGCCAATCGATTTTGATGGCATTACTCTCACATTCAAAGTGGAAGAAGGAAAAACTACGGGCGCCGCGTTGAAGCAGGGCCAAAATGTCACGCAACTGAAACGAGTCGAGGAAGTTAAGGAGCAACCGAAGCCATAAGTCCCGCATATCGGAGTCTCATAATGAACAAGATCATTCTCTCCCTGCTTTGCATATTAATCGTGGCGACGAGCGCGAACGCACAGAATTGGCCACAGTTCCGCGGCTCCTCAGCCAACGGGGTTGCTGAAGGCGTAACCACACCGACCACTTTCGACACAGCTAAATCACAGAACCTGCAATGGAAGACTCCGATTCCAGGACTGTCACACGCTTCTCCCATCGTGTGGGGCAACAAAATTTTTGTAGTCACGGCAGTGAGCACTAATCCAAACGAGGAGAAGCGTTTCGGATTGTACGGTGACGTCGCTCCAGTGAAGGATGATCCGAAACACACGTGGAAGGTCTATGCGCTTGATAAGAAAACAGGGAAAATCCTGTGGGAGCGAGTCGCCTATGAAGGTCTGCCAAAGGTCAAACGACATCCCAAATCAACACATGCTGCTTCCACGCCCGCAACTGATGGAAAGTACGTGATAGCTCTGTTCGGTTCTGAAGGACTTTACGCTTACGACCTGAATGGGAAACTTATTTGGAAACAGGATCTCGGAATGCTCGATGCGGGATGGTTCTATGATCCTGATTATCAGTGGGAGTACGGAAGTTCTCCGATCATCTACAAGAATCTTGTAATCGTTCAGGCGGACATTCAGAAGAACTCTTTCATAGCTGCTTACGATCTAAAAACGGGCAAGCAAGTATGGAAGACCACCCGCGAAGAAATCCCATCCTGGGGAACGCCGACGATCTATGAAGGAAAGACTCGCGTTGAATTGATCGCGAACGGCACCAAAGCGATTCGCGGATATGATCCATTGACCGGAAAAGAGCTGTGGAAGCTTTCGCCGAACTCAGAAATCACAACCCCGACACCTATTGTTGCTAACGATCTGATTTTTGTTACGAGTGGCTACCGTCCGATCCAGCCGATTTATGCGATTAAGCCCGGCGCTAGTGGTGATATCTCGCTAAAGGACGGCAAAACGTCGAACGAATTTATCGCCTGGAGCACAACGCGAGGCGGACCCTACATGCCGACGCCTGTAGCTTATGGAGAGTTGCTTTACACACTATCCAACAATGGTGTCCTCGCTGCTTACAATACCAAGACTGGTGAGCGCCTCTATCAGGAGAGATTGGCAGGCAAAGGCGGCGCGTTCACGGCTTCGCCTGTAGCATCAGATGGAAAGATCTACCTTTCGAGTGAAGATGGCGATGTTTTCGTCGTCAAAGCCGGGCCGAAGTACGAGCTTCTCGCAACAAACCCTGTCGGAGAAGTCATGATGGCAACTCCAGCGATCTCGGATGGGATTGTGATCGTCCGTGGCATCAACCACCTCTTCGCTTTCGCCGAACCAGGCGCCCGCAAAACATCGATGGCGAAGTAGAAACTTGAAAGTCATTTCTGCAGTTAGAACATTTGGTCAGTTTTAAGTCGAGGAGAGTTAATCGTGAAATCAATCAGCCGCATCACTATCACCTTCATCGTTGCAGCAGCTTGCGCTGTCACGGCTCTAAGCGTCCTTAACAGCGCGCTTGCGGCGAACTGGCCGCAGTGGAGAGGACCGGGCGGTCAAGGCATTTCGGCGGAGAAGAACCTGCCTAACGAATGGAGCTCGACGAAAAACATCAAATGGAAAACGCCCATCGCCGGTCGCAGTCATTCCTCACCAATCGTCTGGGGCAACAGAGTCTTTCTTACTACCGCAATTGAAGGTGTACTTGTTCCTGGCGCGAAGGCTGTGAAGCACATGGCGGGAGGTCAGGAGTTTCTGCATCCAGACAGCGTTGGAGCGGATCATAAGCAAACATTCAAAGTGATCTGCATTGACCGAGAAACCGGAAAGATCCTGTGGGAGCAGGTTGCGTTTGAAGGTACACCCTACGATAACCGTCATCGAAAGAGTTCATATGCGGCGTCGACTCCAGCGACTGACGGAAAGATGGTCTATGCGTTCTTCGGTACTGAGGGATTGTACGCGTACGACATGAAAGGCAAGCTCGCGTGGAAGGCCGACCTCGGAAAGCTGGGCACGGTCGGCATGGGAACCGGGACGTCGCCGATTCTTTACAGCAATCTCGTGCTAATGCAGTGCGATGAAGACAACGGTGAGACCTCGTTCATCGTTGCACTCGACAAGAATAGCGGCAAGGAAGTTTGGAAGACTCCTCGAAAAGTTCAGGTCAGCTGGTCGACGCCTATTCTGGTGACAACCCAAAAACGAACTGAATTGATCACAAGCGGAACGGAGTTTGTAATCTCCTACGATCCGGCGACTGGAAAAGAGCTCTGGCGTCACAAGGGAGTAGAAAGTAATGCGATCCCTTCGCCCGTAGCAAACAACGATACTGTGTTTATTTCGGCGGGCTTCCCAGCAAAGATCGCGATGGCCATTCGTCTCGGCGGATCCGGCGATTTGACCGATGCAAACGTCGCCTGGAAGTATGCGAAGGGCACGGCGTATGTTCCTTCTCCGATTCTTTATGGAAACTACCTTTATCTGATGACGGATCGCGGAATTCTCACATGCATAGATGCGGCAACAGGAGAAGTTAAATATGACGGCGGCAGGATTCCGATTCCCGCCACATTTACGGCTTCACCGGTCGCGTTCGACGGAAAGATTCTGCTCACGAGTGAGGATGGTGACACGTTCATCATCAAGGCTGGGCCGACACATGAAATCCTCGGCACCAACTCGCTAGGAGAACCCGTTTATGCCTCTCCAGCGATTGCCGATGGAAAAATTTTCATTCGCGGAGAAAAGAATCTCTACTGCATCGGCGGCTAAAATCCCTTCTTGAGAGGTGCACATGCTGAGACTTTGTAGACGAGCCTCTATCCTGATCGTTTTCGTTTCTCTACTGTTCCTGGCGTTTGAGTCAGCTCTCGCCAAGGTGTCGACTAACTGGCCGCAGTGGCGTGGTCCAGAAGGCCAGGGAGTTTCTAACGAGAAAGGATTGCCGTCTGAATGGAGCGTTACTAAGAATGTGAAGTGGAAGAGTGAGATTACGGGTTTAGGCCACTCTTCACCAATCGTCTGGGGAAAGAGGATCTTTCTGACCACAGCCCTCGATGGTGAAGTCATTCCAGGACGGTCGGCTGGAGTCACACACAAATTGGCCGACGGCACTGACTTCGTCCATCCGGATGCAGTTGGTGCTAACCTTAGACACACCTTCAAAGTCATTTGTCTCGACCGTGACACCGGCGAGATCATCTGGGAAAAGGTTGCGTATGAAGGACCAGTGCACGATAGCCGCCATAAGAAAGCCAGCTTCGCTTCCTCGACGCCTGCAACAGACGGCAGTTACGTCTTTGCGTTCTTTGGTACTGAAGGCCTGTACGCTTATGACTTTAATGGCAAGCTGATCTGGAAACGTGATCTTGGAAAACTTGGTACGGCGAGCGTAGGTTACGGAGTGTCGCCAATCCTCTATAACAATCTCGTGATCATGCAGTGCGACGAGAGTGGCGGTAACTCGTTCATCGTTGCGTTCGACAAGAAAACTGGGAAGGAAGAATGGCGCGTGCCGCGCAAGGTTGACCTGACGTGGAGCACTCCGGTCCTGCTCCGCACTGCGAAGAGCGTCGAACTCGTTACCGCAGCTGCTGAAGCGATCATTGCTTATGATCCTGCGACCGGTAAGGAACTTTGGCGGCATAAAGGACTCGAGAGCAACGCAGTCACGACGCCTGTCGTGATGAATGACCTTGTCATTGTCACATCAGGCTACCCGACTAAGATCGTGCTCGCCCTCAAGGGTGGGGGCACAGGAGACGTAACCGGTACATCACAACTCGCGTGGACTTACAACAAAGGCACCGCGTACGTTCCCTCACCAATCCTCTATGGCGAATATCTCTACCTGATGACTGGCAACGGATCGATTAGCTGTCTGGACGCTAAGACAGGAAAAGTTCAATACGAAGCTGCTCGGGTGCCGAAGGCAACTACGTTCATGTCATCGCCCGTTGCTTTCGAGGGAAAGATTCTCATTACAAGTGAAGAGGGCGACACCTTCGTCGTGCAAGCAGGTCCAAAGCATGAGATCCTGCGCACTAACTCGCTTGGCGAACCGGTCTACGCGTCCCCCGCAATCTCGGACGGCAAGCTTTTCATACGCGGAGAGAAACATCTCTATTGCATTGAGACCAGCTAGCCCCGACGGAACTTTTTGTAAACAATCACGTCTAAGGGTTAATGGACCCAATCTCGAGAACGTCTACTTACCGGATCTGTATTCGGTCGTGCCTGTTTTTCTCCACTGAACCTGGCGTAAACTGAGAGAAGTGAGGACAAGGCGTCATGTTTGAAACACCACAACCAACTCCGTGGACACGTTCGACCGCAGTGTTGATAGGACTCTCGATTTTGTTCCCACCACTGGGGCTCGCACTTCTATGGACGCGAGGCGATCTTGCACGTAATACGAAGGTGATCGCGACCGTGGCAATAGTTCTCCTCACTGGGGGATATGCTTATCTGTTTTGGCTGTGGCGAACAGGAGGAAACGAATCTCACTACGCGGCGCTCGAACAGCATCGCGCGCAACAACACAGCAACGACGCATCCCAGAATGCTCAATCTAATCAGCCTGGTACGCCAGGTTCACCGTCAGCCGTCGCGAGTCCGGGACAAGCCGGCGGTGGAGCAGCTGCTGGTGTGCCCGAAGCTGCACATGCTTCAAACAACTACTGGACCAACTTCCGCGGGCCGAACCGAGATGGACGCTACGATGAGAAACCTGTACTGAACACATGGCCCCCAAATGGTCTCACTCCACTTTGGAAGCAGCCAGTTGGACTTGGCTATGCTTCATTCTCTGTTGCCGAAGGACGCGCTTACACAATCGAACAGCGTCGCCGACAGGAAGTAGTAGCTGCCTACGATGTAAACACCGGTCGCGAGCTGTGGACCCAGGGTTGGAATGCTCTTTACTCAGATACAACCGGCGATGGTCCACGCACAACTCCAACCTGGGACAACGGTCGCCTGTACGCGTTGGGAGCAACAGGTGAGCTTCGATGTCTCGATGCGAAGACCGGGCAAGTCTTTTGGGGCAAGAACATCCTTTCCGACAACCGAGCTGAGAACCTGCAATGGGCTATGGCAGCGTCACCTCTGATTGTCGATGACAAGGTGATTGTTCTTCCCGGCGGTTCACCCGGAACCTCCATCGTCGCTTACAACAAGATGACTGGCGCGCCCGTCTGGAAATCACAGAACGACAAGCAGGCGTACGTTTCGCCGATGCTAGTCACGCTCAGCGGACGACGTCAGATCCTGATCGTCAGCGCCACGCGAGCAATGGGGGTCGCGCCTGAGGACGGTTCGCTGTTGTGGAGCTATCCTTGGGATACCGAATACGGGATCAATTGTTCGCAGCCGATCGTTGTGAGCGCAAACCGTTTCTTCATTTCCGCCGGCTACGGTAAGGGAGCAGCCTTGGTCGAAGTAACCGGCAGTGGAAAGAGCTTCAGCGCCAAAACAATCTGGGAAAACGTGAACATGAAGAATAAGTTCAACAGCTCCGTTCTTCATCAGGGCTACGTTTACGGACTGGATGAAGGAATACTGACTTGTGTTGATGTCAATACTGGAGAACGAAAGTGGAAGGGCGGCCGCTACGGATACGGGCAAGTCATACTTGCTGGCTCGAACTTGATTATCCTCAGCGACACAGGTGAACTCGTGCTTGTTCGAGCAACTCCTGATCAGCATTCAGAGGTAGCTCGCTTCCAGGCAATAGAAGGCAAGTCGTGGAACTATCCGGCGATCGCCGACGGCCGCTTGATCATTCGAAATGCAAATGAGATGGCCGCTTACAACATTACTGCGCAATAAACTCAACTTATTTTCTTTACTGTAGGGGTGCCCCTACAGCTGTGCGTGAACTTATTCAGATTAGCTCTTCTTCGCTCTTAAGTCGCTCAACTCCTTCTCCAACTTCTCGATCTCCGACTGCACTCCATCTTTGAAATCAGGCCGTGTAAGTCCGGGCAGGGCCTTCTTCAAAGCCATTAATCTTGCGACTATCAAAGCTTGATCAGCTGGAACTTCAACATCAGGTTTCACACCCGTGCCTTCCCAGTTCGTCTTCGAGATTGGATTAATTGCTCGTCCTGTCGGCACGAACATCATGAAATGATCGTCGATGCGAAATCCGCCACCGGGATGCGCTCCGCCGCCTGTTGTCTCGCCAACGATGGTAGCTCGCTTCAGATTTTTCAAGTTGTAGGCGAACTCTTCTGCTCCTGAGAATGTTCGCTTGCTGGTTAAGACATAGACGTCTTTTGCGTAGCGCTTACCTGCAACCTCTTTCTTTGTCCAGAACTCCTGCGTCTGATTCCCCTCGCGCCAATACAGGTCGTTCAGGTGGACTGGTTCAGGTCCAAACAGGTAGGAGCAGACCAGCGCTACCATTTCAGGATTGCCACCGCCGTTGTTTCTCAAATCAATAATCAGCGCGTCAGTCGCTGACAGGAAGTTCATCGCAGCAGCGACGGTGTCGGCTCCGAGATCAGCGTTCATGAATCCCCAGAATTCGATGTAGCCAGTATTCCCTCGCAAACGTTCGACTTTATTGAAGCCGTGGTTCATCCATGATAGATCGCGGCGCTCTTCCTGTCGTTCCTCAGCTGTCGGTTCACGCGGACCCATGTTGGTGGGCAGCACGTCGTTCGAATAGCGCATGCGCAAGTGTTTGTCCTTGCTTACCGCCTGGAGGTCTTCAGTTAACTTGGTGGCAAACGCTTTTGCGCTGGTTATAGAATCGTACTCACCTTTAGCGGCGCGCTCGCGAATGGAAGCTTCCATCTTGGTGGCAACCTCAGGAAAGACGTACGAGTCATTCAGCCGTTTCAATGCTGTGTTGATAATCCTCGTACGTGCAGCGGCATCGATTGTGAGATCCGGCTGTTTGTCCGGCTGCTGGCAAAATACTTCGGGCGAATAGAGGACGCACGTAAGAGCCAGCACGAGCAAAGCCATCATTCGTTTCATAACAAACTCTCCTTCTGTCTGTAAGTACGGTCTCGTTTCAATTTCGCGCAGCGAGTCCATTGAGTAGCATTTCAGCAATGCGCGTAATTTTTTTCTTCACTTCATCTCGCTCGCCCAGTTCCGAGGTGCTCAGGCTATAGGGCAGCAGGGCGTTTGTCGCATCGAGCAATACACGCGCAGTGGCTACGGGATCAGAGACCACGAATTCGCCGGACTTACTACCCTTTTCCAAGACTTGTGCGAAGATTTTGGCCTCAGCCTCAAAATAACGCTCGCGTCGCGCGAGCAACGCCGGCCTGACTGCCGCCAGCA
Organism: Acidobacteriota bacterium; assembly: GCA_046726175.1. Classification (GTDB taxonomy): domain Bacteria; phylum Acidobacteriota; class Blastocatellia; order Pyrinomonadales; family Pyrinomonadaceae; genus PSRF01. The sequence goes on from JBKPAC010000264.1 coordinate 7,588, forward strand.
GATCGTTAAGGCTCTGGGTGTAGTATTGAATGCTATCGAATCGAAAAAGAACTCTAGTGATAAGCATCTCGCGAAGGTGGTCAGCGGCTGAGCCATCGCCGCCTGCCAGACGGTCGAGAAGCACGTTCAGGCGCGCGACGATGCGGTCGACGTGGCTTAGAACCACCTCTTCCTTACTGTTAAAGTGAAGATAAATCGAGCCTTTGCCGATCCCCACTTCCTTGGCGATGTCCTCAACTGTCATCTTTCGATAGCCGTACCGCGCCAGCAGACGCTCCGTGGCGTCAAGAATGGCATCCCGAATTTCTTCTCTCACCAGGGTCGCCGCCATGCCGTCCTGACCATTGACCAGAATTGTATTCCGGTCAATATACACTCGAGGAGAACGAAAAGTTCCATTTATTTGAGGAGAGTGGTTTAGAATGCGCCGCCGAGTTCCAAAGCATCGAGTCTTCACAGGAATAACAAAACAATGGGCACGTTACTTTCCCTCTGCACTCGCGCTCTGCTTCTTTCGACCCTGGCCATCAGTTGCGCACTTACCTTTCCCACAACTCAGGCTCAATCGGGAAATGTGAAGGCCTTAGTTGGAGGCACCTTAATTGACGGGTTCGGCAGCAGGCCGATTCGGAACAGCGTAGTCATCATTGAAAGAGAGCGAATCAAGGCCGTCGGACAACTCGGCTCCATCACAATTCCTTCGGGTGCAGAGATCATCTCTACCGAAGGCATGAGCGTTCTGCCTGGCTTATGGGACATGCATGTGCACCTGATGATCAATGGTCACAGCGACTATGCACATTGGGATAAGACTTACCCGCCACAGATGGAATCAGTGATCATGCCCGCATCGGCCAAGCAGTTACTTATGGCCGGAGTGACTACTGCTCGAGATCTTGGAGCACCGCTCAAGCCAATACTGGCAGTACGTGATCGAATCAACAAAGGTGAGTTACCCGGTCCAACGCTTTACGTTTCCGGACCATTCATTCAGCACGAACCTTACCCAGGCACTGACTACTTTCGCTGGGGAGTTAAAGGTCCTGACGATGCACGAACAAAAGTGCGCACTCTCGCTGAGGCGGGGGTAGACGTGATCAAGTTGATCGATCAGGACCAGATGACGATGGACGAGGTTCAGGCTGTTGTTGACGAGGCGCACAAACATAAGCTGACGGTTGTTGCTCATTCGCATCGGCCGGAAGAGATCCGTCGCGGATTGCAGGTCGGCGTCGATTGCTTTGAGCACACGGGATTGGCCGCGTCTCCCGAGTATCCAGCAGACATCATCGCGATGCTTCGCGAGCGTACGGCGAAGATGAGTCTTGGCCCACTGTTTTGGACACCAACCGTCCAAGGATTGTTGAACTATGAATGCGTGCGCGATAACCCTGAGCAACTGGATGATCCGTCGTGGCAGGTTGGACTGCCGAAGTCGATTGTCGACGACATCAAAGCATCCCTGCGAAGTCCAGATCGGCTCGCGTATTACCAGATCACTCCACTTCGACGGCCAACACTCGCGAAGAAGATTCAGCAACTATCTGAATCCGGCGTAGTCCTTCTAATCGGAACCGACAGCGGTATTCCGATGAACTTCCATAGTCAGACCACGTGGAGAGAACTCGACGCGTGGGTAAATGAATTTAAGATGGATCCAATGGTTGCGATTCGCGCTGCAACCTATTGGCCTTCAGTTTTGATGAAAGTGTCAGATCAGGTCGGAACCGTGAGCGAAGGAAAGTACGCTGATATCATCGCGGTGCGTGGAGATGTATTGAGGTACATAAATTTATTGCAGAACGTCGACGTTGTGATCAAACATGGCCGTCGTTACAAGTGATGCAGATTAACTTCTCTGAATCAAGAGGCGTCTATGAAACGACTAATCTCTGCTCTTAGCCTCACATTGTTAGCGTTTGAACTCGCTTCAGCGGTTCGCGCACAGGAATCCGGCGCAGGGCTTCCATCGTACCCACTCAAATTCGGCGTGTTTGTTGCGACCTTCGATTCCGGGGGCACCTTTACTGTGAAGGGCGATCGTTGGCCAACACTCAGCGGAAACTGGAAGACAAACGCGGGCGAGATCGAGTTCCTGATGTCTGGTGGGCCCGGCGGCTGTGACGGTACTGGAAAGTACCAGTTTCACGTCAACGACAAGCGGATCACGTTCAATCTCGTCTCGGACCAATGCGTGCCGCGTAAGATGATCATGGATCGCAGCACCTGGATGCCTGCCGACGAGCAGAAGACCATTCCCAAACGTGCGATCGTCCTTACTGCAGCCAATCGTCCACCATCATTGAGCAAGCCATCCTCGGCGAAAGGTAGTTGGCCCTCATTCCGCGGACCAGAAGCGTCAGGAATCGCTGAAGGACAAAACCTTCCGGATCAGTGGAATGGCAAAACGGGTGAGAACATCCTGTGGCGCACGGAAATACCTGGCCTGGCGCACTCAAGTCCGGTTGTCTGGGGCAATATGATTTATGTAACGAGTGCAGTCAGCACTGATCCGAAGGCAACGTTTCGACCAGGTCTCTATGGCGACGGCGACGCTTCTTCAGATCGTTCAGTGCACCGTTGGATGGTTTACGCCATCGACAAGCGCTCGGGGAAAATCATCTGGGAGAGAATGGCTCACCAGGGAGAACCGGTTGACAAGCGTCACATAAAATCAACGTACGCCAATCCGACACCTGCCACAGACGGTCGCATCGTCGTTGCCTGGTTCGGATCACAAGGCGTTTATGCTTACGACGTTAAGGGACGGTACTTGTGGAAGGTCGACGTCGGCAGACTTGATGTTGGCGCTTACGACATTCCGACATACGAGTGGGGTCCGGCAAGTTCGCCGATCATCTGGAACGATCTAGTAATCCTTCAGTGTGACACGCAGTTCGACTCGTTCCTGCTCGCGCTTGATGCAGCAACTGGCAAGACCGTCTGGAAAACTGATCGTGAGGAAATACCTTCATGGGGGACCCCAACTGTTTCCAATACGCCGGCTGGTCCAACTTTAGTAACAAACGCGTCAAATTTCATCCGCGGCTATGATCCTCGGACCGGTAAGGAGCTGTGGCGCCTTGGGCGCAGCTCAAAAATCACTGCGCCTACTCCGATTTTTTCCGACGGACTCTTCATTGTTGCGAGCGGCCGAGGACCAGAAAGACCTATCTTCGTAGTACGTCCGGAAGCACGCGGCGACGTTACGCTGCCCGAGGGCCAAACCCAAAGCCAGGCGATCGTCTGGAGCAAGACGGGTCGAGGCTCGTACATGCCAACGCCGCTCGCTTACAACGGCATCCTGTACGTGCTTGCGAACAACGGCCTCTTTGATGCTTACAACCTGAAGACAGGAGAAGAACTTTACCGGCAACGGTTGCCTTTGGTAGGTAGCGGATTCAGTGCATCTCCGGTGGTTGCAGACGGGAAGATTTATCTTTCAAATGAGGACGGCGAGATTCTGGTTGTCGCAGCGGGCAACAAGTTCTCGCACATCGGCACTAACTCGATGGGCGAGCTCCTGATGGCAACCCCAGCTTTGTCGGATGGAGTGATGTACGTCCGTTCTGCCGCGAGTCTCTTCGCGATCGGAAAGAAGCGGTAAGGGAGTCAGCTTCTACGGCAGATGCCGTTGAAGAGGGCTCCTTCTTCTACTATCAACGCGGGTGCCGAGACTTTGCCAGTGACACTGGCGGTACGACCGAGCACCAGTTCTTTGGTGGCGTGAATATCACCCTCCACCACGCCATTAATTCGGGCAACCGCAACATCGATCTCGGCCTGCGTAATCTTAGCTCCATTGCTAACTATCAGTGTGCCGTCCGATGAGGTGACGCGACCTGAAAAACAACCATCGATGCGCAGCATCGATTTAAATTTAACTTCGCCGGAGAACTTCAGGACATCGCCGACAAAACCAAGCCAATTGTCTTTGTTGGGATTTGGACGCGGGCTGCGTTCGTCGATTCTGGCAACTGCTTGACTACTCACGGTTGTACCCTCTCTGTTCTCAATTGGAGCTTTTAGTTGACGAGCGGTGGTTAGCATTGGGACATTGCTCTACCCACCGTTAAACGGGGAGAAGAATCCCTGATTTGTTAAAACTATAACACTCGCAACATTGTTCGGATGTTACGATTACATTGCCGTTCGGAGACGTGAGAAGGAGAAATTGCGCGGATGAACGCGGATAAAGACGGATCTGAGGTAAAAAAGGGTGCGAGGTGTTGGATTAAGACCCCGGCAGGCACGCCGGCATACGGTGTTCAGCAAAGACCTCGAAATGGCCGCGGATGAACGCGGATAAAGACGGATCTGAGGTAAAAAGGGTGCCGGGTGGTGGATTAAGCGCCAGGCAGGCACGCTGGCATCCGGTGTTCAGCAAAGACGTCTTACTTTTTTATCTCAGATCCGTCTTCATCCGCGTTCATCTGCGGCTAATTTTTTTCGGAACTACTTCTTCTCTTTTACGTCGTAAGCGTAGATCGTGTCCTGATCGCGCAGATATAGACGACCTCCGGCAACTGCCGGATGAGTCCAGGTCGGCAAAGAGTCTTGCTGGATTCTGAAGCGCCCCTTCTCGCGATAGCCCTGAGGTGTTGCTTCCACTAACCCCACCACGCCGTTCTCGCTAAAGACATACAGGTTGCCGTCGGCATACACGACCGAACCTTTGCCGACGCTTCGATCACGCCACGCAATCTCTCCAGTATCAAAACGCATGGCAGTGAGAATCGAGCCTGAGAATCCATAAAGGTAATCACCTACTAAAATCGAACTGCTGTGGTGGTTACGCATATCTTTTGTAAAGTAGATCTCCTGAGCTGAGATCCCATTCTCAGCTCGTTTAATTTCTACGAGACCACCGCCAGTTCCGTAATCCGAAGAGATGAACACACGGTTTGCCTTCACAATCGGCGTAGCAGCATTCGCGGTGTCATTTGAAGCCCGCTCGTACTCCCACAATAATTTTCCGTCACGGAGATCCAAGCCAACCGCGCGGCGCGAGGTGAAGAAGACCACTTGACTCACACCTCCCGCCTCGAATGGAATCGCGGAAGAATATCCAGCCTCATCGCTCTGGCTCTTCCAGATCAATGTTCCGTCTTTCTTATGCAAGGCAACTATTGATGCGCCGGGACCGCCGGGATTTACGAGAAGTTTCTCTCCGACCACGAGCGGCGACTCGCTGATTCCCCAGGTGATATTCGAACCGCCGAACTTCCTCAGAATGTTCATGGTCCAAATCACTTTGCCGGTCTCCGTATCGAGTGAAGACAAATCGCCATTTCCGCCGAGGGCAAAAACCCTGTTGCCATCTACTGTCGGAGTACCACGTGGACCATCACCGCGATCATTGCGAAATGCACTACCGTTCGGCGTCGCCCACACTTCCTTGCCCATTGCGACATCGAATGCCACGACGAACTCCCGATCACCACGCAGGCCCATTGTGTACAGCCTGCCGTTAGAGATGGCCATTGACGAGTAACCACGTCCGGCGCCATTAGCTTTCCAGGCCAGCGGCGGTCCCTGCGCCGGCCATTGTTTCAACAGACCAGTCTCTTTTGAAATCCCATCGCGATTCGGCCCGCGCCATTGAGGCCAGTCACCCGCGCTTTGAGCCGTGACTGAAATCGACAGACAGCAGACGATGATTGCGCCAGCTAGAGGAAGATTGAGTCGTTTCATGCAAACCTCCGAGTACGACAGAATTTTCGATTGCCGATTTTCGATTTTCCATTTTAGATTTGCCAAGAAAGCAGTCGGCAATCGGCAATCGAAAATCGGAAATCAAAAATGTCTGATGCTGAGTTGGCTTATTATAGCCGCTCCATCGCGCAACAAAATGCAAAATCTTTTTTGGTTTTCAATTTGAAGGTCGTTACTGTAATTTCGCGTAGCGGTTTTTTGAAGACTACCGTTGAATTCTCGTAGACAAGGAGGACTGAATGAAACTCGTTTGCTTGCTAATGATCGTTCTCGCCGTCAATGCCTCGTTTGCCTTAAATGCACAACAAACGCCTGCTCAACCTGGAACGGTTCTCGAGTACCTCGGAGGCAGAGGCGGATCCGCTCCACTTTCCGAAGCCGTCAAAGTCGGATCAATTCTGTACCTGTCCGGCCAACTGGGAACTGCTAACGGCGCTCTCGTTACAGGAGGGGTGAAAGCCGAAATGAAGCAGGTACTGGAAAACATCAAAAGCGTAGTCGAAAAGAATGGCTCAGGTATGGATCGCGTGATCAAGTGCACCGTGATGCTTGCGGACATCGCCGACAGAGCAGCGATGAATGAAGTTTACGTAACGTACTTTCCCAAGGATCGTTTGCCGGCGCGCAGTACGTTCGGCACCACCGGTCTGGCCTTGGGAGCGCGTGTCGAGATTGAATGTATGGCTGCTTTGAAGTAGTGCTGGTGGTCCAGTTCACTTCCTGATAAATGTTCGCTTGGTTTCGAACGAACCGCGCTGGTCGTCGATGTAAAGATCAATGATCAGCTCACCATCGTTCGTGAGCGTCCACTTCCGGGTTAGCCGACCGGTAACTGGACCCTTAGGTGATTCAGTCGTTGTTTCTTCCTGGACAACGATTCCGCGTCCGTTTGGCAGCCAGCTCGCCTTCCGCTTTCCTTTACTTCCAGCAACAGGGCCGGTCGGTCCCTGCGGAGTAAACTCGTGTTCGGCGCCATCAATGATGTAGCTGTCCTTGATCGAACTTTCACCCTGGGCATTCTTAATCTTTGTCTCGAGTTCAATCTTGTCGTTCGTTTGCGTCACAAGCATTGTTTGCTGCACATCAGGAGGCAGTCCAAAGCTGCGCGCTCGATCCATCGTCCAGGTGCCGCTGAAGTTTGGCGGTGGTAAAGTCATACCAGCCGCAAGCACGATCGACGCGCAAATAAGTGATGCCGAGAGGATTGTTCGTCTCATTGGTTAACTCCTTTTTACAGCTACGCTCAAAAAGAAAGTAATCGCAGGCTGGTCTCGTCCTTTACGTAGATGCGATTCCCAGTTACGAGAGGATGTGCCCACGTTGGACTATCAGCTATGGTGTACTCGGCAATGGGTGCAAACTCCTTCGCAGTTGGTGACAAGATGTAAAGCTTCGCTTCATTGGTCAGCACCAATATAGCTTTGCCGCCGAGATTCAAGATTGCCGCGTTCTCACCCATTCGTCCCGGACTCTGCCAAATCGTCTTGCCAGTGTCAGCATCAATTGATACCAACTGCCCTTTGTTGCGGACCGACATTGCAAAGAGCGCATTGCCCTGCAAGACAGGCGTGTTCATGTACAGCATCAATTCCTTGTTGGTCCAGAGTTCCTGCGGCACTATGTCAGCACCTTGCTTCGTTAGCTTGATGGCGATCAGCCCCTGCTCCTCTCGCGAGAGCACCAGCGTGTCCTTGTAAGCTACGGCGGTGACAGCATTCGTGTCGTACTCTGATTTCGCTGGAAGGGTCCACAGCAACTTTCCTGTCGCTGACTCGACACCCACAATCTGCTTCTGCATGGAGGTCACTATTTGCTTCGTTCCCGCCATGTCAACGACGATCGGTGAAGCATAAGCTGGGCCATCCATATTGTTCGACCATTTCACCGCTCCGGTCTCGCCATCAAAGGACGTCAAGGCACCTTTGTCCTGGCCGCCCACATGAGCAATCAACAGACCATTGAGCACTAAAGGCGACATTGCTGTGCCGTAAAGTGGCGAAGTCGCGGGATACTCTTTTGCGAATTCACGTCTCCACTTTAGTTTTCCAGTCTTTGCATCGTGGGACGACAGCACACCGGAAATCCCGAACGTATACACATTTCCGTTGCTGACAACAGGTGTCGCTTTCGGACCTTTGCCGTGACCAGTCGCAGCGGGGTTCATCTGGTAAGCGATTGGCTGGGCTGAACGCCAGATCTCTTTCCCCGTAGCTGCGTCAAGACAAAGAAGCGTTTCCTCTTCGCCTTGTCGGGCAAACACGTAAAGTTTGCCGTTCACCATCACCGGCGAAGAATGTCCTACACCAACGGTAACTTTCCACGATTCCTTGAGAGCTTTGGGCCATGCGGCAGGAATCGTTGCATCCGTAACCATACCGTCGCGATTCGGACCTCGCCATTGTGGCCAATCTGCCGCGAGCGAGGTGATTGCAACGAAGAGTGTGACGATCCCAAACTTGATAATGAAACTAAACGTGCTCATAGAACCTTCCTATGCGGTGACCGCGCTGGGCTCAGCTTGTTCCCCCACCTTCACCAGCGACAGCAATGGACCGGTCATAAAAGTAGTGACGAGTGCCATCAGAACCATCATCGTAAAAATCCGTTCCGACAGAATTCCAAGATCGTACCCTATGTTGAGCACGACCAGCTCAACAAGTCCACGCGTATTCATCAAAATTCCAAGCGAGATGGAATCGTGCCACGTCATCCCCGTCCAGCGCGCCATCAACGCACTGCCTCCAAGCTTGCCTGCGATTGCGACGACAATGATCCCGAGGCAAAGCATCCAGCCATTCCAGTCATTCAGTAACCCTATTTGGGTTCTTAAACCTGTGAAAGCGAAGAAAAGCGGAAGAAGCGCTGAGGAACTAAACGTCTCGAGCCTCTCTTTAACAAATAGACGAAACTCAGGCAACGCGGGACTAACAACGCCTGCGAGAAACGCACCGAACAACGCGTGAATTCCGATGACCTCAGTAAACATTGCGCACAACAAGACAAATGCAAGTGTGGCGGGAATAAATCCCCTGCTTTGTCGATCGTCACCTATCCGATGCTGAACGAGACGCGTCAGCTGCGGGCGGATCACAAACAACATGAGAGTCGTAAAAATAAACGCGAAGAGGATGGTCACAAGTGCTGACGCGATACCGGTCGACTTTACGATCGCGATGACAAGCGCCAGCACGCACCAGGCCGTTGCATCGTCTACAGCAGCGCAGGTGATAGCAATACTGCCGAGTCGAGTCTGGGACATCTTTCGATCTTCAAGTATGCGAGCTAACACCGGAAACGCTGTGATACTCATTGCTACCCCGATGAAGAGCGCAAATGCATTGAACGATGTGTTGAGTGGCGCCAGCGACCCGTACAGAAAAATAGCCAGCGCGGCGCCCAGGAGAAATGGAACGATAATGCTCGCGTGGCTGATCATGACTGCCGCCGAACCTTTCTCGCGCAAGTGCTGAACGTTCAGTTCCATGCCGACGACAAACATGAAAAGCACAACGCCGATTTGACTGAGCAGCCTAAGCGTCACCATGGATGACGAGGGAAAGAGAAATGCCATTGTCCCGGGCGAGATCAAGCCGAGAAACGATGGACCAAGAACAAGGCCAGCGACCATCTCTCCCATCACCGGAGGCTGTCCGAGTTTTCGGAAGACGCTTCGAAATATTCTGGCCGCGATTATGATGACAACAATTTGAAGCAACAGGATGGTCAGCGGGCTTCTAAGGTTTTCCCATAAGATGCTTGCTGCGCCGCTATTACTACGAGTTTCGGACTGCGTGTGTTCAGCCTGGCCTGTGACTGAAGTTGTCGGAGCCTGCCGCTGAACTCGATCTGAAGCCACGTAGTTGCCGCCAGCTGTGAGAATGAGCCAAAGGCCGACGGCGAATATCGTTATCATCAGTAAGTAAGATAAGTATTTGCTCATCCTTGAATGTTTGCTGTCCGTGACGGAGCTCATGTTCGGGCGCTTGTATACCATTGCCGATTGATGCTTGCCAACGGGTTTGTTCGTAAGTATCGCTGTTTGCCGATCCCGTGTATTGATGGTAATTTGAACGAGTTTGAGTGAAATGGATTTTCACTCGCTGCACAGGGCCAACAGCCGAGAATCGCCGGGAATAAATATCCATAATCTCCGTCTAATTTGAATGTTTTCAGTTAAATGTGCGCCGGCCGGTGGTGCCACGGTTCGAATCGGCAACCATTTGAGCTGAACGCCCGTATACATCGGAATGACAACGAGCAGTACTCAAGCAAAGACCGAGGTCGGAAATTATTTCGTCTCAAATTACCCGCCGTTTTCGCAGTGGAAGCCGGAGTACGTTCACGAGGCTTTAGACGTGCTGCAGCAACCGCCGCGGACAGATGACCCGCTCGGCCTCTACATTCACATTCCGTTTTGCCGCAAGCGTTGCAAGTTTTGTTACTTCAAAGTCTACACGGACAAGAATGCATCCGAGATCGAGCTCTACCTCGACGGTCTAATTAAAGAGAACGAGCTGTACAGTCGAACGCGTGCATTTCAGGGTCGGCAGCTACGATTTGTCTATTTCGGCGGCGGAACACCTTCTTACGTTAGCGAGAAGCAAATCCATTACCTGGTCGAAGGACTCAGCAAGCACGTGAGTTGGGCGAACGCTGAGGAAGTAACTTTTGAGTGCGAGCCCGGTACGATTCAGAAACCGAAGTTGAGGGCGCTAAGTGAAATCGGTGTCACGCGACTCAGTCTCGGTATCGAACACTTTGACGATCGCATTCTCGAAGTAAACGGGCGCGCTCACCTGTCACCGGAGATTTACCGTTCTTATGAATGGATCCGCGAAGTAGGGTTTCCACAAGTCAACATCGATCTGATTTCTGGAATGATGGGCGAGACGGAAGAGAAATGGCGCGATACAGTTCGCCGCGCGATCGAGTTGGAACCGGATTCAGTAACCATTTACCAAATGGAGCTGCCCTACAACACGATCATTTCCCAGGAGATACTCAAGGAAGGTATGGAGTCGCCAATTGCTGATTGGCCCACAAAGCGGCGGTGGCTAAACTACGCATTCGATCAATTCCAGGAACATGGATACGAGATTGCCAGCACTTACACTCTGGCGACTAAAAAGAAGTCTTGCCGCTTTATTTATACCGACGCTCTCTGGCACGGCGGCGACATGATCGGCCTCGGAGTCTCTTCATTCTCTCACTTTGGCGGGGTGAATTTTCAGAACGCACACAACTTTGAAGAGTACCTGAGCATCCTTAACACCGATCGGCTGCCGCTTTTCCGGGCTGTCTCATTAACACCAAAGCAGCGATTGATTCGCGAGATGATCCTGCAACTGAAAACAGGTCGACTCGATACTCGGTACTTTCAAACCAAATTCGGTGTTGATGTGTGGGATGAGTTTGAACCCGTTTACGAAAATCTGAGACAGCAGGGCATGCTTGACCACGAAGATCAAGCCGTTACCTTAACTCGTACCGGTCTCCTCGAAGTTGACCGATTCTTACTAGAGTTTTTTGAACCTGAACTGAGAACCGTTCGATACGCATGAATACAAATACGTATGACGTCATAGTAGTTGGTGGAGGTCCGGCTGGAAGCACTATAGCCAGCATTCTGCAACGTGAAGGTCGCAGCGTAGTGCTTTTCGAAAAAGAGGTGTTTCCGAGGCATCACATCGGCGAATCGCTGATGACGGATACCTATTGGACTTTTAAGAGAATGGGCTTGCTCGAGAAGCTGAAGCAGAGTCCGTTCGTAAGAAAATACAGCGTTCAGTTTGCAAACCAGGCGGGCAAGGAGTCGCGGCCGTTCTACTTTTTTGAAGCGGTGCATCACGAGAGCGCCGTCACGTGGCAGGTCACTCGCTCGGAATTCGACAAACTGCTCATCGATCACGCAGCGGATCAGGGGGCAGCTGTTCATCAAGGCGCGCGGGTTAGCCAGGTTCTTTTCGAAGGCGACAAGGCCGTCGGTGTCGAGGTCCTGATGAGGGACGGATCGCGGCAGAGCTTCTATGCGAAGGTGGTTGTCGATGCTACCGGACAAACCGCAATGCTCTCGAACAGGTTTCGCTGGCGTGTTCGCGATCCCAAATTAAAGAAGGCTGTCCTTTATTCGTACTTCAAGGGCGCTCACCGCGAGCCGGATCTAAACGGCGGCGCGACCCTGGTGCTACGAACGGAAAGAGGAAGTGGAGGCTGGTTCTGGTATATACCTCTCGAGAACGACATCACCAGTGTCGGCATCGTCGCAAATCCGGAGTACCTGCTTAAAGATCGTGGTCAGGATCTAGCAAAGATTTATCAGGAAGAAATCGAGAAGTGCGAGCCTTGCCGCCGTCGAGTGGCTGAAGGGACGAGAGTAGATAAGATCTATTCGATTCTCGACTATTCTTATCGCTCGAAACGAAATGCAGGTAATGGATTCATAATCATCGGCGACGCTTACGGATTCTTAGATCCAATCTATTCGTCGGGCGTGCTACTCGCTTTGAAAATGGCTGAGTTGGCTGCCGACGCAATTCATGATGGATTCGAGAACAATGATTTCTCGGCAAAGAGGCTGGGCCAGTCCCAGGAAAAGTTGGACCGTGGGATCGAGTCGATGCGCAAGCTCGTTTACGCGTTCTACAATGAAGGTTTCAGCTTCGCTCAGTTCCTGCGTAAGTATCCTGAGCAACGCGTCAATATCATTAATCTGTTGATTGGCGACGTGTTCAAAGATGGGGTTGATGCGGTGTATGGTCCGATGTCGGATTTTGCTGTGATCCCGCCAACGCTATATGAAGCGGTTGATGCGACTGCGCCGATGCTGGACGCGCCGAAAGAGGCCGAGCCTGATGAGATTCTGATGGCAAAATACAGGTACTACGAAGATCGACCAGAGGCAGAGATTGCCTAGGAAGATTTAGCTCTAAAACAAGAGCTTGAGCGCAAATTGAATGTGCCGAGGGTCACGCGCTGAGCTGATGCGGCCAAACGTTGGTGAGCCGAGAAAATTATCCGGCAGATTCAAGTTCGGATGATTGAAGAGGTTGAATACCTCGGTCCGGAACTGCAAACTCACACTCTCGCTCAACGCCGTATTCTTCACCAACGAAGCATTCACATTCTGAAATCCCGGACCATCCAAAATGTTTCTGCCTGCGTTGCCAAAAGTGCCTGGCGGTGGAAACGCAAACGCGGAGGTATTGAACCATCGCTCAGGAGTTCGCTCGCCCAAAGTAGGATTACCAACCACGTTGGGACGATCATTCGCGCCAAAACCAAGAATCGACCTTCCTGTTCCGCTATTGTCAATTTCCGATAGAAGCGCAACTGTAAAAGGCCGGCCGCTCTGGAACGTCACAACACCGAAGCTCTGCCAACCAGTAAGGATCGTCGACAACCATCCGCCATCGTTCAAATACGATTGGCCTTTCCCAAACGGCAGATCGTACGAATAGCTTACCGACAATCGATGACGAACATCGAAGTTTGATCGTCCGCGTTCAGCGTGCGGATCGTTACTGTTCTGCGGAAAGTTTGGATCGCCCGCGCTACTGAAAAAGTTAGAAGCGTCGTCAATCGACTTTGACCATGTGTACGATGCAAGCGTGGAGAACCCGCGATTTAGCCTCTGCTGGAAACGCACCTGGAGAGCGTTGTAGCTGGAGTTCGCTCGAGATTCGAGCAGGTCAATATCGTCGAAACGCGGATTCGGTCGTGGCACGAAAGGTAACCCGGGTGGTAACACGCTTGGACTGGGCTGGTTAATATCTCGCGCCGTCAGCAGCTTAGTTCCCTTTGAACCGACATAAGCAACTTCCAGAACTGCATCACCCCATACTTCACGTTCGACATTTAGATTCCAGTGCTGCATGTAAGCCGTTCTCAAGTCCCGCTGAATGGCGAGTGCTGAGTCCGGGAGCGGGAACGGGAAAAAGCTCGGGAACGGATCATTCAGCGTAAGCGGCAAACCTGGAAGCGAGAAGAAGATGTTGTTGTCAAAGTATGGCGAGTTGAAGTAGAGCGCTTCAGCAGGCGCAAGAGGAGACTGGTCGTAATACACACCATAGCCACCTCGAATGACAGTCGCCTGTTCCTCACCGACCGTCCACGCAAAGCCAACGCGCGGGGCAAAGTTATTCTTGTCGGGATTGAAGCCGCTGCGCGGTACCCCGTTAGTACCCACTGCCACCAGAGTTCCAGAGTTGACGTCATACAAATTTGCACGGTCCTGAGCATCCACTGGAGGTGAGTTGAACTCATACCGCAACCCGGCACTAAGTGTCAGGCGAGGCCTGACCCTGAAACTGTCATGGACGAAAAAGTTGTAGCTCTCAGTGCGAATCTGCTGCGGGTTATCCACCCTTGCGACGCTTGTCAGGAGCGGGAAGCCGAGCAACAAGTCGGCAAGCGCATTCCCCGAGATCTGAGCGAACGGCGAGAACTGTAAGCGTCCACGCGACTCAACGTCGCGAAATGCATTCTGCTGCGAGAAGCGAATATCGGCTCCGAACTTGATCAGGTGATTGCCATTAACATAGCTGGCTGAGTCGAGAACCTGATAGACGTTGGTCACGCTGTTTTGAGGATTGTTACCTTCGTCACCGAGTGGTGAGAACCCAGTGATAGTGATAAAGCTGAGACCAGCGTCTCGTGGTCTCGGCGAGATTACCGGCAGTCCGACGCTCGGATTCAAGACACTTGCCTGTTGAGTTACTGACGACGCTACTCGACTAAATGCCAATCGTGTTTCATTGATCAGCTGCGGCGTAAACATATACGTGATCGCGGCCATCGCGTTCTGGCTGCGTCGCTTTACGGTGTCACCAAAACCAGCCACGACCGAAAACGATGGACCTGTGAAAGGTTCAAATAGTTTTCGGTTGCCATAGCTGTATCTGAACGTTAAGTCAGTACGGTTGGTAAGGCGATGATCGACTCGGGCATCGAAGCTGTCGTTGTCATCGCGTTGAGTGGGCGACGAGACGAAGTTCTGAAGAGAAACGTTGCGGTTCGGTAAAGGATAAAGCGTTGCAATCCTTCTGCCCACCGAGTTGATGCGGAGGTCTGGAATGACACCGCCCATGAACGGTTGTCCTGTAAAGGGATCGATCGGGGCGCCGAACAGGCTTTGAGAGAAATTCCCGTTGCGCTCCTGTAACGTCGGCACATTAGTCACACGAGTGATGCCTTCGCGTGCACGCGTACCTTCGTAATCGGCGAAGAAGAACGTGCGATCACGCTTTAGCGGACCGCCTATCGCGCCACCAAACTGGTTGCGAATGTATTTTGGCTTTCGCTCTCCTGACGGAGCAAAGAAGTTGCGCGCATCCAGAGCTGCATTTCGAAAGAATTCAAATACTGAGCCGTGGAAGTCGTTGGTACCTGAATTCAAAACTACATTGACCTGCGCACCCGGATTACGACCAAATGACGCGTCGTAAGTGCTCGTCAGCATCTCAAATTCACGAATCGCCTCGACTGAAGGTCGGACCCCAAACGTATTCAGCTTAGGATCGACGTTGTAGACGCCGTCGAGCAGAAAGTTATTCGCATCTTCCCGTGCGCCATTGACACTAAACGAAAAATCGCCACGCACCGAACCCGCTGACCCTTGTGCAGGGGGAACAGCTCCGGGCACAAGCAAGCTGAGTTCGTAGAAGTTCCTTCCATCAAGTGGCAGATTAACAACCTGTCTGTTGCCAATGACTGTTCCAAGCGAAGCTGAATCCTTCTTCAACTCGTCGGGTGACGAGATGATCATGTAGGGATCGCTCACGCCGGCTACAACCAGTACAGCATCGATTCTGAGCGCCTGGTTCACTGCGAGCGCGAACTCCTGAGGAAAGGTAGCGAACCCTGTAGCCGAAATCTCCAGACGGTAGTTGCCAGCCGGCAGCGAAGAAATCGTGTATTCACCGCTTTCATTACTACTAGCCGTTCTTATCTCGGCTGTTTCTTGATTAGTTATCCTGATCTCGGCGCCACGAATCACAGCGCGGTTTGGGTCATAAACGGTACCGCGCACTGATCCCCTGTAGGTTTGTGCGAGAGCAGTGTTGGCCAATAAGAGAACGAGCAGCAACGGAAAGAGGGTAAAGAGGTTCGACTTCAAGATCTGTTCTCCCTGTAGAGTTCTGGATGGATCGAGTAATGCTCTGATACTGCCCGAGTGCGGAGCATTATGTCTAAAAGTTCCTCGAAAAGCTAAACGAAGGGCATTTCGTATCAGGGGTTCACAACTACTGTCTATTCAAATTCTGAAACCGGCTGCTAGAATGCTTCCGCACTAAGACCTGAAGGCTGGCCCGTCGTTACACGATTACGGTAAAAATCTTTCCTGAGTTTCAGTTTCTCTTGCTGATTCTCGCCCGGTAGTGCCGCGAGCGGGCCCGGCGACATTAGAAATCCATTTTGTCATAACGATCTTACATTTATCGGTTTCGGAGGCCACTCATGGTTTGGATCCTTTTTGCTCTCGGCGCCGCGCTTTCGTGGGGACTGTATGGACCAGCATTACACAAAGGTCAGGTGGCACTAGGCAGCCCGATGCGCGCTCTGCTCTGCGTTGGTGTTGCGTATTTCCTGATTGGCGTACTGGTGCCGGTTGTCAGCCTGGGCTATCAGGGTGAGCTGCGGGGATTTACTACAGAAGGATCAATCGCAGCGACTTTGGCTGGCGCGCTCGGGGCACTGGGTGCCGTATGCATTATTTTCGCCTTCCGATCGGGAGGGCTTCCGACTTACGTGATGCCGTTGGTCTTCGCAGGCGCTCCGGTTGTTAACGTACTGTTCTCGATGTGGTTGCATCCGCCAAAGACGGCGCCCAATCCGCTGCTCTACGCGGGCTTTGTGTTAGCAGCAGTGGGTGCAGGTATGGTGCTGTATTTCAAACCGCAAGGGTGACTTTAGATTTTAGATTTTTGATTTTTGATTTTTGATTTGCGAGTCAGTTGTCAGTTGTCAGTGCTAAGTTGGCAGTCGTGGTTGCTTCGACAACTGCCGACTGCCCACTGCCGACTGCCCACTGACAACTGACAACTGACTCGCAAATCGAAAATCAAAACTCGACAATCGAAAATCTCCTCACTTTTTCCCAATGCAATACAAATTCTGAGCTGTGCGAATGAAAATCTGTCCGTCGGAGATCGCGGGCGAGCTCAAACAATAATCGTTCAGTGCATTCTCAGCTAGCACTTCAAACTTTGGCCCAGCTTTGATCACTGACGTCAATCCATCCTCATTCGTAATGTAGATCTTGTCGTCAGCCAGCACCGGAGAACCGCTGTAGGTCCCGGGCTTCAGTCTCTGTTGACCGTAGACTTCTGCTCCGGTTTTCGCATCGAGACACCATACGATTCCCTTGTCGTTCACCACATAAAAGTACTTACCATCCGTGACAGGAGTAGGAACGTCCGGTCCATTCACGGTAGACCAGACCAGATGCGAGGTGGTTACATCGCCACGACCGCCTGCTCGGAATGCGAGCAGCGGTTTCACGCGGCTGGGTGCATAGATCACCTCGTTGAATATCACCGGCGAAGCTACGATCCGATAGAAAGGATTGTTCTCAGGATTGAGGCCATTGGCGCGCCACAACTCTTTTCCCGTTGCCAGATCATGTCCTGTCACGCAATCGCCGCCGGTGATTACGATTTCCACGTTGTTCCCATAGCGCAGAAGTCCCGGCGTGGTGTAAGAATCGGGCGATTCGCGTTGAGCATTAGTTGGTCGCTCGACTTTCCAGAGAGTTTTTCCCGATTTCTTGTCAATCCGCATCACATACGACGGTGCATCGGTCTTCATGCCATGAAGCACCTGAACGTACAGCGAGTCTTCATACAAGAGTGGAGAGGAAGCGTATCCCCAATTCAGACCAAATTCTCCGTAGTCCTTTTGTATGTCACGGCTCCAGAGCTCCTTGCCATTGAAGTCGAAGCCTTTGAGGATTCCAGTTCCTGTCATCACATAAACACTTCTACCGTCAGTGACAGGCGAGGGTGATGACATGTTCTGCTTACGCATCTTAACGTTGCCGCTGCCGAGCAGCTTCTTCCAGAGCACCTCACCTTTTGCGCGGCTCGCGGACCAAAGGTAGAGATCATTTCCGTCCGCCACATTGAGGAAAATACGATCGCGCCAGATGATTGGCGTTGAGCCGCTCCATCCGGGCATTGGAAGTTTCCAGACAACGTTCTCTTCCGTGGACCAATGCGAAGGCAGGTTCTTCTCGCTGCTGAAGCCGTTAAGGTTTGGGCCACGCCATTGCGGCCAATTCTGCGCCGATGCAACAGACGCAAGTAAAGCAACAATCACGAGAATCTGAACCAGTCGAGCCTGCATGTGTGCTCCTCCTATGAGCCCAGGTCCAGCGCCGTTATTGATCGGCGGTCGCGCAGGTAGAGTCGCGTTCCCACCAACGTAGGCACCGTCCAGGCCAGGTTTTTCATTACGCTCACTCTTGAGATTACTTTCAATCCAGCCGGCGAGACTGTCGCCAATGCAAGGTTCCCATCTTCATCAAGGATGATTAGCTTGCCGTCGGCATACACGAAGTTACTCTTAGGAAACCTGCGATCCTGAAAAGCAATCTCTCCAGTCTTGACGTTCACTCCCGACAAAAACGCCGGACCAAAGTCACCGCTTGAAGCGTAAACGTAGTCGCCGATTCTGATGGCAGTACTGTGATGAACGCGTAATCGGCGATGGAACCACAGCTCTTCAACAGTTGTTTTCCCTTCCCTTCGCGATAACTTCAAAACACGACTGCCACCGTTGTACGCTGACGACACAAACAGAAGATTGTCAGTACCCCAAACCGGAGTACTGATGTTCAGGCCCCATTCCGTCTCGTGTGGGTGACGCCAGAACAGCTCGCCATTGTTTGGGTCGAGGCCAACAATTTCTTTCCCCATGAACGCTACCAACTGCTCCTGTCCATCGACGTTGATGATGATTGGAGAGGCGGGCGAGAGATCGAGTGTCTGATTCTTCCAGGCTATCTTTCCGTCCTTTTGATTAAGGGCTACTAAAGCTTGTCCGGCGCCTCCCAGGGTGAGGATTAATGTGTTCTTGTAAGCAAGAGGACTGCAGGAATAGCCGCGACCCATTTTCTTGCCGCCGAGGTCCTTGTAAAGATCGACTGACCAAATTACTTTGCCGGTCTTCTTATCCAGTGCGTGTACCTTGCCAATCGACCCGACGGTGAAAAGAAGATCGCCAACGAGTAGAGGCGTGGAATGAGGTCCGAATCCGTATTCGTAATCCACGCCGGCGGTGGGAGCGTCATACTTGTGTTCCCAGATGGTCTTTCCGGTCGTTGCCGACAGCGATACGACCGACTCCTGCTCTCCTTGGCTGTACATCGTATACAGAACGTCGCCATCGACGATGATCGCCGAATGACCTTGGCCGAGATCTCTGGTCCAAAGCTGCTTGGGACCCTTCTCGGGCCAGACTGCGGCAAGCCCTTTTGTCTTCGAAACGAAATCGCGAGTAGGACCTCCCCACTGCGGCCACTCCGCCTGCGCCACTGCAGAGGTCGAGAGAACTAACAGGAGCGGAATTGAAAGAAGTGAGCGATCTAGTGATGGTGCTCTCATAACTTTCTCATTTCTCTGTGAGTTCTCAATGCCTTTGTGTCTCTGTGTTTAGCCAGATCGACCGAAACCACCGAGGCACAGAGACACCGAGGATTCACAGAGGGTTAAATCAGAATCGATTGAAGACCTTTTCTACTCTGCTTTGAGCGCTGGAATCAAGGGCGAACGTAGCGCTGCAAGCGTCGCAACAATCGAGGCACTTAGTCCCGAAACCAGGACCAGCACAAGCAACAGACCCAGTGAAACGTTTGGCAGTCGACCTCCACGACCAAAGAAAACAGGAGCTACCGCAAGCAACGCACATATCGTCCCAGACGCGAGTCCACAAAGCAGCAGGAAAATATTTTCCGCTAAGACCATGAGTGCAAAGTGCGAAGAGTTATAGCCAACCGCGCGCAGCAACGCCAGCTCTCGCCGGCGCTCCAACACGTTCCGAAATAGCACCGCGGCGAGTCCCAACGTCCCGAGAACGAGTCCCAACCCACCCAACAACTGAAACGTTGACAGATAAGTGTTCTCGACGCGGTGGAACTCAGCCAGACGTTCTGCTGTGGATCTGACGTCGAATCCGTAGTCCGAAAGACGATCTTCGAGTATCGAGGCAACACTGCTCGAATCGGCGCCCGATGTTTCAATGAGAAAGAACTTGTAACCCTGCTCTTCCGGGAAAACTCGCAGGAAGTTTCTTTCGCCCATGATCAACTCACTTTGAAAAATACTGTCTGAGAGCGAGCCAACCACGCGCAACTTCACCGGCGCACTTCCCTGATTCAGCATTAACTCGTCTCCGAGCTTCAGGTGCATTACGTAGGTCAGTGAATTTGCGTCACCGATGACGGGCATTGCGCCATCCGGAAACGTTTCATTCAAGAGCAACCAAGGATTTGTTCTTTGAGCGTCGGTTTGCGCGAGAGAGTCCTGAAAAGTGAAACGGTTGCTTCCGATGAATTCATCTCCCGCTGCGATAATTCTGGGATTCTGTGGCTGATACAGGTTGAGGCAACTTGCATCATCGCCGGCACGCACACGAAAGCGCGTGAACGACACATCTTTGAGTTCCGGGCTGTTATCCGTTGTGAGATTCAGCGCTTCCTGTCCTTCGTTTGTATTCGGATTGTGGACCAAGGGAACCAGCGACTCGGCGAGTAGAGGGAAACCACCGCTTCCCGATCGGCGGTCATTAGTTTGCATATTGCCTGTGCGTCTGAAAGCGTCGACTGCGACAATGATAAATGCCGCAGACGCGATGAGCGCGATGCACATCAAGCTTCGCGCCGGACGATAAGTAGCGTTCCGAAACCCTAAGCGGGAAATGGACCACCAGCCAGTGCCGTGAATATGCATCGCCGTCCGCGCCCGCAACCAAACTGACTGATAGCAAAGCAGCCCAACAAGAAGCAACGTGCCCCCACCAAAAAATCCTGCCACCTGTCCAACCTGCTTCAGCAACGCAGCAACCAGCAAGACAACGCCGAATAATGTGAATATGAAAGCAAGCCGTGAAACTGTGACAATACTTCGCCGCCGAGCCGACAACTTCGATCGATGAACGTTACTGATACTCTCGCCCATCAGAAGACTGCGTGCCGATGTCTTTGCCAACCGTCTCAACGTAAGAACGATGCATATCACTGATGCGACGATTCCGCCAAAAGCGCCTATGAGCATCGAAGTCGGCGAAACGTGGAGCTTCAGCATTGTCGTGCCTACAGCTTCGAGCCACCACGTTCTGAGACCAAGCATCAGCAAATATCCATACGCTACAGCGCCAATCAATCCCAAAAAACTGCCAGCAACTGACAACACAATTCCTTCGGTCAGAAACAGGTTCCGAATCTTCGAAGGAGCAAAACCCAACGCTTCGAGCGTTCCGATTTCACGCACGCGTTGCTCGATGCCGAGCCTGAAAAACAGAGCTGTCAGCAACAGTGCCGAGACGACGAGAAAGAAACTGAAATACAGAAAGTATTCACCGAAATCTGTAGCGCCGCGCGAAGCCTGCAATCCTTGTTCACGTGCAGCAACAATCTGAAAACCCATCCCAGCCGGATCCAGAGCCGCACGTAACTGCGAGGCGTAGTTGCGGTGCATCTCTTCCGGTAGCGTGCCGTTCGCGGCAGTAACTCGGATGGATGTCAGCTTGCCGAATCGCGACTGCCACAGTTCCTGCGCGCGTTGAAGCGGAATGAAAGCCTTCGGCGTGGTGCGATATTGATCCCAGTAGTCCTCATCTTTTTTTCGTACTCGGCTGAGATCGATTGGGAAAGGTGGATCCCAATCGGAAAGGTGCTGGCTTTCAGTAATGCCCGGATAACGCGGCACCAGATCTCTGTCAGCGGCAATACCAGAAATCGCCGTGATTGCGGCTAAACGAAAATCTGCCGTCTTGGTTTCGAGTTGTCCGCCTTCGTTCCACAGATAGTATTCGAGGGTGATTGCCTGACCGGGCTGCACACCCAAATCCTGAGCAGCCCATTCATTGAGAATGATTGGACCAGGATCTCCGGATTGATTCTGCGCGCCGGCTACCAGGTTGTTGAATGTCTGTTCATCGAGTGCGGTTACTAACGAATACGGAACGGAATGAGCATCAGCACTAATACTGTTGGCCAGATACGAAAGAACACGAGTTGGTTTGAGGGAAAGCTGAGTCGCAGTGCTGGTCGCAGCATCAGCTAAACGATCGTTTATTATTTTGCTTTGACTCTCAACGGAGATGCCAAGATCGTCAGGTAAAGCTCGCAAGTCAACTCCGAGATCCTCCAGTTGAGCTTTGGACTTTACGATTTGGTGGAGCGACTCGACTGCACTTCTCGCATGTGCGCTCTCCGAAATAATGATCGTATTAGCGTTGGTCGGCTGCGCTAACTCCTTCTGTAGAAAACCTAGAGGTATAAAAACTGCACGCACTGCGCTCTGCTGGGGCAAAAGCGAGAAGTCACCAAGCGCTGACGGCGGCAGCACGGCTTTGACAATTAATCGGAGCGTACGACCCTGATCTTCCTTACGACCGTGCAGCGATTCAACAGGGATTTCGGAAGGCTTCTCGACACTGATTAGCAACGAGTCACCAGCTCGGCTACCCAACTCACGTGCCAGCCCCTCGCTGATAAAGACCTCACGATTCCCAAGAGTGTGATCGGACCCGATGCCGTTAAATTTCCAAAAACGCTCATCGACACCGTAAACAGTAACCTGGCCTCCTTGTCGCCGGCTCTGCTCATGTAGAGCGGAGCCTCGTATGACGATCAATGGACAGGCTGCAGTTAATCCACTTGCCCGAAACTGTTCGTCCTGCGCTAACTCCGCTGCCAGCGAATCGCGAAAGAATGTCGGTGACGAAACTACGTACGAGGTACTCCCCAATCGTTCCAGTAAGAGATCTCGGAGGCTGGCGCGGACAGAGTCGCCGACGAGCAATGCGCCGGCGAGCACGGCGACTGCGGCTGCAACTCCCATCATTACCGACAGGTTCGTGCGCCAGAAATAAGTCAGATTTCGTTTGAGAAGTTGGACCGTTCTCATCAACGCGGCTGCAGATGTTGATCCGTCAATTCGTATTTTATGGGGAGGCGATTTGCGAGCTCGGAATTATGCGTTACTACGACGAGAATCGTTTGTTGTACTTTTTGAAGATCAAGCAGCAGATTGGCAACAACCTCTGCCGACTTTTGATCGAGGTTACCGGTTGGTTCATCACACAGCAGCAGTTTGGGCTTCATAATCAGGGCGCGTGCCATAGCGACTCGCTGCTTCTCGCCGCCTGAAAGTTCAGCCGGCCTGTGGTCGAGGCGATCGGCCAACCCGACCTGCTCGAGCAGCGAACGCGCGTCCTTCAATAAGTTGTTCCCGCTGGTAGCAACCAATGTCGGCGTCAGAACATTCTCCAGAACTGAACACTGCGGCAACAAACAATGATCCTGAAACACAAAACCTATTTCCTTGTTTCTAAAAGCTGCAAGCTCGTGTGGTTTCAGCAGAAAGGGATCACGGCCATCCAAAGTCACAGTGCCGCTGCTCGGCGGCTCGAGCGCTCCAAGAATATAAAGGAGCGTGCTCTTACCGCTGCCTGATGGGCCCATTATTGAAACCGCGTCGCCGGAGTTCAGAGAAAGCGAAATGTCAGACAGGATTTTGAGTGTGCCGCGCGGCGCCGGGTACTCTTTTGAGATATTCTCGACCTTGAGCAATAACACTCCTCCAGCGAAGCTAGACAGCGGCTTGAACAGCCAGATCGACCGCGGCGGGCGTGCGTTTCTCTACGACGCTCGCATAAACGTCAAGCGCACGATCGGCGCTGTTTTGAACACTGTAGTGACGGCGCACGCCGGCGAAAGCACTCTGGGCCAACCGCTCAGCCAATTCGGGTTGTTTCCTCAATCGATTCAATCCGTCCGCAAGACTGGATGGATCGTCGGGCTCCACGAGAATACCGCCGCCAGTCTTTTCAACTATTTCGGTAAAAGCTCCATGATGCGGTTGGACCACTGGTACGCCGCACGCCATTGCCTCGAGCAGGAAAACGCCCTTCGGCTCTTTGTAAGTCGCCGGCACTGTGAGGACATCGAGACCTTGCAGGAATGCGATCTTCTGCTGCCGATCCAGAACCCCGTGATACTTAAACTCTGACGCGAGTCCCCACGCATCAAGCTTCTGTTCAACGCCCTTGAGATAAGATCGATGCTCGGGAGCGAGATATCCCGCAACTTCGATACGAATGTCGGAATCATCCATCTTGTCTCTCAGCAATTTGTAAGCGTCCGCAAGCACGTGAAGACCTTTCTCGGGAGCGACGCGAGCGAAGTACCCAATCGTGAATGGCCGCTTCCCTCGTTGTTTTCTTTCGTACCCCTGCAAGTTGATTCCGAGTGGGACGACGTGGATCTTTTCTCGCGGGATGCTCAGATAGTCAGGCATGAACTCGGCGTAATAATCACTGACCGCTATGAAAGCGTCGACGTCGTCACTATGCTGGCGAATCAGATCCTTGGCGTCACTTCGATAGGGTTCGAGC
Organism: Acidobacteriota bacterium; assembly: GCA_046726175.1. Classification (GTDB taxonomy): domain Bacteria; phylum Acidobacteriota; class Blastocatellia; order Pyrinomonadales; family Pyrinomonadaceae; genus PSRF01. The sequence continues at coordinate 31,918 of JBKPAC010000264.1, forward strand.
AGTCCTTCCAAAAACAGATCCTCACCTTGCAGAGTGCAGACGATCGGACGGTTCAATGCCTCTCTGATAGGTTTCGCCAGACCGAGTAAGAGTGAGTAAGGCAAGCTGACTACATCCGGTGGCGATTCGTGCTTGAGCCACTCGACGAGCTTTTCAATCTCTTTCAGCTGATAGCCGTGCTCCCCTTTCAGCATTGATACGGTCATCTCACCGAGCATCTTCGGACTCGTCGATATGGAGCGACGTGAAGCCAAATCAAGCATCAACCGGGAATCCCACAGTCGATCGAGCCAGCGAGGAGTCTTGCGAAACAGCGGGACGTACTGTTCAAGGTAGACACTGATTCCGCCGAAAAACACTCGATGGCGACTCACGTTCGTCTCGTCGGTCAACGTCGGCGTATACACAGGCAACAAGGTAACGTCATTTCCACGTGCCAAAAGTTCCGTTGCCAGAGCGTTATCGCGCAGACAGCTACCGCAATACATCTGTCCGGCGCCGCCTGTGAGATACAAGATCTTCATACTGCCTACACAGCTATCGCACGCTGGAATGCGCGGCGACCGTAGAGGTGATCAAAGAGATTACCCTCATGCGGCTGATCCCAGCTCAGATGGTTAGTAGAAATCGCCCCCAGATTCAAGCGATCGACATTTGGAGACTGGACTAGTCTTGTTATCAGTTTTGGATCCTGAGTGATTGCGGTGACGACAAGGCTGGGACCGAGCGCTTGAGGTAATTGATCCTGATTTACGCGGACAATACTCGCAAAAGGAAACAGGAATTCCTTTTTCGCCAACGGATGGTCGGGCGACTGGCAGTGCACGATCGTTGGTAACAGAAATGGACAGTGGTTCCACGTGACCATGCGTTCAATCTGCCGATAATCTGCTGTTACATCGCGGGCGCCCGGTTCTGCAAGTCCCTGGTCGATTATTTGAGAAATACGTCTCGCAACATTTGCATCAGTAAACGGTGCGAGCTTCGCGTCCGGATCGTCGGCTGCCCTTGGTTCGATCTTAGCAAGCCGCTCTGCTAGCGCCTCGCTAATCTGTTCGGTATAGCGAGGAGCCCACACGCCTGACGCATTGATGCACGACCTTCCGCCGTTTTCGACGATAGATGCAGTCATCACGTCAAGATAGTCTTCCCAGCGATCGATACAATCCTCACCGATCACAATCTTGCTATACCCTGGTCCATGGATCTCGATGCGCGGATCGTTCTGCCATCCGCCGACAGACGAAGTATCTCCAAACACGATTCCACGATCGCACCGCCGAAGAATCTCAGCGGCGCCGCCGTGATCCGCCGGGTAGAAACTGAACGCCTCGCGAGGTGCTCCGGCACGAATCAAAGCTTGAATGATGCGATAAGGGGTCCAGGGTTCGGCGCTGCCTGGTTTCAGTACCAGTGGTATCTTTAGCGGCACGGCCGGTATCCAAAGAGAGTGGACGCCGGGTGAGTTATTCGGCAGAACAACGCCGAGCGATCGGCCGCGTGAAAAGAAACTCACTGCGTGTCCCTGGACCTCACCGAATCCCTGATCGAGAACGTCCCAACCCACTTTCCTTGTCAACCCGTCCAGCACGCGACCCATCTCGGCGAACATCGTGCGTATCTTCCCCATATTCTTGCGAGCGAGCACATGAGGCAGACCGGTTGTTGCTGAAACCTGGCGAACATAGTCTTCGGGAGTTTGTAGATCATCGCCAAGGGGCAATGAGTCATCGAGAAAGTAACCAGCAGCACGACTGCATATTTCAACCAACTCAGCGGTCGAGAATTTGGCGAGGCTTTCCCTGGGACCGTCCTGGTCCAACAGGTCTCGACGAATCAGTCCGCCGTTTGCCTGACTCACTTCGACAAACAGCTCGCGAGTCTGATGGTGCGGCACACGCGCAACATCAAGACTCTTATACACCTCGCCCTTTCGGAGTATAGGAATATGAAGCATAAGAATTTTGGATTGCGAATTTCGGATTGCGGATTGCGGATTGTCCTCTTGTACAAATTAGCTTGCGCGCATTTCAACTCAACAAATCCGAAATCCGCAATCCGAAATCCGCAATTTTAATAAACTCCCTCTACGACCGTAGTATTCAAACTAGAGTAGGGTCGGACGTTGCGCACGCCGTCCCACGGGTAAAGTTCGCACGGCGGCTCTCTTTCCGCTTCATCACGTTCCAAAAACCGCGGCATGAAGAATTCCTTTGTCAATGTCGTTAGCCTTACCCGACCCGTATTTCCGTAATCGACAACTTTATCCGGGTGATCAGGATCTACTATCTCGATCAGCGCTCTTGGAGCCGGAGGGTAGTAGATGATCGCGTAGTTGTCTTTTTCCTCCCGCGGTTTATGAACCGCTAATCCCATCAAAGTATTGCCGTACGTGGGAGCAAAGTAAGCTCCCTCGAGCAGCTCCTCAACAGCAAAGCGGTGAAACTGCGGAGTCATCTCTGTGCCACCACAAAAGACGCCTGTGATCCCCGCCTTCTTGAGAGATATCTTTTCGCACAGCGCCTCTAATAGTTTCGGCGTAGTGAAGAGGCACCGAATGTTCCCATGAGCGCGTAGGAGTGTCAGTCCCTGCTCTATGACATGCTGCTTGTACTGTTCAGCCATTCCCGACTGGCCCATCTTGATCAATTTGATGACCCAACGTGGATCGAGATCCACATGAAAACAGATGCCGCCACGATATTGCGTCAAATGTTCGACAGCGAGCCGCAAACGACGGGGACCCGTCGGACCCAACGACAGCCAATCACTTCCTGGCGGAAAGAACTCGTCGGGCAAGGTCGCACTAAACGCCTCGTAATCCAGTCTGAAATCTTCTATGTTGATACGCGATTTCGGAACACCGGTACTGCCGCCAGTCTCGAAAGTGTAGACGGGTCGACCTGTATAGCCTTTTGGCACCCAGCGTCGCACAGGACCACCGCGCAACCACTCGTCCTCGAAAAAACCAAAGCGCGAAAGATCGTCGTAAGTACGGATCTCACGTCGCGGATCCCAATCGAGATGGCGTGCGTAATCAAGCCAAAACAGACAGCCGGTGTCCGGGTTGAAGTGCCATTCCACAACTTCGCGAACCCAGGCATCAAG
>JBKPAC010000265.1:0-13878 GCA_046726175.1 Acidobacteriota bacterium
TGGAGAAGCGTTTTAAGAAATGCACAGTAGCCGCTCATTTTTCTATTTCGCCTTTACCTACCGCTTCTTCTTGGGAGGAGCGGGCCGGCGAAATGTGAGCGTGAGGTGCTGAACTTATAGTTAGCTAAAAGCACACAAAGCTTCAAAAAGCCAGCCGCGACTCCCAAATGTCGCGGCTGGCTTTTTTTGCGCTCGAAAACACTTCCAGAGGAGACAGAGGAGACAAAGCCATGAACATCGAGTATTGGCGGGCAGAAATCGATGAGATCGACCGAGAATTGCTACGCCTCTTGAACAGACGCGCGCGCCTGGCAATGAAGGTTGGCACGCTGAAGCGCGCAGCGGGGTTGCCCTATTGCGACCCTGAACGCGAGCGCGCGGTGCTCGGAAAACTGCAGCAAGCGAACACCGGTCCACTGGATCAACGTGCGATCACGAAATTGTTCCGTCGCATCATCGGCGAGTCGAGACGAGTCGAGTCAGAGCTGCTGGATCCGGTAATCGTTCAATCTTCACGGGTAATGATGTGAGTGTTCCCAATCGAAAGCCGAGGGTCGCGTTCCAAGGCGAGCGCGGGGCGTTTAGCGAAGACGCAGCCGTCAAACTGCTGGGGGCCGACATTGAGCTGGTTCCCCGACCAACCTTTGTTGAGCTGTTTCAGAGTGTCGACCAAGGGCTCGCAGATTTCGCTCTTGCGCCAGTGGAGAACAGTCTTGTAGGCACGATTGAGCCGTGCCTGAATCTGCTCTACAAAAGCTCGCTCTTAATCACCGCTGAAGTGACCATCCCCATCGCTCAACATTTGATTGGTTGTCCGGGAGCTTCTTTCGGAGAGATTGATGAGGTCGCGTCACACCCTGTGGCTCTGGCCCAATGCAAGCGGTTCTTCGCCGAGCATCCTCATCTGAAGCGCGTCGAAGCAGAGGACACGGCGGGAAGCGTTGCCCAGGTAATGAAAGATCAAAATCCCAGAAATGCCGCAATAGCAGGCAAGCGAGCTGCAGAGCTCTACGGCGGTTCGATAATCCGGGAAAACATTCAGGACGATAAGAATAATCAAACTCGATTTCTTTTGTTGTCTAAGTCAAACGATGCGGGAAATCTCAGAAGGGGTAGATCATGATTATTAACATGTCATCAACAGCTACAGCGGAACAGATCGACCATGTAGTCGAAAGAATCAAAGAATGTGGATATCAAGCCCACATCATTCACGGAGCCGAAAGGACTGTAATCGGCGCCATCGGCAGCAATGGACGCAGAAGCGAGATCGAAGCGTTGAAGGCAGCCGCCGGAGTCGAGGATGTTATTCAAATAGCGCACCCATTTAAGCTGGTCAGTCGTCAACTGCGACAACGACGGACAATCGTCGATGTGGCCGGCGTGAAGATCGGTGGCGACGAAGTGGTCGTAATAGCAGGCCCATGCTCAGTCGAATCGTCGGAACAGTTGAAAGAAACAGCACGATCCGTGAAGGCAAATGGGGCTAACCTCCTACGTGGTGGAGCTTACAAGCCGCGCACGTCACCCTACGATTTTCAGGGTCTTGGCGTCGAAGCGCTCCGACTATTACGTGAGGCGAGTGACGAAACTGGGTTGGGAGTCGTTACCGAAGTGATGAGCGAAGGCGATGTCGACACGGTCGCAGAGTTTGCTGACATGCTGCAGGTAGGGGCGCGAAATATGCAAAACTTTTCGTTGCTGAGACGGCTCGCGAAGTCGCCTCGACCGATATTGCTTAAGCGAGGTCCCTCGGCAACGGTAAAGGAGTGGTTATTGGCGGCCGAATATCTTCTGGCGGGAGGGAATGCGAACGTCGTGTTGTGCGAGCGAGGCATAAAGACCTTCGAAACTGCGACACGGAATACGCTGGACCTGGCAGCAGTTGCTTTGGTCAAGGAACTGTCGCACCTGCCCGTGCTTGCGGATCCGTCGCATGGTACCGGATTGCGAAGCCTTATCGCGCCGATGTCGAAGGCTGCGGTCGCTGCGGGTGCTGATGGGTTGATCATCGAGGTCCATCCAATGCCCGAGCGCGCGCTTTCCGATGGCCCACAGTCACTCGATCTGGCAGGTTTTGCCGAGTTGATGAAGGATCTGGGAAGGAAGAGCCTCAGAAGAGTTGAGGCGGCGTAAGAATTGCGAATCCGCAATTCATAATCTATACCTTGCGCCGGCGCGTTTCCGAGCTTCTTCCTCAACTTCAATATTGCCCAGACGCAACGTCACGTCCGCGTTGAGGTCCAGTCCCGCTCGTTCGCCCGCCAGCAACTTCACAGTTCCTGCAGCTGCAATCATCGCAGCATTGTCCGTTGACAGATGTGGCGAAGGAAAATAGACAGGGACTCCCAACTCCGCGGCCGCTTTTATTGCGCTTTCACGCAACGCACCATTGCACGCCACGCCACCAGCTACAATCAACGTCTTTGGTCCATATTCATCGCCGATCTTCTGCATCGTACCAACCAGCGATCTTACGACAACACTTTGAAAGCTGGCCGCGAGATCTTTAATCGCCTGGCTTGGAGCTTCACCGTTTTTGACCGGCTCGACCCGATTCTCACGAATGTGCTTTGTTACAGCGGTTTTTAGGCCACTGAAGCTGAAATCCGGTAGACCGTCTCCCATGCGCGGGACAGCGAACTTAACGGCTGTAGGATCGCCCTCACGAGCTAGCCGTTCGATGATCGGACCACCCGGATATCCCAGTCCCAGCATCTTTGCGACCTTGTCAAAAGCCTCGCCGGCAGCGTCATCACGTGTACGTGCGACTACTTTGTATTTACCCGGCTCGGGGACCCAGAAAAGATTCGTGTGGCCCCCCGAGACAATCAACGCCAGTGCGGGATATTCCACTGGTGGATTCTCGAACGCGACTGAATAGATGTGACCTTCGATGTGGTTAACACCTACCAGCGGTTTGTTTAGAGCAAATGCCATTGCCTTCGCGTACGACACGCCCACGAGTAACGAACCGACCAGGCCTGGACCAACCGTCACGGCAACCCCATCGATCGAGTCTTTCTGAACATTTGCACGCGAGAATGCCTCATCGACGATCGGAACGATCTTGTCGAGATGTTCTCTTGAGGCGAGCTCGGGAACTACGCCGCCGAACTTTTTGTGAGTTTCGACTTGAGATGCGATAACTGACGAAAGGATCTCCTTACCGTCGCGAATGAGTGCGGCTGCGGTTTCGTCGCATGATGTTTCAATTCCGAGTACGAGCATTGTCATGTTCGTAATACTTCTCTGAATGCATTCAGGAAACTATCCATCTGCAGTTTTGTCCCCACAGTGACCCGCATGAAGTTTGGCAATGCCGGGAACACGCGCCCAACTTCAACATTCCGTTGACGTAAACCCGAGATGATGGGACGCGTTTCACGCCCCAGGTCAACCATGAAGAAGTTCGCGTGCGACGGTATCAACTTGAGATTCAGCTTCTCGATTTCTTGATACACGTACTTCCTTGTATCGCTGTTTCGTTTCCGTCCCTGTTCGACGTAGTTCTTGTCTGCCAGGCTTGCGGTAGCGGCGGCCAAAGCCATGATATTTACACTATCCCATGTTTGATGTTGGCGCATCTGCCGAAGCAGGTCGGCGTTGCCAACGCAGTAGCCACAGCGCAAACCGGCCATTCCGTAAATCTTCGAAAACGTCCTGGCAACAATCAGGTTTGCAAAGTCTCGCGTCAGAGCAATCATGGTTTCGTAATCTGGACTTTCAACGTAGTGGTGATACGCCTCATCAACAAGAACGGCAGTCGTCGACGGAACCTTTGAAAGGAACGCACGAATTTCATCTTTTGGCGTGATGCTGGCAGTCGGGTTATTTGGATTGCAGAGGTAGATCAAACCTACGTTAGTTGGCGCCAGCATCTTTGGCAGGTCGTGACGGTAGTCGGCAGTGAGAGGAACCTGCACCGTCTCAGCTTTTGCCGTCCGTGCATGGCGACCGATGGCTTCGAAAGTAGGATCAGCCATCACCAGGCGCCGGCCGGGTCCGGTAAATGCAGCGGCAGCCAACTTCAAAATCTCACCTGAGCCGTTCCCCAGGATAATGTTTTGAGACGCAATTGTGTGAAGCTGAGCGATGCTGGCTTCCAACATCTCTGCATGCTCGTCAGGGTACCGCCAGGCGAGACTGAAAGCATCGTTCATCGCTTTTAGCGCAGTAGGAGATGGTCCATAAGGGTTTTCATTTGAGCTAAGCCGGACTAGTTCATTCGCTGTGTTCGCGTCTCCTTCGATCTTGCGCGGCGGTATTGCCCAGAGCACGCTCGGCTGCAGCGTCGCGTAAGCTGCACCAGTGGTGAGGATCTTAGTAAACCCTCTTCGCGACAGTCGGAATTGTGTTTGGTTCATCACGTTGCTCCAGGTAATGAAGGCTATGGCTTCTGAAAAAAACTCAGCGAGGAGTCCCCCTGCTTTATTATTCGGGTTCGTATTATGTCACCGATCTGGTCTTTCAAGGCATTCTTGTGATGGTGCTCAACAATCAAAAGACCGCTTTCCGTAAGTAGTTTCAGATTATCGGCTCCGAATAACTCCAGCACACTCAGGTAATCATTTGCGTACGGAGGATCGAAGAATGCGATGGTCCAGGGTTGCAGCTCCCTGGCAGATACTTGCCGGATAAAGGCTGAGGCCTCGGAAAGAACTACTTCCGTTTCGTTCTCGGGCACGCGACAAAGGTCCAAATTCGATTCGATCAGACCACACATCTTTCGCGAGCGATCCACAAATGTGGCGTGCTCAGCTCCACGCGACAAAGCTTCAATTCCAACAGCTCCTGACCCCGCGCAGAGATCCAAAAAACGCGCTCCTTCAATGCGAGGCGCGAGCACGTTGAATAGAGTTTCACGCAGACGATCAGAGGTGGGGCGGGTCTCTAGAGAAGGCGGACTCTTAAGATTGCGGCCGCGGTATTTCCCGGCAATTATGCGCAAGGTAACCTGACATTCAGGAGACGTCATTTAACACGCATTAGCATGCCATGACATGCGCGCATTAGAACAGCGGATCGTTCAAGTGGCTCAACCGACAGCGGCCAGGCCCAGGCGTCGGTCACGTTTGACTCGTTCCGTCATGGCTGAAGTGTCGGCGGATTTACTTCGCTTCGATAAATAGAACTCCGCCTCCTGTTTTGCTTTTTCGAGAATCTGCAGGTCTCGTACGAGGTTGCCGACACGGAACTCGGGGAGTCCTGACTGTTTTGTTCCAAGCAACTCGCCTGCGCCACGCAGCTCGAGGTCTTTCTCTGCAATGATGAAGCCGTTGCTGGTTTGCGCCATGATGCCTAAGCGTTCCTGGGCCACGCTGGTCTTGCGATCCGATGTCAGCAGGAGGCAGTAGCTCTTTTCTGCACCGCGCCCAACTCGACCCCGCAGTTGATGAAGTTGGGAAAGACCGAATCGCTCAGCATGCTCAACAATCATCACCGAAGCGTTGGGAACATCCACACCGACTTCAATTACAGTGGTCGAAACTAGTATCTGAATTTCACCGGCAACGAAGCGCCTCATAACTTCCTCTTTCTCGGCTGGTTTCATCCTGCCATGCAACAGTCCGACCGAGAATTTTGGAAACACGGTGTCGCGCAAGTATTCATACCTTCGGGTAGCGTCCTTGAGGTCCATCTTTTCTGACTCTTCCACCAGAGGATAAACAACGTAGACCTGTCTGCCCGCGCGAACTTCCCTTGTTATCAAACGCTTCACTTCCTGTCGTTGGTCCTCGCCAAAAACGTGTGTCTCAACCGGAGTGCGACCCGGAGGCATTTCGTCGATAACAGAAGCGTCGAGATCGCCATAGACGGTCATTGCCAACGAGCGCGGAATCGGCGTCGCCGTCATTACAAGCACATCCGGGTTCAGTCCGCGGGACCGCAGCTCAGCACGCTGCATGACGCCAAACCGGTGCTGCTCGTCAATTACTACGAGTCCGAGCTTTTCAAACGAGACGGTCTCTTGAATCAGCGCATGAGTTCCTACCAAAGCGTGAATCTCACCGGCAGCGAGATCCAGTTGCAGCCGTTTCTTATGACTAGGGCGCAGCGATCCGGTCAAAAGCTCGACGCGATATGGAGTCTTCGCGAGCAGCCGTTTCACATTTCGCGCGTGTTGTTCAGCAAGGATTTCAGTAGGCGCCATCAAAGCAGCTTGATAACCATTCTCCATCGCCGCCATCATCGCAATTACCGCTACGATCGTCTTGCCGCTGCCTACGTCGCCTTGTAACAAACGATTCATCGGGGAGTTTGACTGCATGTCGTTGAAGATTTCGGCTACAACGTGACGCTGGGCGCTAGTGAGTTTGAACGGGAGTAAGGCGGCTATTGTCTTCTTCAGGTCTGCAGAGATCTTGATCTGCGCTCCTTTCGCCTCGCGAATGCGCTTACCTCTCTTCAAGCTCAATCCGAATGCGAGCCAGAAGAAATCTTCGAAGATCAGGCGAAGATGTGCAGCACTCCGCGCACGTTCGTACTCGGCAAGCTTCACGTCTTCAGTCGGAAAGTGAATTTGTCTGATCGCCTCGGCACGACCGATCAAGAGCTGACGTTGACGCAGATCTGCAGGCAGCGTTTCGACGATAGCACTCTCTGGCAGGATGCTGAGTGCGGCATGAATGATCTCGCGCAACCGTTTCGAGTTGAATTCGCCGAGCTTTCGGTACACAGGAACAATACGACCAGCATGGATTGCAGCGAGTTTAGGATCATCTTCTCCGTCCGCTGAGTCACTATCAATCATTGTTTCATTGCCTGGCAGGATCTCCAGCTCATCGGCAGGTTTCTGGAGTTTCAAGGAATACGTCGCCCGTCGCGAATCCCATTCCCAGCGTCCGAACGTGATGAAACGTGCGCCGCGTTCTAGCTTCTTCTTGTAATACTCGATGATTTCATGTGCGTGTGGTCCAGACACGAACCACCACACCAGCACCGGCTTTCCGGTCTGCGCTGCATCTGTAGCGCTGGCTTCGAAAATGAATAGACGCGACCTCAGATAACTTTGGCGACCGCGGACCTCATAGGCGCCTGAGATCTTCACAAACAGCTCGAGCGATGCCTCCATTCCCGGCTGCAGGTCACGAATGCGCGCCGGGTTGGATCGATCTTCATAACGCATCGGCAGATACGTAAGCAGATCTTCGACGGTCGCTTCGTTTCCGGACTTCGCACCATGAAAGCCTGCGAGGGCGAGTCCTAATTTACGTGCGGTGGTTTGACCGAGACGCGCGATCTTGTATTTGTATAAATCAACAACTGGAGTGTGAAGCTCGAGAGGGGACGACATCGACCCGCATCATAGCACAGCGGTTCGGAACATCTCGCTGCACTGAAGCGTTTACCGTTTGCACTGGGAGCGCGGGCGTCTCGCCCGCCTTTGTGGCTGTTTCGCAACGTGGTGCGGGCGAGACGCCCGCGCTCCCAGTGTCAGGGTGCTAACCATGAAACGACACGAAACCCTCGTCGAAAAGAAGATTCGCGAGGCCATCGAACAAGGAGAGTTTGACGACCTGCCAGGCAAAGGCGAGCCGATCGATCTCGCGGAAAACCCTTTTGAAGATCCGGAACTAAGGACCGTGCACCGCCTGCTGAGAAATGCTGGATTTGCTCCCGCTTGGATTGAATCTCGTAAAGAGATTGATACTGAGCTCGAGCAAGCTCGCGCGACCTTGTTACGTGCAAGAAAACTTTATGGCGAAGGACCGGAGTGGCAGCGTGTCGTGAAGGAATTCAGTGAGAAAGCGTCCGAGCTTAATGAACGAATTAGGGTTTACAACCTGAAAACACCCTCCGCAGTATTTCAACGAAGCCACATCGATGTCGAGGCCGAAATTAATCGCGTGAATCGTGAATCGTAAATCGGAAATCGAGAATCGAAAATCGAAAATCTCTTTACGCACAGTGCTCATCAAACGCACGTTTGAGATCCTCGGCAATCGATGGAGCCTCTCTTCCTTCGATCTGACGCCGCTCCAACATATAGACCAACTTGCCATCCTTGAGTAGTGCGATGGAAGGCGACGAAGGCGGATAACCTGTAAAGTAACTGCGAGCTCTATCGGTCGCTTCTATGTCAGCTCCAGCGAAAACAGTGACGAGCTGATCCGGTCGCGTCTCGTGCTGAAGAGCGAGCGCCACTCCCGGACGCGCTCTTCCCGCAGCGCATCCGCAAATAGAATTGACGACCACCATTACCGTGCCTGCAGAGTTCTGCAGCGTCTCGTCGACCTCAGCCGCTGTCTTCAACTCTCGAGCGCCGAGTCGCGTTAACTCTTCTCGCATTGGTCGAATCATGATTTCGGGATATGGCATTCGGTCACTCCTTGTAAATGTTCCACGGCACGGCGCCTTTACGACTCTTCGATCATTACCCGACGAGGCTCCTCGCCGGCTCCGGAAATGTTAATCCGCCAAACATCCGGCGGCAATCGATAAGCTCCCATTCGTTCGGCCCATTCGATTACGATTACAGCCTCTTCATCAGTCAACAACTCTTCGAGATCCACCGCATGCGCAGCTGACGAGCCTTCATCTAATCGATACAGATCGATGTGATACAACCGAAGACGGCCCGTATACGGGTTAACGAGTGTGAACGACGGACTGGTCACTTCATATGGATCGACTCCGAGCGCACCCGCCATGCCTTTCACGAAGACCGTTTTGCCGGCGCCGAGTGGGCCGCTCAAAAGAAGAATCTCACCGCCGGTGAGTTGCTCGCCCAGACGTTCGCCAAGCCGGAAAGTTTCCTGGGGCGTAGTCGAAAGCCATTCACCAGTAACGATCGCTCTCTTTGTCGTCGTCTTTATCAACTCCGAATCCTCAGTTCTTAACTTCTTCGTCGAGGTTCCGAGAATCCGGCAACTCCCCATCAGGATCTAGTAAACGAACTGCATCATTCAGGTGATCGCGAATATCGGATGCTACCATTGAGCGCATTCCCAATTTACTCGCCGCGATGTCCGCAGCCAAACTGGAGATGTACACTGCAGCCATTACAGCCTCGGCAGCGTCGGCGCGTTCTTTTAGCGTAGCGACGGACTGCGCCAGAAAACCAGTGATGACGCCGGTCAATGTGTCTCCGGTTCCCGCGGTGCCGAGACCGGCGTTTCCGGTGGGATTCACAAAAACGAGCCCTTCTGGTGTCGCGATCATGGTTCGCGAGCCTTTCAGCACCAGAATCAACTGATGCTCCAGAGCGAAACTGCGGGCCATCGAAACACGATCTGATAAAACTGACTTGTCTTCGGTGCCCAACAACCGAAGCATTTCACCCGGATGAGGAGTTAGAACGAGTGGAAACTCTTTCGAGCCTTTCAGCTCTTTCGGCCAGGGTGCAAGACAATTCAGCCCATCGGCATCAACCACCACTGGCGTGGTTCTGTTGCTTACCACGCTCCGTACGAAACTTCTGGTTCGCTCATCCGAGTCTGTTAATCCCGGACCAATCGCTACAGCACTACTTCGCGAGAAGAGAAGCTTAACGTAGTCGACTGCTTCATCGCTTACTGCACCACGATCGGTATCGGGCAGTGCTGTCGTGATCACTTCGGGCATAGCACGGGATGCGACGGCGACCTGAGCGGCTACCGGAGTTGCGATCGTGACCAATCCCGCTCCTGAGCGTATCGCAGAGTTGCCGGCAAGAGCTGCGGCGCCGCTATAGTCTCGCGAGCCCGCGATGATCAACGCGTGGCCATGTGTGTTCTTATAAGACTCACGTGTGTAACGAGTCGCTTGCAACCAGCGGCGCGCATCTTCTGCCTCAGCTACAAAGAATTTTGAATCGGCGGCTTCGATGAGCGTCGCAGGTGAGCCGATCTCACTGACGATCAATTCACCACAGAAATAGCAGGCGGGTGGTAATACGTTTGCCGGCTTTGGCGCTGTGAAAGTGACGGTCATATCCGCCTGGACTGTTTCCCCGATCGGTTGCGCTCGATCAGCGTCAAGACCTGACGGAATATCAAGCGAGACGATCAGCGGTCTCGCGCCTCGTGCTCGTTCGCGCGCCGCACGCAGCATCTCGAGATGTTGGACGACCTGAAGGTAGATTCCCTGTAACGGTCGGGTGAGTCCTGTGCCAAACAGAGCATCAACGACAGCGTCATAACTGGTTCTCGGTCGGGCAACTTCTTCCCACAGATGAAGGCTGTCACACTCCAGGAAGCTTAGCGGAGGAGGTCCTGCGCTCGAGCCGGCCTCAAAGCTCGCCAACCTGCTGACTGCCTCGAAATTGATTCGAGCATCACCTTTAGTATCTTCGACTTTGCCGAAGAGGATCACGTCGGCGTGGGCGCCTGTCCGTGTCAGGGCCCTGGCCAGCGCCGCTCCATCACCGCCATTATTTCCGGGTCCGCATAGGACGAGAACCTTTTTGTTGGCGACTCCGTTGTGGAGGCGTTGCGAAATCGCTCGAAGAGAGGCGTTCGCCGCAGCTTCCATCAGTAGGAGGGAAGGGACGGAATAGTGCTCGACGGTGAGGCGGTCGATCCGCCGCATCTGATCGGCTGAAAGGACGGGTTGCACGGTTTGGATGATAAGGATTGGGCAGTTTCGGGGTCAATTACTGGCAGCGCAGGCGTCTCGCCCGCTTGACGTTCACCAGTCGCCCTGATGAGGGGCGAGACGCCCCGCGCTCCCAGTATAAAGGCACAAAAATTGGCGGCTTTGGTGCCGCCCCACTCTCTTGCCGCTGCGCTCAACCGACCGTTTTTCCAGGATACTCAAGAGAAATTACTAATGGCCCAGGCCTTCCAGAAAATTTCTGCAGAATGGAAAAAAATTTCCGGGGCCTCTAGGATCGCCGAATTCCTACAGTTTTTAGGCCTTTTTCGATGACTCGCCGGGATTCGGCAATTCCGAGAGCGAAGGTCATTCCAAAATAAATCGTTCCGTACGCCCCCAGCACGACAATGGCCATTGGAACCGGGTGAACGTCGCCTAGGAGCAGTTTTAGCCCGAAACCGGCGGCTGCACCCGCTCCGGCGCTGATCCAGAGTTTGGCGGCGAAACTGAGTGGCAGACCGGTGGGACCAATCCGCCGGTTAAGACTGCGCCTGAGCAGCAGAAACTCGATCCAGCCCGCAATGCCAGCCGAGGCGGTCAGGCCAGCCACCCCCCATTTGGGATCCAGTCCCAGCAGTGGGGGAAGGGGAATTGCGCAGAGGTAACCCAGCGCGACAGTTAATGCCACGCGAATGGTGGCAAAGCGGAGCGGCGTGCGCGTGTCGTGAAGGGCATAGTATGTCGACGAATAAAGGCGGCCTAGAGTTGACGCCAACAGCCCGACGGTCGAGCCGGCCAAAATGCCCCAAACGTAAATCGCTGCCTCGTGTTTGAATTGACCCGTTTGATACAGGACGGCTGCGATGACGTCGCCAAGCGCGAGAAAGGCCATTGACGACGGGACGATGAAGAAAGCGATCTGTCGCAGCCCCGCATCGAGTCGTTTTCTGAGTATTGAAGAAACTTCTTCTTCAGTCCCAAGTGCTCGCGACATCGTCGGCAATTCGGCTGCCGAAACGGACATGCCAAACAAGCTAACCGGAAGAGTGTACAAGCTCTGAGCGTAGCCCAACGCGACTACCGCTCCCTCAGGAAGAAAGCTCGCCAGAATTGCATCTACGAACGCGCTTATCTGAACTACGCCGCGGCTCATGAACACCGGAAAGAAATTGCGGACGACAGTTCGGACGTGTGCATTTGCGAAATCAAGAGTGGGCTTAAGACTGCGAATGACCGTGAGGACAGTCGGTAGTTGTACAGCGATCTGGAGAGCACTTCCGATCACCGAACCCCACGCCACGTATTCAGCCAGCGGAAACTGTCCAACTCGGTTGCCGAAAATGATGAGCGAAGCGATCAGCGCTAAATTCCACGCTACTGGTGCGGTGTACGAAATGAAGAAGCGATGATGGCTGTTGAGGATTCCAAGGCACCACGCAGAAAGTACAAGCAATCCTGCGCCGGGAAAAAAGATCTTCACGAGGCGAACCGTCAATTCATAAGTTCCACCCGTGAATCCCGTTACTGCGACGAGGTACGGCGCAGTCAATACGCCAATGAGGACGATTACGGAAGTTACTAGTGCCAGGAGCGCGAGTACAGCTCCCGCAACGTGAGAAGCTTCTTTCTCATCATGTTGGGCCAGCAGGCGAGCGTAAGCTGGTATGAAGGAAGCTGACAGAGCTCCCTCTCCAAATACGTTCTGCAAGAAGTTTGGAATACGGAAAGCAGCGCTGAATGCATCTCCGGCAGCCGATGTCCCAAAGTAGTGAGCGAACACACGTTGGCGAACCAAACCAACGATTCTACTGATCAGAATTCCCGCGCCGACAAAGAATGCTGACCTTCCGGTACTACGTTGTGACTGAGCTGGAGGTGGTTGAGCAGCGGCGATCATTCAGCTGGCGGTTAAAGATTGTATTCCTTCAATTTCGTTAGCAGTGTCTTATAGCTGATTCCGAGCTCCTCCGCAGTTTGTCCTTTGTTGCCGTCGTTAGCTGCGAGTGCTTCCTGAATTTTTCTGCGCTCGACAAAACTCACAGCTCGGTCAGTTACGTCAGACAGGGTGCCTGAGAAATCAAGCGTGCTCAAGGACTGTGGTTCTGCTGATTTGCCGCCGAGCCCTAAATCGCTCGGCTCCAGTGTCAGACTGTCAGATAGGATACAAGCTCGTTCGATCGAGTTTTCCAGTTCGCGAACGTTGCCAGGCCAGCTGTGCTCTCGCAACGCCTTGATAGCTGCCTCGCTCAATTGCGCTTCACGACCCCGCAACTCTTTGCCAAGTTGAGCGGCAAAATTCTTTGCCAACAGGACGATGTCATCTCCACGGCTTCGAAGTGGGGGAATTTCTACGGGAAAGACGGCAAGTCGAAAGAAGAGGTCGCGCCGGAAATCGCCTTGCTCCACTGCTTCTTTGAGATCTTTATTAGTGGCCGCTACAACGCGAACGTCGACGTGGATCGGAGCTCGTCCGCCAATTCTGTCGATCACCTTCTCCTCAATAGCCCGCAAAAGTTTGCCCTGCACTGCGATCGGCAACTCTCCGATCTCATCGAGGAAGACTGTTCCGGTTGAAGCAAGCTCAAATTTTCCTAAGCGGCGATCTCCGGCTCCAGTGAATGCTCCTCGCTCGTGACCAAAAAGTTCGTTTTCAATAAGCGTCTCGGGAATTGCGGCGCAGTTGATTGCTACGAATGGCCTGTCTCGCCGGTTTGACAGGTGGTGAACAGCACGAGCAAACAACTCCTTTCCCGTTCCTGACTCTCCGAGTAACAACACAGTAGCTTCGGTTTGGGCCACGCGCTGTGTTTCCGCTACGGCACGTTTGATTTCTTCTGATTCGCCGATAATTCGCGGAAACCCGTAGTGCCTGGACCATTCTTCTCGCAGCAGAATGTTTTCTGTCCTGAGCCGGGCTTGTTCCAGAGCGCGTCCCACGAGTAGAAGCAGATGGTTTGAATCAACAGGCTTCTGAAGAAAGTCGTGAGCGCCGTCCTTCATAGCCTGAACCGCCTCGTCGATTGACCCGAATGCAGTCATGACAATGACGGGTAGATCGCCATCGGCCGATTTGGCTGCGCGCAGAACATCGAGTCCTGAACCATTCGGCATACGAAGATCCGTCAGTACCAGGCGATGAGGCGCGTTACCGATCTCCGTCATCGCGGCTCGAGCGTCGGGAGCTTCAGTGACGGTGTAGCCTGCATTCTCGAGAGTGAGACGCAACACACGCCGCAAGCTTTCTTTATCTTCGACAAGTAGGATGTCTGGCATTCCAGTAGGCTAACTATACGGTGGCTGCTTTCGAGCAGTTGAAATTCATCATTTATTGTTTGGATTGAAGTGTCAAGCACCTTGTAT
>JBKPAC010000266.1:0-5261 GCA_046726175.1 Acidobacteriota bacterium
CCGCTCCTCCGACCATCGGTTTCGATGAGTCTCCGGCTGGTTATTCCTTGGCGAGTTGCTCTCCAGCAGAGCTCGCCTCCGCTTCGCCAGCCGACGCGGATTCTGCAACAACCGGGCTAGTTTGAGAAGACGAATGTTATCTAACCGCAAGTGTGGCTAATTGAAACTGTCTCAACGGAGGGGTTCACCTCATTCGCTTGTGGCCAATTTGTGGACAAAAATCTCCTGACTCCCACAATGCGCTAATTAATCGCTCCTGCGCATCTGCAAAAATCCGCCCTGAAAAGCTGAAAAGTAGAAAGCGTCCTTCGCGCATGGTCCAATTCTCAGCAGGTCGGAACCGTGTGCTCTCTCCAGATCTACATTGCGGATTTGTTGAGGATATCTGACCGCCGAAGCGTTTGACCGTTCAGGACGAACAAAAGAAAACGCGGCTCATTTGAGCTCCAACGTCACGACCGATTTCGCTGGAATGCTGAGGCTCAAGCGCGAGCCCTGAAACTTGTAGCCACTGAACGAAGCTGGTTTAACGCTGTTCGGTCGATCGAACGTGTTCATCGCGTTCATAGCCGCAGCCGTAAGCACTTCTCCGACGGCGCTACTGATTGCACCACCCCAAACCGTTGTCGTGATCTCCGCTGCCCGATTTGGATCAAGGTTTACGATCGATAAGTGTAACCGCCCTTCCCCGTCGCGTGAGGCCGAAGCGCTTAGCGAGGGTACCGCCGCGTCACCGTACCTATACTCCGGCGCGCTGAGATCAACCGGAATCATTGTCGCTCCCTGGTGCACCCGGTACATCCTGAAGACGTAGTACGTCGGCGTCAGCACTATCTTCTCTTTGTCGGTCAAGATCATGGCCTGGAGGACGTTTATCATCTGCGCGATGTTGGCCATCCGCACGCGCTCGGCATGCTTCTGGAAGATGTTTAGGTTGACACCTGCAACGACTGCATCGCGTAATGTGTTCTGCTGGTAAAGCGCGCCCATGTCGCGGCCGGGCTCGGCGTCATACCACGTGCCCCATTCATCCACCATTAGACCAACGCGTTTCTGCGGATCGTACTTGTCCATAATCGCACTGTGCCTTTGAATGAATTCGTCGATGCGCAACGTTCTGACCAGCGTCGCATGCCACTCTTTCTCGTCAAACTGCGTGGCTGAACCCTTCTTCGCCCAATTGCTGGTGGGGAGTGTGTAATAGTGCAGTGACAGCCCGTCCATATACCCCCCCGCCTGCGACATCAGCACTTCTGTCCAGTTGTAATTGTCGTCATGAGAGCCGACCGCCAACTTCTGAATGCGGTTACCCGAGTGGTTCTTGATGAAGGTGCCATATTGGCGGTACACGTCGGCGTAATACTCCGGCCGCATGCTTCCACCACAACCCCACGTTTCATTACCGACGGCGAAGTATGGAATCTCCCACGGTTTGTCGCGCCCATTTCGGCGTCGCAAGTTGGCCAGATCGGAGTCTGAATCCGAGGTCATATACTCAATCCAGTCCATCATCTCGTGCGGCGTCGCGCTACCGACGTTACCGTTAATGTAAGGGTCGGCGCCCAACATCTCACAAAGATCCATGAACTCGTGCGTGCCGAAGGCGTTCGTGTCCACGCCGCCCCAACTCGAATTAGGCCTTCGCGGACGCTTGTCACGCGGACCTATACCGTCGCGCCAGTGATACTCGTCGGCAAAGCAGCCGCCGGGCCAGCGCAATACGGGCACGTGCAACTCCTTCAACGCGGTAATCACATCATTGCGCACGCCACGCGTGTTCGGGATAGGCGAGCCTTCACCCACCCATAGTCCCTCGTATATCAGGCGTCCGAGATGTTCAGCGAATTGGCCGTAGATGTTGCGGTTGATGACCGCTCGGGGTTGATCCAAACGGATCGTCAGCTTGGCTTGGTAAGCTTCGGAGTTTTGAGCATGTATGACCGGCTTTGTCGAAAAACATATCGCTGAGGCAACCAGCACGAACAGCACCAATGCGCGTGGAAGATCGTTGTGCCTTTTGTGCTTCTTTGCGGCCATGATCGAGCACCTCACACTACAGCGTTTCGCTTAATGACCTCGCGATAGAACTCTGCGCTCAGTTTCGGCGTTCGCTTCTGCGAAGCGTAGTCAACGTAATGAACGCCAAAACGGTTGGTGTAACCATCGGCCCACTCAAAGTTATCCATCAGACTCCAGAGAAAATAACCGCGCACGGGGATGCCCTCCGCAGTCGCACGGCGCAGTTGCGTTAAATAACTGCGTAGAAAGGTGACGCGGTCGGTATCGTAGACTCGCCCATCCGGCGCCGGCTCGTCCGCTGCCGAGCAGCCGTTCTCGGTGATGTAAATCTCCTTCACACCCCACAGCTTCGCCACGTGTCGCGGCCCCCAGTAGAGTGCTTCCGGCCCTACGAACAACCACGGCGATGGTGCGTGTGGAAACGACTTCGGATGTGGCACATCTGAGTAACCAACGGGCGCAGACTGATCGGCGCGCACGAACCGCGGTGTGTAGATGTTGATGCCGACGAAATCGAGTGGCGACGAGATCACCTTCAGATCTTCGGGAGTGAATTTTGGCGCGTCAGCGCCGGCCGACTTCAAGTACCAGTCTGTGTACTTCCCTTCTTGAATCACCGTTAAGTACTGCGCGTTCATCTCGCGCGTAGCGCGCTCGGCCGCTGCAATGTGTGCCGGCGTTTCGAAAACAGGCGCGGGGGTCGTCATATTCTCCGCAAGCCCGATCTTTGTCCCGGGCTTGGCAACACCGCGGATGGCCTGCACCGCGAGCCCGTGGCCCAACACAGCATGATGGCGCGTCTGGTTTAGACGCGATCCTGTCAACTTTAATCCAGGCGCATGGGTGCCCCAGCGATAGCCGACCTCGATAAAGGCGCCGAACTCATTGATGGTGAAGATGTGCTTCACGCGATCGGTAAGCCGGGCCGCAACGTAACCTGCATAGTCCGCAAACGCCTTTGACGTCTCGCGTCCCTCCCAGCCCCCAAAGCGATCCTGCAACGACTGCGGCAGGTCCCAATGGTAAAGCGTTGCGAACGGCTGAATTCCGTTCGCGAGCAATTCGTCCACGAGCCGATTGTAGAAATCGAGTCCCCTTGGATTCGCTGGACCATCGCCGTTCGGAAAAACCCGCGGCCATGCAATCGAGAAGCGATACGCCTTGACGCCGAGCGCCTTCATTAACTCCACGTCACCTTTGTAGAGGTGATAGTGGTCGTTCGCTACGTCGCCTGTAGCGTTGTCAATGACCTTTCCCGGCGTGTGGGCGAAGGTGTCCCAAATGGAAGGACCGCGTCCGTCCTCTTTAACGGCACCTTCTACCTGGTACGAAGCAGTTGCCGTTCCCCAGATAAAACCGGGTGGGAACGCGCGCAACGCGTCGCCCTCAGCAGTTGCGCCGCTTTGAGGCGAAGTCTCGGAGCCGAATGCCGGCAGTTTGGCCGCTGAGCCGAGCGCTACGGCACCAGCAATCTTCGCAAAGGTACGTCTCGAAACTTTTTTCTTCACCTCGATCCTCTCTCTTTTGATTTGAGCAGCAGCAGACGGCCACTTCCTGACTTATTGACGCGATATGGTAATTCCGGGCCAGTCGTCGGTACGAAAAGGCGCAGCCGGCAGGCCAGCCTTGTTGTACAGATTCGCGAGCGGGTTGTCGGCCCAGGCATAACGGACCGCGACTGGGTTGGGAACACCCGTACTGGAAACGATCACGGTATCGCCGTCAATGCGTGCATCGGTCCAGACAAATCGGTGATCCTGACCTGCGATTGCAAAACCTTTGAGTTGACCACCGTTCAGCGTCTTCAACCCGGCGGCGTGTTTGAACCTGATTCGCACCTGGTTGCCTTCAATGGTGTAGCGATCGAAAAGCGGTCCTGAGTGAATTACCTTTTGACCATAGGTATCCGCGAGAGCCCAGAGTGCCAACCTAAGACCAACATCAAGCTTGTTGCGCGGATGGAGCTCGTTCTCGTCGCCTAGATCAATGGTTACGGCCATTCCCGTATGTGGCTCCCGCAAGGTCATCATCTGCGCTTCACGCAGTTCGGCCCAATCGCTCTCGTCTGGTTGAACTTTGGTTGCGTGCCAATTAGGAAGCTGCACGAAGTAGAAGGGAAAATCGTGTCCCCAGGAACTCCGCCAGTTGCGAATCATGATGGGAAACAGGGTACGGTATTGGTAGGCGCGTCCGGCGTTGCTCTCGCCCTGATACCAGATAACGCCACGAATGGAATAAGGAACGAGCGGCGCAATCATGGCGTTGTATAGGACGCTCGGATTATTTTGGTTATTGACGCCTATAGCTTCCGGACGCGTGCCCCAATCCGGATGCTTCGGCTCCAGCGCCAGCTCTACTTTGTAATCCCATACTCCGCGAAGAGAAATCACCTCCGACTCGCCGACGCCGGCTGGTCCGATCGAGAATGCACCGCCACGACTGAACCCCCCCTCTCCAGCGCTGTCGAAAACGCGCACGGCGATCACATTTCGTCCAGGACGTACGAGCGAGCCCGGCACAACGTATCTCCTCGGCACCATGTAACTGTTCGGCGTTTCTCTTCCGGTCGAGCCCATTTTTGTGCCGTTGAAATAAGTAACGTCGTAGTCGTCAATGGGCGGAAGATTCAGAACAAGATCCTTAGCGGCCCATGATTCGGG
This sequence comes from Acidobacteriota bacterium, assembly GCA_046726175.1. Lineage (GTDB taxonomy): Bacteria > Acidobacteriota > Blastocatellia > Pyrinomonadales > Pyrinomonadaceae > PSRF01. The sequence goes on from JBKPAC010000266.1 coordinate 4,680, forward strand.
TAACTCCACCACTTTGCGAAACCAGATTGCTCCGTCAATGAGCAGTCCCGCCGTCTCGAATTGTTGGGGCAAGTCCATCGTGGCCCAATCTGTTGTTGGAGTTGTCGGATCCGCATATCCTGCACCCTCGCCTTTGTTCTCGGCGTCCAGGTAAAGATTGTTCTCTTCCCATTGAGCCAGGGCTCGCGCATAAGTTTCCTTTGTTTGCGGCAGGGCTTTTAAGCTGCTTTCGTACTTCTCGAGTATTGGTTTTAGTTCGGCTGTTGAAAGGAGCGCGTCGTGGCTGGTCCAGGCTTCCGCAGGCGTGCCGCCCCAGGAACTGTCAATCAAACCAATCGGCAGCTTTAGACGCTGATGGAGCTCACGCCCAAAGAAATAACCAACGGCGGAAAAGTGCGCCGCCTCATCCGGCGTCGTAATGACCCAATGTCCTTGCACGTCAGTGAGCGGCGAGACCGCAGTCTGATGCTCTACGGTAAACAGTCTAATCTCCGGGTAATTCGCCTGAGCGACTGTTTCAGCACCGCCCACGGTATTGACCAGCGGCCACTCCATATTCGATTGGCCCGAGCAGAGCCACAC
>JBKPAC010000267.1:0-33799 GCA_046726175.1 Acidobacteriota bacterium
CCCCATTGACCGTGGCGAAAACGTCGGGAGGTATTTTAGCCTCGCAACCACAGTCCGCATCCTTCTTCTCGGGCTGCTTTGACTGCGCGCCGGCTGTTGATTGAGTTGCCTGGGCAGCCTCAGCCCTGGATGCTCGCAAGCCTTTTGAAAGTGCGACCGAGGGTATGAACGTGATCAGACAAAGAACGGCAATCGCTGCCTGACGGAGTGAAACACTTCGCATTAAAACCTCCCTGATGCTCAGTCCTACATATTACGATAGTTCGGCCCGCCTCCTCCTTCCGGAGGAACCCAATTGATGATTTGATACGGATCCATGATGTCGCAGGTCTTGCAGTGCACGCAGTTCGAAAAGTTGATCTGTAGCCGGCGCCCTCCATTTGGTCCATCAACCATCTCGTAAACAGCGGCCGGACAAAATCGCTGACATGGATTGGCATACTCTTCCAAACAGCGAGTAGCACAAATATTCGTGTCCAGCACGTGCAAGTGCACAGGCTGGTTTTCGTCATGGCCGACCGCTGCGTGATAGACGTCTGTAAGTTTATTGAAGGTCGTTTTCCCGTCGAACTTAAATCCGTCGTAGCGTTGTTCGATGTTGTCTCCCCGATATCCAAATGCGGAAAGCTTCTTCATCGCCTCGTGGCCGGCTTCACTACTCGCCCTGTTCAGCAATCCCCACGAGCGGCCGCCAGTAACGAACTGCAATCCCGCATTAAAAAGCCCGAGCCATCTGCCGTGACGAAAGGCGGCGTGAAAGTTCCTTACTTTCCACAACTCGGGGATTATCCAACTCTCGTTAACCAGAGTTTCGTATCGCTGCAGTTGTTTTGCTGAATAGTCCCCAGCAACCAGGGCTTCGTAGATTGCGTCGGCGGCGAGCATCCCACTCTTGATTGCGGAATGAATTCCCTTCAACCGCTGCGAATTCAAAAAACCGGCGCAGTCTCCGACCAGCAGAAACCCATCGCCATAGATTCGCGGCATCGCAAAGTAGCCGCCGGCGACAATCGTCTTCGCGCCGTAGCGAATCATCTTCGCGCCGTCGAGTAGTCGAGCAATGTAGGGATGTGACTTGAAACGTTGAAATTCAGCGTGGGGATCCAGCAGAGGATCCTGATAGTCTAGCCCGGTCACATAACCAATATTGAGAACGCGGTTTTGCATCCCGTAGATCCAGCCGCCACCATACGTTTGTGCATCAGAAGGAAATCCCAGGGTGTGGGTGACGCGGCCGGCCGGGTAGCGATCATCAGGAAGCTCCCAGAGTTCCTTCACTCCAATGCTGTAGACTTGCGGCTCAGTTCCCTCATCCAGCCCGAGTCTTTCGGTAAGTTGCTTGGTTAACGAACCGCGTGGGCCTTCACCGAGGACGGTGACTTTGGCACGCAGATCGACTCCGGGTTCAAAGTTCTGCTTTGGCTTTCCTTCTTTGTCGATTCCCTTGTCTCCGGTCCGCACTCCCAACACCTGGTCATTTTCATCGTAGAGCAGATTGGCACCAGGAAACTCCGGAAAGATGTTGACGCCTGCTTCCTCGCACTTTTCGCCGAGCCACGCAGTGAGTCGATTCAGCGAGACGATGTAGTAGCCGTGGTTCTTCAATGGAGGCGGCGTTATGGGTGAACGGATCGCGTACTTCTTAGTGAGGTAAAGAAAGAAATCTTCTTTGACCGGCGACTCTAATGGAGCGCCTTGTTCGACAAAGTCGGGAATAAGCTCTGCGAGGCCCCGAGGATCCATCACTGCGCCTGACAGGATGTGAGCTCCGACAGCAGCTCCTTTTTCAATCACGGCGATCTCGATATTGCCGAGCGGCTGTCCTGACTTCGCGCCGCTCGCTATATCTTCGTTATGCTTTTTCACCAAACGAGCAAGGTGAAATGCTCCGCTGAGATTTGCCGGACCAGCGCCGACAAAGACAACATCCATTTCAAGGCTTTCACGTTCCATTAACTAACCTCAAACTATTTCTGAATAACTACTCTTTTCGAAAATGAATGACCATTCATTTTTCGCAGTATAACAAAAGCGCAAAAGGTGTCTACAGCAGGAGAGCCGTTGCGCAAAAGCTGGAATCTTCACCGTGTAGCGAGCGTGATGGTACACTTTCGACCGCACACTATCTGACCATGCATTCTCTGCCGCGACTGCCCCAAAATCGGCGGACGATCTTCGTTTTGCTGGCGCTGCTGGCATTCTGCTTCGCCGTCCGCTCTCGTGGATCGTTGCGCTTCGGAGAGCCTTCTGTTTCTACCGCAATGGACCAACTTCCGCCGGTAATTCTTTGGGCATGGGAACGGCCTGAAGACTTTTCGTTCATCAATCGTAAAAACGTGGGCGTCGCGTTCCTAGCAAAAACATTGTGCCTGCGATCTGACCGGGTGGTCGTGAGACGCCGTTTGCAACCGCTGACCATACCCGATGGGACGCAAGTGATCGCTGTCGCACGAGTTGAATCTGATCGCTCGGATAAACCTTCGCTATCCGAACAACAGCTCACGATCTTTGTTCAGGAAATATCGGAAATGGCGAGCTTGCCACGCGTTGTCGCTGTCCAGGTTGATTTCGACGCCACCACCTCGGAACGAAAATTCTACCGCGACGCTATTGTTAGATTGCGTGAGCAACTGAAACCAACCGTTCCACTCTCGATCACGGCGCTTGGATCCTGGTGCGAAGGAGACAACTGGCTTACGTCGTTGCCTGTCGATGAAGCCGTACCAATGCTGTTCCGAATGGGAGTCGATCGTGAACAAATACTTTCGCGGATTGACAGCCGCGACGGTTTCACCGCTAAGCCTTGCCAAATGTCGGTTGGCGTTTCAACTGATGAAGTCGTTTCACTGACATTTCCACGTAAGCGGACATACATCTTCAGTCCAAAACCCTGGTCCGCGGATTCATTCAATACTGCCATGGAGATCTATAACCGGTGACACGTTATCTGAAGCTCACGTTCATATCGATCATCTTGTTGGCGCTCATAATGGCGACGCCAGTTCAGGCATGTGGTCCCTTTTCACTTGATGCCATCTTTGTCTTTACCGTGCATCCCGAGTATCCCTTGTCAGATTTCGCTCGCGGGCAACTGGGCACACTGCAGCCAACCTACGCTCGCTCGTATCTTTACGTTGCCTATCGTTATTTGAGCGACGTCGAATTCACTCCGCAGGAACAAAAAGCGCTAACTGAGCTGTGGGAAGAACGCCTCGACTTCAAGTGGGACCTCGGCGAGCAGGAATGGATTGACCAATGGAATGCAGCGCGGGCAAAGGTGCCTGGGTTTAGCTCGCCTGCAAAGATCGAAATCTATCGCTATCGGGAACAACCGAATCAGTATGAGAGTTTTCTTAACTGTCAAAGAGACGCCTTTTCAACCGCAACACGCACCCTCGAAGACAACATAAGAAAACTCGGGGCCGAAAGTAGTCAGGTGAAGGAATGGCTCGAGGCCCAGGACCAGGTTTTTGCAAATTGCTCTGAAGGGAAACATATTCCGGTAGCACTGGGACCGGATTCACTTGGGCGCGCTGACCGAGATTATCAGATAGCTGCGGCAAATTTTTATGCCGGCGATTTCGACACAGCTCACAAAACTTTTTCGTCTATAGCTGCTGATCCTAATTCTCCTTGGAGAGTTCAAGCTCCGTATCTCAGGGCTCGTACCCTGGTTCGCAGGGCCAGCCTTGGACCCGCCGAGGAGAAGAATGCATCGCTCTCAGCTGCCGAAGAGCAATTACAACGGATCCTTGCGGATCGAACCCAGACTAGCCAACACGCGGCGGCCGAAAGACTGATGAGCGTTGTTCGAGTACGCCTGCATCCGGAGATTCGCGTTAACGAACTGGCTCGGTCGCTGCTTACCAGAAATCGAAACGAAAAACTAAAGCAGGATTTGTGGGACTACACACTACTGCTGGATCAGTTTCTCGGTGATGACGAAGCTGACAAGAAAGAGGCTCCTCCGGCTTCAATACTCGAGCAAGATCTTACCGATTGGATCGCGACTTTCACCGACACTCGAGCTGAAGCGCTCGATCATTCCCTGAAAAAGTGGCAGGAGACTCGTTCTCTTCCCTGGCTTGTTGCCGCGATATCTAAGATTGATAGCGGCAGTGAAAAAGCCGGCGAACTCGTTACGCAAGCGCTGAACGTGGGTGTCGACTCTCCCGCATATCCAACGATCATCTACCACCTGGTTCGCCTTGACCTGCAGAAAGACCGAGTAGACCAGGCACGTCAGAAACTCGACGATACGCTCGCGAAGCATCGAGCGAAACTCAACGTTTCTTCTCTCAACGCGCTATTGAACTTACGAATGGCATTGGCCCAAAGTCTCGAAGACTTTCTAAAGTATGCCTCGCGCGTTCCGTCCGCGTTCAGTTGGAACGACGATGGGCGTGAGATTCCAGCCGAGCTAAATGAACTTCAAGAAGAGAAACGCGCGCTTCAGGGGCAGAAGCTGTTTGATCACGACGCAGCTCAAACACTCAACCAAAGATTTCCGCTCTCACTTTTGAAACAGGCTGCGCAAAGTAAGGTGTTGCCACCAAATCTGCGCCGTGATGTTACCCAAGCGGCTTGGTTGCGATCCGTACTGCTCGGCGATTACCGTACAGCTGATGAACTGACGCCAACGCTGAATGAGCTCGTTCCCGCTATGTCACCTTTGCTCGAAAGTTTTACGAGTGCGGCACAACCAGATGCGAAAAAGTTTGCTGCGCTTTATACGTGGTTGAAGTTTCCGGGACTGGAGCCGATAGTCGATACTGGCATCGGACGTGAAAGTCCATTGGAGCAACAGGATGAGTATCGCGATAACTGGTGGTGCAGGTCAGCGTTCTACGCGACCGCGACTTCAGACACCGAAAACCCCGACAAGCCTGAACCTTCCCCGTTAATTGACCCCAGCAGGTTCCCAGTTTTCCTGACTCGAGCACAACGAGCTGCGGCAGCGAAGGAGTACTCAATGTTGATTGCGCTTGGGCCAGCTCCGAACTATCTCGCCCGTCAAGTGGTTCAGTGGGGAACCGCAAATCCTGACGACCCCCACGTTCCTGAAGCTCTTCACCTTGCAGTTAAGACCACGCGTTATGGATGTACAAACAAAGACACAGGTAGATGGTCAAAAGCTGCATTTGATCTGCTGCACAAACAGTATCCAAGATCGACCTGGGCCAAACAAACACCGTACTGGTTTAAGGATTGAGAGTTCAATCGGAAAGAGGGGGTCATGTCAAAACAGGATTTCAGCAATCGTCTTGCGTCCGAAACAAGTCCTTACCTACTGCAACATGCAAATAATCCCGTCGATTGGTACCCGTGGGGAGAAGAAGCGTTTGCCAAAGCTAAGAAAGAGAACAAACCACTTCTCTTAAGCATCGGGTACTCAGCTTGTCACTGGTGCCACGTAATGGCTCACGAATCGTTCGAAAACCCTGAGATAGCTCGGCTAATGAACGATAATTTTGTGAATATCAAAGTGGACCGCGAAGAGCGCCCCGACCTGGATCAGATCTATATGAATGCTGTTCAGATGATGACCCATCATGGCGGCTGGCCGATGACTGTCTTTCTTACGCCCGAAGGAGTTCCTTTTTATGGGGGCACTTACTTCCCTCCTGAGGATCGCTACAACATACCGGGCTTTCCTCGAGTCTTGATTAGTGTCGCAGACGCGTATCGCGAGCGACCCGATGACATAGCACAAACGACGGAGAGCTTGTTGGGCGAGTTGCGGCGGCTCAATGCCAGCACGTACCGCGAAGACGCGATCTCACTCGATCTGCTGGAAAGTGCGTACAGAGGAATCGTCAAGAACTACGATCCGGTTGAAGGAGGCTTTGGAGGAGCGCCGAAGTTTCCTCCGGCAATGACTCTCGAGTTTTTGCTCCGCACTTACCACCGCACGCGGCAAACAGAGCCGCTCGAGATAGTGAGGCATACCTGCGAGAAGATGGCGAATGGCGGAATGTACGATCAGCTCGGCGGCGGTTTCCACCGATATTCGACCGACGCTCGTTGGTTAGTGCCGCACTTCGAGAAGATGCTCTACGACAATGCACTGCTGTCCAAACTTTATCTTCACTACTATCAGGTCTCGGGTAATCCATTCGCGCGACGAGTCACCGAAGGCATACTGGATTATGTACTCAGAGAAATGACGCATGAATTAGGCGGTTTCTTTTCCAGTCAGGATGCAGACTCCGAGGGACATGAAGGTAAATTCTTCGTCTGGAGTGAAGCAGAGATTACTGAATTGCTGGGTAACGATGATGCCCGGCAGTTCAATGCATACTACGACATTACGCAGCAAGGTAACTTTGAAGGAAAAAACATTCCCAACGTACCTCACTCGCGAGAGGAAGTTGCGGCTAGCCTGAATGTTTCCGCCGAGCGTCTGGATGAAGTACTGGCAAGAGGTGCTCGCATTCTATTCGAGCAGCGTGAATCAAGAATAAAGCCACACCGCGATGAAAAGATCCTGACAGCTTGGAACGGCTTAATGTTGGCGAGCTTCAGTGAAGCCGGAGCTGTACTCGAACGCGATGACTACACCGCTGCCGCTTCACGTAATGCTCAGTTCCTCCTCACGAACATGCGGAAAGAGGGATTGCTGCTCAGGAGCTGGAAGGATGGCCGCGCGAAATTCAATGGTTATCTGGAAGACTACGCATTTCTAATCGACGGGCTGCTGGTCCTGTACGAAACAACAGGTGTCTTTCAGTGGTTTGAAGAGGCTTTGGCGCTGACGAACACCATGATTGATGAATTCTGGGATGACAATGAAGGTGGCTTCTTTTTCACAGGTAAAAGCCATGAAAACTTGATCGTTAGATCAAAGGATTACTTCGATAACGCCACGCCTTCCGGCAATTCCGTAGCCGCTGATGTTCTGCAACGGATTGCGCTGCTTACTGATAACGCTAATTTCCGGAACCGTGCCGTGACGATTCTGAGTCAAATCGCTGAACCGGCGCGACGTTATCCCACCGGCTTTGGACGCGCTTTGTGTGCGATCGACTTTTATCTCTCTGAACCTAAGGAGATTGCGCTAATTCGCGGTGAAATGTCCGATACCCGTAAATTGGCGGATGAGGTCTGGAAACGGTACCTTCCGAGCAAGGTCGTAGCAATGGCGGATCCTGGTGATTCCAGAGCCGCCGCTGTAATTCCTCTGTTGAAAGATCGGCTGCTGGTTGGGAATAAAGCAACGGCTTACGTGTGTGAACGGCAAAGCTGCAGCGCACCGGTTACGGATTCTGCGGCGCTGGCGGAACTGCTGGGCGCCCAACCGACCTAGGTCTTGTCCCCTGGGCCCTCCCTAATGCCACTTCTCTTGACTCCAATCCACTGAGAAGGCTATATTTAGCGCGGCGATAAACAGTGTTGGCGGCCGGCCAACACCCTCAGGTTAAGGAATAAAATCCGTCTTTCGCTCGCTGTCTGGAGTTCCGCTCTCCCGCAACTTCTCTCGACCCTATTAATCAAGCGGGCCCAATCGAAATATGCAGCAAAGAAATGCGAAGGGTACAGGTCTCTTAGTCGCTCTGTCGATCGCGGCCACTGTCCTGCTTGTGGCAGCTGTTTTCAACACTTTGACCCTGCCGCTGCTCGGACCGTCGGGACTGGCCTCCTGGATCGGGTTGTTGATTCTGACGCTCTTCGTGGGTCGCCTCACAGTCACAGTCACAAGCACCGATGGCGTGCAGCAAAGCCACAAATCGATCGCCGACGCGTTTGTGTTTCTTGCGGTCATGCTGTTCGCGATCGCTCCTACCGATACAGCAGGACCCGCCGTCTTGCTTGCGGCCGTCGTTGGATTCCTTTCGACGTTCGGTTTTTCGAGTACACGCGAATCCGTAGTGACCACGGCCACTGCCGTCATCTCTACCTCAATTTCAGCTTCGCTCTATGGCCTGCTTGTGGATTTCTTTGCCGGCAACACCAATCCAGACGTGCAGTCCGGGTTGCCTTTGAGCATTTTTCTTGTACCGCTCGGAGTACTGGCTATGCTCCAGTATTTCCTCAGCACACTGGCAACCGCGTTGTTCTTGAGCATCGATGCCGGGAAGAAGAACCTGATTCCGTCGCAGGAGAGTGTTGTCTGGACGTTGACTACTCAGCTGGCTGGAGCAGCGGCGGCTGTGTTGTTCTATTCGGCTATTCGAAGCGGCGCCATTCCATACGTGCTTCTCGGAATTCACATCATGGTGCTGGTCTACCTTCTCTATCGTTTCAATGAAAAGCGGTTGAGCGAAGTGAAACGCGCTGAAGCCGAGCAGCGGCGTCACATCGAGGAGATGGCCAATATCCACATGAATACCATCGAGTCGCTAGCCATCGCGATCGATGCGAAAGATCAAACTACTCATGGCCATGTGCGTCGGACGCAAATCTATGCCACTGAGATGGGTGGCCTCTTCAAAGTGAGCGAATCGGAAAAGCAAGCTTTGTTTGCAGGCGCACTACTTCATGACATTGGCAAGCTCGCTGTCCCCGAGTACATCCTGAACAAGCCGGGTAAGTTGACAGAAGCAGAGTTCGCGAAGATGAAGATCCACCCGACAGTTGGTGGAGACATCCTGAAACGCGTCAACTTTCCGTATCCAGTCGAAGACATCGTTCGCTATCACCACGAAAAGTGGGACGGCAGCGGCTATCCGGAAGGTCTGCGTGGAGAAGCAATTCCTCTGGTTGCACGCATCATTTCGGTGGTGGATTTCTACGACGCGACTCGTTGTGACCGGCCATATCGGAAAGGCATGAAGCGTGAAGAGTCCCTGGCACTTTTGGAAAGCATGGCGGGTACTGCCTTCGATCCTCGCGTCGTAAACATATTCGTTCAGAACGTGATTGAGTTCGATCGGTTGATCGACTCTGAAGACATTCAGGAACAGGTAGCATCGGGCCGGCTTGACTATACAACCAAGACCAAGCCTGATGCGGGTCTGGCGCCTGACATCCTAGGCACACCCGGTGACAGTCTCGGTTTCAGATCAATTACCGAAGCGCAGCGTGAAGTGTTTGCGCTTCATGAGATCGCTCAGACGATCGGATCGTCGTTAAATCTCAATGACACAGTAGTATTAGTCTCGAATAAGTTGAGATCTATCGTTCCCTTCGACACGTGCGTGATTTTTGTCGTAGACGAGCGAACTGGCAAGGCGACAGCGATTCATGCGGCGGGCGAGGATTGCAAACGGTTTGCACTGCGGCGCATGAACGTCGGCGATGGAATTACTGGTTGGGTGATCGCTAATGGCCGGTCGATGTGTAATTCGTCGCCTGAACTCGACCTCGTTGGCGTGCCGGACGACATAGTCCGGCAGTATCGGGGCGTACTCGTTTCCCCCCTTCTTCGCGAAGACGGAGCGTTCGGCGCAATCACACTCTACTCAAAGAACCGGACCTCGTACACGACCGAGCACATTCGGTTGCTCGAATCGGTTTGCCAACATGCTTCCAGCGCTTTGAACAATGCGTTGACGTTCGAGAAGACCAAGGAAAGTGCGTTGACCGATCCTCTGACAGAACTGCCGAACGCTCGCGGTTTCTACATGATGCTCGAGCAGCGGATCGCCGAGGGCCAGCGCATGAATAAGGAATCTCTCGCTGTTCTCAGCATGGATATCGACAACTTCAAACAGATCAACGATCAGTATGGACACGCGATTGGTGACCGGGTTCTTGCGAGCGTGGCGGGTGTAATTCGGAAAGAGTTGCGCCAGATGGACATTCTCACACGTTACGCAGGAGACGAGTTTGTGACCATCATGCCAATGGCGTCGACCATAATGGCACTCTCGGTTGGTGAACGTGTCCGGGCGGCGGTAGAGGCCCACCGATATACAGTTCGTGCTGGTGTTAAGGTTGAGCTCGGCGTGAGTCTTGGCGTTGCATGTTTCCCTGAAGATGGCGAGACGACGGAAGAATTGCTCACAGCCGCGGCGAGAAGAATGCAGCGCGACAAGCACGCGCGAAAGAGCGTCCTTAGTTTGGTCAATACTCCTGTTGGCGCGGTTGATATCCTCACCTAAGTACGACCTTCCACTGGATCGAGTCCTCAAAAAAGCACTGATGCAGTTTGCACTGGGAACGCAGGCGTCTCGCCCGCTACTTGGCGAACTCTCAACGTGATGCTGGAGACGCCCGCGTTCCCAGTGCAAACTGCATCAGTGCTCTAAAAAACACTCTTTTGCACGCATCAGCGAATGCCGCTATAATCGCGCCTTCAAGCGACTTCGATAAGACAAACATACACTACAGGTTACAAAGCCCGCTTTGCCGGGCCTTTTAGCTTAACCTGAGGCTTGGAAAGCCGGACCGATTAGATGAGCAAACAACAACCTGCCGAGCGATCTGCCAACCCTGAGAAAAGCGCCACCGGAGTCATTGAAGAGGAGTCAATCGATTCGAAGGATCTCGCCACCGTTCGCAAAGATCATCAGGCGGCAAAAAAAGAACAGAAGAGCCGGCTAAGCAGTCTTGATCGTGAGACTTTGCTCAGTCTCTACCATCAGATGCTTTTGATCCGAAGGTTTGAAGAGAAGTCTGCCGAAGCGTACAGCATGGGCAAGATCGGTGGATTCTGCCATCTGTACATCGGCCAGGAAGCAGTTGCAGTCGGAGCACTTTCAGCAATTCGTAAAGACGATTATGTGCTGACGAGTTATCGCGAACACGCGCATGCGATTGCTAAAGGACTGTCGCCTGAGTCGGTCATGGCTGAGCTCTTCGGGAAAGAGGGTGGATGCTCGCGAGGAAAGGGTGGCTCGATGCACATGTTTGACACCGAGGTAAATTTCCTCGGTGGTCATGCGATCGTGGGCGGCCAGATCCCTCTCGCTACGGGTGTTGCGTTTGCCACCAAGTACAAAGGAACTGATCAGGTTACGCTTTGTTTCTTTGGCGAAGCAGCTGTGAACCAGGGCGCTTTTCACGAATCGCTCAATCTCGCGCAGCTGTGGAAAGTTCCCTGCATTTACATTTGCGAAAACAATCAATACGGCATGGGCACGTCGCTTGAAAGAGCGATGTCGTTCAGTGACATTTCGCAGAAAGCCTGTGCCTACGAAATCGCGTCAGAGTTCGTAGATGGCATGGACGTTCTCGCTGTCCGCGAAGCGACCTTGCGAGCTGTAGAAAGAGCGCGGAAGGAGTATCTGCCTACGCTGTTGGAGGTTCGGACGTACCGCTTTATGGGCCACTCAATGTCGGATCCTGGTAACTATCGCACGCGTGCTGAAATCGAGAAGTATCAAGAGCGCGATCCGATCAAGCTCTTTGCCACCAGTTTGAAAGAAGAAAGAGTCGTCACGGACAAGGACCTGGAAGAAATCGAAGCAAAGGTAAAAGAAGAAGTCGATCGCGCGCTCAAGTTTGCTGAAGAGAGTCCGCTGCCACAACCCGAAGAACTCTACACGGATGTTTACGCCAACCCCATAGGCGCAGACAAAAAATAGCTACACAAACGGAAAACTGGAAGATGGCCAACATAACAATGCGCGAGGCGCTGAACCAGGCTCTACGTGAAGAGCTGCTTCGCGACGAGAATGTTTTTCTAATGGGTGAAGAAGTAGCTGCTTATCAGGGCGCCTACAAAGTCACGAAGGGTCTGCTCGAGGAGTTCGGTGACAAGCGAGTTATCGATACACCGATCACTGAGTTAGGGTTCGCGGGATTGGGAGTCGGTGCCGCCATGGCGGGGCTGAGACCAATCGTGGAATTCATGACGTTTAATTTCTCAATTCTCGCGACGGATCAGATCATTAACTCGGCCGCGAAGATGTTGTACATGTCGGGTGGGCAATTCAAGATTCCGATCGTTTTTCGTGGTCCGGGTGGTTCAGCATTTCAAGTCTCTTCGCAACACTCGCAGGCACTCGAGTCTTGGTTCGCTTACTTTCCGGGAATAAAAGTGGTCATGCCATCAACACCAGCTGATGCGAAAGGGTTGCTGAAGACCTCAATTCGGGATGACGATCCTGTGATCTTCATTGAGCAGGAGCGGATGTACGGTAGCAAAGGCGAAGTACCGGAAGATCCCGACTTCACGATTCCACTGGGCGTAGCTGATGTGAAGCGCGAGGGCAAGGATGCAACAATCGTCGCCCGCTCGCTAATGGTCCCTGTTGCACTTAAGGCTGCTGAACAGCTCGAGAAAGATGGCGTTTCAGTCGAGGTGATCGATCCTCGCACGATTCGTCCCCTCGACATCGACACTATTGTTGCCTCGGTGAAGAAAACGAATCGCGTTGTAGTGGCTGAAGAGTCTCACCCGTTTTGCGGAGTGGGAGCTGAGATCAGCACGGAAATCATGGAGCGAGCATTCGACTACCTTGATGCACCAGTCAAGCGTGTTTCGGGAGCAGACGTTCCGATGCCTTACGCTAAGAATCTCGAAGAACGTGCGATTCCGACTGTGAATGACCTGGTTGCCGCCGTGCGTGAAGTGGCATATCTGGATTAGTAAATAGTGAATCGTAAATCGTGAATAGTACGGTCACGATTTACGATCCACTATTCACGAGGAAAAGAATGGCTACTCAAGTGATCATGCCGAAGCTCTCTCCAACGATGGAGGAGGGTCAGATCTCGCGCTGGCTGAAAAAAGAAGGCGATAAGGTTTCAATGGGCGAGCCGCTGGCTGAGATCGATACCGACAAGGCCACGATGGAAATGCAGGCGCTGACTAATGGTGTCTTACGAAAAATCCTGATCAAAGAAGGCGAGTCAGCACCGCTTGGGCAGATGATCGCCGTCATCGGCGAGCCCGACGAAGATATCTCACAGGTGTTGGGAGCAGCACCTGCAGCTGAGGCGAAAGAAGCTCCTCCTCCGAGCGAGACCAAGGCTGAAACGAAAGCCGAAAAAGCGGAAAGCGTTGTTCCATCTCCGGGAGCCGGAAATGGAAAGGAAGCGACTGCTTCAATCCCCGCAGAAACTTCCGGCCGCCTGATTGTTTCTCCACTTGCGGCGAGAATGGCGGCTGAGGCGGGTATCGACCTGCGCTCGCTAAGCGGTAGCGGGCCTGGCGGACGAATCATTAAACGCGACATTGAAGCTGCACTCGATCAATCGAAAGCACCAGCTCCGGTAACAAAGCAAGCCGCTCCGCAGTTGCGAGCCGTCCCATCAGCGCCTCAAAGACAGTGGGGCGCATCTCCCTATCATGACGAGCCGGCCAGCGAAATCCGTAGAACCATTGCCAGGCGTCTCGTAACTTCGCTTGGACCAGTCCCCCACTTCTTCCTGACTACTGAAATTGAAATGGATCGCGCCGTGGAGATGCGCAAGGGAATCAACTCTCTCGATTCCGATCTCAAAATCAGTATCAACGACATCATTATCAAGGTAGCAGCGGCAGCTCTAATCCAACATCCGCAGGTGAACGCCTCATTTCAAGATAAGTCTGTGCGGTATTACGAGCGGGCCGACATCGGAGTGGCTGTGGCGATTGAGGAAGGGCTGATAACGCCGGTCATCCGCTCTGCAGACCAGAAGACGCTGAGTGAAATCGCAGCCGAAGTTCGAGAGCTGGCTGAACGAGCTCGAAACCGAAAACTAAAGCCCGAGGAATACACGGGAGCCAGTTTTTCTGTCAGTAACCTTGGCATGTTCGGTATTGATGAGTTCACAGCGGTAATCAACCCCCCTGAAGGTGCAATCCTCGCAGTGGGAGCGGTGACGCCAAAACCGGTGGTGCGCGACAACGAGATCGTAGTGAGGCAAATGATGCGCGTTACAATGTCGTGCGATCATCGAGTGATTGACGGCGCCACGGGATCGAAATTCCTGCAGACCTTCAAGAAGATACTCGAGAATCCTTTGTATTTGATTGTTTGATCCTCTGGTTCTGAAGTGGCAGCAATGAGAGGATCGGGCTTAGCTCGATCCTCTTTTGATTTTAAATGTCTACTCACGACGAAAGTTCTTCTCGGAGACTCGCATCCCTTCATGCCGTCCCACAGACTGCGGCCGGTCCGCACCTCGCGTTGATCGCAGTTCAGATCATTTTCGGGTCGTGGCCAATCTTTGGAAAAATAGTATTACGTGTGATTCCCAGTGCTGGGTTAGCTGCACTGCGAGTCGGCGGCGCCGCGCTCGCGTTTCTCGTTCTGCGACGCCGGCTAAACGAGCTAGGGCAGATGCCTCGGAACGATCTTTGGTGGCTTATCCTTTGCAGTTTCCTGGGCGTCGTATTCAACCAACTTCTATTTCTTACAGGCCTGTCGCTAACTACCGTCATCAATGCCAGTTTGCTGGGAACGACGATCCCAGTATTCACGCTGTTAATTAGTATCTTACTGGGTCAGGATCGCCCGTCTGTGCGGAGGTTGCTGGGCATTGCACTGGCGGCAGGAGGCGTGATCTATCTGATCGATCCCAGCAAGGCGAGCTTTTCGACGCAAACAACGCTGGGCGATTTACTGATCGTGATCAATGCAATCTGCTACGCTGCTTACATCGTATTATCCAAGGATCTGTTCGAGCGTTACGGAGCACTGAACGTCATTACGTGGATCTTCGTGATCGGTGCAATTGTTACAGTGCCGGTTGGAGCGTTGTGGTGGCGTGCGGAAGGTATGCAGGCGATCGAGCTATTGCCATGGCACTGGCTGATCGTGCTCTACATTATTCTGGTTCCAACGGTTGCAGCTTACTACCTCAATGCTTGGGCCTTGACCCGAGTGACGCCCAGCACCGTCGCGATCTATATCTATCTGCAACCACTGATCGCTTTTGGCTTGGCTCCTGTGCTCTTACGTGAGAAATGGACCTTTCGCACACTGATAGCTTCCCTGCTGATCTTTGCAGGCGTGGGTATTGTTACTAAACGGGGTAGAAGCCGCGCAGTACGCGAAGTAGCCGAGCATCCCGATGCTTTAGCCCACTAATCACACAAACTGCAGTAACTCTAGGCGGCCTGTGTTGCCTCAGCCTCAAAGCACTCTTTGATCTCAGGTGCGTCGAGAGTGTCCGACTCCATCAAGCGCTCAACAAGGCGACCGATTGAACCTCGTTCGGATTCGACAATCTGACACGCTAGTTCCAGCTGAGTTGTGATGATCGCATTGGTAGCTTCTTCAATGCGGTCCAGTAATGATTGACTGTGAGGGTTGTCATTGCGTCCGAGGTGAATCGGTCCCAGCGGACTCATGCCGAACTCGCTCACCATGGCACGCGCGATCTCGACAGCGCGTTCGATGTCATTCGATGCTCCTGCAGTCATCGTTGACAACAGAACCTGTTCGGCGGCTCTGCCGCCGAGCAGGACTGCAATTTGGTCCTCGAGATACTCACGCTTCTTCATCAAACGATCCTTTTCCGGCAACGACTGCGTTACACCCAACGCACGGCCGCGCGGAAGGATAGAAACTTTATGTATCGGATCGCCATGCTTGACGGCTAAGCCTACAGCCACGTGACCTGCTTCATGCACCGCCGTCGCGTAGCGCTCATCTTCATCCATCATGAATCCCTGACGCTCAGCGCCCATGAGGATTCTGTCGCGCGCGTATTCAACGTGTTTGCGCCCGACCGCGTCCGCGTTGTCCCGCGTCGCGGCAATTGCCGCTTCGTTCATCAAATTCGCGAGTTCCGCGCCTGAAAAGCCCGGAGTGCCTCGAGCAATCCATTGCAGATCAAGTCCCTCTTCAAGACGCAGCCCACGAGCATGTACTTTCAAAATAGCTTCGCGGCCGCTTACACCAGCCAGGCTCACCGCAATCTCCCGATCGAAGCGACCAGACCGGGTCAATGCCTGATCAAGAATGTCCGCGCGGTTGGTGGAACCGATGACGACGACGCTACTCGACGGTTCAAACCCATCGAGCTCGATCAGCAGTTGATTCAGAGTCTGATCCTGATCAGCCGACGCCGAGTCACTGCTACGGCCGCGTTGACGTCCCAGCGCATCGATCTCGTCGATAAAAATGATGCAGGGCGACAACTTGCGACCTTCAGCGAAGAGTCGTCGAACGCGTGCAGCTCCGACTCCGACAAATTTTTCCTGGAAGCTCGATCCCGAAACTGAGAGGAAAGGTACTCCGGCTTCGTTTGCAACCGCTCGAGCAAGCAATGTCTTTCCCGTTCCCGGAGGTCCGGACAAAAGAATGCCGCGCGGAGCTCGGCCACCCAGGCGTCCAAATTTCTGCGGATCCCGTAAAAACTCGATTGTCTCTGCAAGTTCAGCTTTCGCTTCATCAACACCCGCGACATCGTCGAAAGTGACGGGCTTGGTGCCGCCGACATTCTTCGCTCGGGTGAATTGCTCGCCGCGACCGCTCATACTCGCGTGTACCCGCCATCCAACGAATCCGAGTAGCAGCAAGGTCACAATCGGAGTCATCCAGTTCAGAGCAGTAGCCGCAAGCCCCGCTTGCAATGGCCGAAACTCTACTGGCACATTTTGTTGCCGGAACGTCTCGACGACACTTTGCTGCGCCGCAGCATTCGTGACGATCGCCTCGAGGACTGCACCGTTCTTCTGCACGACGGTTACGGTCTCGCCTTCAATGCTTAGCGACACCGCGGATTGCGCGCGGGCGATCTCATAGAGCTGCGAATAATTAATGGTTTGAATGACGACTTTCGACCGCTGGCGAAGTATCAAAGAGGTTGTGCCGGCGAGCATCGCCACCAGGAGGACGACGAAACCAATCGTGAATTTCTGGGAACGAAGAAGCGTTTTCGTTATGGGGGACCGCATAAACTCTCCAACGGCGCATCAGCATCTAGCAGAATTGCCTGAATCAAAATCGGGTTTTAAGGCGACGGGAGCTTTGGAAAGGCAAACCGCACGCGAGATTAGGGAGGTCTAGAAACAACGCGTCCGCCGACAACGTGTCGCGAACGCAGTCTTACTTTACCAGCCCTTTTGAATGTAAGTCTAGTCGAAAGTGGTGATTAACCCTACTTTTTCGCCTCAGTTCCAAGATCCAAATCACGGTCAAGACTCTCTTCCGTTTGAGTGACCTAAAACGCTCCGGAGGCCACCGCTGTGGCGGGTTTTCGTACGCTGGGAAGTGACTAGCAATTACGGCAAGTGATTGTGCTCTCCGCACGTCATAAAGCACGCAATACCATGACTTTGGGCTCACTGTGAACGCGATTCAACGGAGGTTGGCATAAACGTTGCGATTAACTCGGTCGAGAACGGCAGTCTTAAGGTCATTGCAGATTGAAGTTCAGACGATTAGTTCACAAAAGGAGGAGAGACACTAATGTTGTGGACGATCTTTGTGATTCTTTTAGTTCTTTGGCTGCTCGGGGTTGTAAGTAGCTACACGATCGGCGGGTTTATTCACATCCTACTGGTGCTGGCGCTCGTCGTGTTGTTGATCAATGTCATCCAGGGCCGCCGGCCAGTCGTTTAGGATCTCCGCATACTGTTTGCCCTGCGCGACGCCCGTCTTCCTGATCTGACGATCGGGTGGTCGGGCGTCACTATTTACTTTAGCTTGTTGGTCTTTAGGGTTACGTCCTTCATGAGACGCCCGACTGGATACACGTTTCTGAGCGGGTCCCAGTAAGGCGAACGCATGTAGAAAAACTTTAGTCGCTCACTCGAGCTCGCTGCGAACTCCGGATCGCTGGCGACGCGGCTCTGAAACTCCTGCAGCAGATTGGGATTGCTGGCGATCATCTGTCGCGCCAGGTCTTCGAGTATGTAGGCTTCGGCGTACTCCTTATGCTCAAAGATCGCGTTGAAGAATCCCCAGGAAACAAACGAGTCGGGAGCAGCTGGTTCGAGCAAGTTGATCGCTACCTTGGCGAGCTTCTGAGACAAAGGTACTAAAACTGACTGAGCTGGAAAAGATCGCTCTTCGTGAATCGTACGGGTCGTAAATGACGGCATGAACCTGCCCTCAAACGGTCCAGGCGGCCAGACAACATCTTCGAAGCGATAACTTTCAACTTCGAGTGTTGCAGGTTCAGCTAACGCCTGCATCTCGAGACCATGTGCCTTCAGCCGATCAATAACCTCACTCCATTGCGGCGGCACAATGTAGTAGGCCGGAGGAACAATCGCGGTACGGACACGAAATGTGTCGTACATGGGAACGTCCAGATCAAGAGGATTGGTTCCGTAAATAACTCGCATCGCACCTGAAATCGAGCTTTCTTCGGTTTGATATTCCAGTGCTTTCAACTCGTACCGCCGCGATTCTTCTGTTCTATCAAACGTGAGAGGTACCGACCAATTCTTGCGATTAGCCTTAGCGGCACTGAGAGTGCTTTCGTCCGCGGCGCGAACGGCTTCGAGCAGCGCACCGGGATCGCCACTCACCTCCTCCAACGTCGCACGTAGGAAGTCGTACGTTCCAACCACTCGCGAGCGATAGTCCTTCAGCATGTGAGTCTCGATCAAAACTCCGGGTCGATTACGCAACGGTGTGTAACCGGTTGAGAATCTTGGCGAGCCATTGAAGTCAGCGATTCCGAGCGTCAGGTCACGATTGTCTTTGAACTCGAGATACCAGGAGAGAACGTTACCGGCAGCTTCCGTTGCAGGTTTCACTTTGCCGTTGATGACGTCGCGCTCCCACGCGAGAATGCTCTCATCGACACCTGCATGGTGTTCGAACTGATAAGTAATGTTGTAACGGTAGTCAGCTCCATCGGTGACATGACAGTCGATAAAGAGATCCGGCTCCCATCGGTTCCACAGGGCGAGCCACGCGCGAGTCTCGGGCGTGTCGACCTTCATGTAATCGCGGTTGAGGTTTTGATAGGTGCTCGTTGTACGCCAACCCATTTCCGCTGGTCCGTTCTGATTGATTCGGTTGTAAGGACTTGACCTCTCATGGCCGTCGGCGTTGTAGATTGGAATGAACAGAACAGCGAGATTCCTCAGAAGATTCGGCAAGGTCTGGGTGATGGCTATATCGCGTAACAGCGCGAGCCCAGCGTCTTTACCGTCCGGCTCTCCAGCGTGAATGCATGCTTGAATGAGGACTACTGCTTTAGGTGATGCGCCGGCGCGGGCAGCTTCTGATGAGAACGTTCCGTCTTCAGAGGCAATCAAAAGTGGCAGATCATGTCCTTCGCCACTCTTGCCGAACGTTTGGAACTCGATCAACGCAGACGCTTCGGCCAGCCGTCGAGCGTACTCAATCGTCTGAGCATAACGAGGCGTTTCGCGATAGTTGGTTTTCTCGGCGTGTGTTTGCCACTCAGGCGGAGGAGGGTTCATTGACATGGAAAGAAGGTAAGAGCAAGGTAATCGATGCCGTTAGAAATCATTTGACATGTGTCGTTTGACATTCCTCATTTTTCGTTTGTTAGGTCGGCCAAACGCCCAAATGAAAATGAGAAATGTGAGACGACAACCGACAAATCGTTTCTGAAACTCTCAAAGCCTAAATCACGAAAATTCTTTCGCGCAGGAGCGGCACCGTGTGCGACGTCGAGCGTTCAAGGTACCGCAACCCATACAACGGACGTACATCGTGCGCGCGAACCAACCAGTGATTAGAGCACTCACTCCAAGGATACCGATCAAAACAATGGCGTTCAGGAGAAAATCTTTCAAATCGCGGCTCTCTCCGTCATTCGCTAGTGAGCGTCGCCATCAGACCCGGTGCATTTCGTTCAGCCTCTTCTGATGAGCCTGTCCTCGCTCGTACCCGTGGCGAAACGCCTGGGAGGTAGATTCCTGTGGATAAGCTTTACTAAGTTCGTCGGACTGTTCCTCGTAGCTCTTGCCTCGTCGGTCCGGATGCAACGCTGCCTGAAACCCCCGGCGGTAGCTTACCTCATCTTTCGCGAACTCCCCACCTCTCTCCTTGTAGCTTTCTTCTTCAGCGCTACGCAGGCCGAGCCACCAATCTTCAGCTGCAGCGTCAACAGTCTCGGCATCCGATTGGGCCATCACTCGTTGAACTTCTTCGGCTGACGCACTGTCCTCAGTCAAACCAATCACCACCGAATGTCCCCTCCGCAACGCATCTTCGTAAAGATAAAGCTCATCTCTTGAAAGACCTTCATTCAGATTCTCTTCTAAACGCTCGCCAGCCGCCATTCCTGCTGCTGTACCGCCTACGCCGAGGATTGCGGCGCCGATAAGTCCTCCGGCAATCACTGGACCGACGCCGGGAACCAAAAGACTTGCAATGGCGGCGCCCATTGTTGCTCCGCCGGCAACGCCCATTGCGCCCCCGACAGTTGCGCCGAGTGCTTTTCCGATCCCCGGTGGCTCAGCATCAGTAACAGGTACTCGCTCAACAGTCGTTGTGTTTCGTCTGTTGTCCGGTGTCAGTAGCCCGATCCTATTGGTTGGAATGCCTAATCCATGAAGCTGCTGCACAGCGCGTTCAGCGGCTTCGCGCGAATGAAAAATACCAACGGACGTCTCCATGCTTGTTCCTCCCCCGACAATTACTACAGATCTTTGTTCCTTTTTACGCTGACCGGTCGACGTCTTCAAGCTTCACCCCCTGCTGACACAAATCGTTGAGCAAATCAGCACGGCTATGTTAGAGTCGGAGTGACGTCAGGCATGGAAACTGTTCAGAACAAAGGAAATTAAGCGTGTACGATATCGTTGAAAAACACTGGCCAATGTCTGTAGGCGACGGAAAAGCACAGCGCAAAAAGCGGCCACGGATTCTGGCTATCACGACCGATTGCTGCACCGGGTGTGCAGGTTCGCCGGCGTGTATCGAGTACTGCCCGATTGAAGCCTGTATGTTCTGGATTCCTGACGACGACCATCCCCCGTTTGGCCGAATTGAGGTTGACCCTTATCTGTGCATCGGTTGCCAAAAGTGCACGAGCAAGGGTCCGGATGGCGCGTTCCTTGATGGTTGTCCGTGGGACGCGATTGAGATGGTTCCTACCGATGATTGGGAATCCCTGCACGGGATCACCCTCCCCGACGCTCCGCCGCCGCCTCCGTCGTAAATCGTGAATCGCGAAGAAAAATTAGCCGCGGATGTGCGCGGGTCAAAACGGATCTAATTAGTAAGTGGTTAGCGGTTTCAACTGTCCTTCTCTTAATACTCAGATCCGTTTTATCCGCGTTCATCCGCGGCTAATTTTTCTTCGCGGCTAATTCTTCTTCGCGGCAACAAAGACGATTTTACTACTCACCTTTTCCGGATCGTTGCTGAATCGACGCTATAGTCAACTTTGCTTGCTGCTTGATCTTATCGGTTGCTTCGCTGTTCGGATCAGCGAGGCGCTGCATGAGCGAAAGGTCCGAGGCTTCGCCAACGAGCGCCAGTCCACGCAATGCTTCCCAGGTACTCTCTTCGTCGGATGCGATTTCGAGTACAGCATCTCCTGCTGTTACCCTGCTACCGTTCTGGACCGCCAGCTTGTGGAGCTTGCCTGGCAGTGGCGACCGCACTTCCAACAACTGCCGCGAATCGTTTTGCAAACGCGCGAGCAGAGTTCCTCTTGCCAGAACAGAACCTTCCTTCAACGTACTGACAACAGTGCCACTCTCAGGCGCCTTTAACACATACGGCAGCAGAATCGCTAGTAACTCTTCCCGCCCAGATGGATCCTTGAAACGTAACAGTGCCAGCGCGGCATTTCGGCGGACGATCGGCTCACGATCGCGTAGCAAATTGGTTAACGCTCGATGAAACTCTTCCGAGCGGTTGTCTGAGCCCATCAACCATGCCACGGTCAGACGAAACTCTGTTTCCGGATTACCCGCTAGCTCAACTATTCGCGGGTACCACTCTAGCGCTGTCGCATCACCCTTTTCGATTCGCTGTTGAATCTGGAGCAAGGCATGTTGCACATGACGTGGATGCTTTTCGTCATTCAGGTACTTGCTGATATCAGCGTCGGACAGTCCTCGACCGAACCAGGTGAAGTACCAGCTTAGGCACACAGCAAATACGAAGAGCAGCGCCAGGATCAGGATTGGACCCGACGCTTTGACGCGTGCAGCAGAAGGTAAAGGCGAGCTCGATTTGCTTTCAGTCACACTCATAAAGCAGCCGAGAACCTCTAACGAGACGGATACAAGTGATAGAGCATGAGATAGACTAGCACGCCTGTAACGGACACATAGAGCCAGAGTGGCAGGGTTACTCGCGCAATTCGTCTATGGCGGTCAAAGTCTGTTCTGAGCGCTCGGGTTAAGGTGACGGCGATCAGCGGAACGATTACAACTGCCAGGATCGTGTGGGAGGTCAGGATTGTGAAGTACACCGGCCGTGCAATTCCCTGCCCGGCAAAACGCGTTGTCCCGTAAAAGTAGTGGTATGTCAGATACGAAACGAGGAACAACAGTGATGCGGTGAGCGCCAGGAGTTGACAGCGCTTGTGTGCGGTGACTCGCCCGCGGCGAATGAAAGTGTAGCCTGTCATTAAGAGAAGAAAGCTGGTGGCGTTGAGACAGGCGTTGAGATGGGGAAGATAGGCGATGTAGTCGAGCATAGATCAGATCTCGGATTTCGGATCTGAGGTCTCAGATTCAGTAACCTCCGGCGCTGATTGGCGAGCCGCTTCTTTCCCCTTCTCTGTCAGCGCGTAAAAATCATTTCCCAGCTCTTCCAACAACCCCTCCTTTACGAACCGCTCAACGGTATCAAAAACTTCCGTGCGCGCCTGCGGGTCGTTACCGCCTGCTTCAAACAGTTCATGGAGGTCCAGGCTACTCTTGCCCAGCGCCTGAAACATTCCCAAGACTCTTATAGCTTCTTCGTCCAAACTGATTCTCAGAGACTAACTGTCCTTTGCAGGAGTCTGGCCCAGGTTAGCCACGATTTGGCGTACATCATGAGGTACCGGCCGGCCCTTTGCATCCAGGAGCGCCGGAGTGGCGGCAGGTTTTACGCCTCGTGCGGTTGCTGTGGTGGGGGTGGTAGAACCAGGCAGTCTGTTGCGGAAAGGAATGGGAAGTCGGCCTTCCGACTTTAGATAGAGGAGTGGATTGATAGCAAACATCAGCGCCATTACCAGGCAAACCATCGTGATGAACAGGTTATCGGTGGTGAGAAACTCACCCGAGGTAATGGCATTTAAGAGCGCGAGTCCGATAAACAGAATGGCCGCGACAACGCAAAGTAAATTCAGAAGTCCAAGTTCTCTCTTCATTACTCCAGCCTCAGCAACTGCCACTCGTTCCTCCAGTATCCGCATTCATCCGCGGTTCAGTGCTTTCCCTTTGGTTTGCTAGCCGGTGCACTCATTTCTTCATAACCACACCGCTCACATTGCCAAATGGGGAAGACTGCATTTGGATCGCCAGTACTTTGGTAAACGGCTCGGTTAGACGGAATGATCTTGCCGCCGCAGACCGGGCACACTCGCCCGCGGGTAGTTCTCTTCTCGACGTCGATGCGAAGTAGATTCTCTTCCGCCATAAGTCCTATTCAGTCCAATAGCCTCCGATCGCTTTCGCCGTCATCGATCCTCTCTGCCGCGCCGTTTAAGCACGATAAAAATCGAACAGAAGATTGTCACTGGCGGAACCAGCAGCACCAGGACACCAAGATTGAAGTTTCTAATGAAACGAGCATTGTTCGAGCCAGACAGAACCGCCCGGCACATCGAGCATTGTGCGTCCGCTATATCCTGGAACAGCAGGACGAGCGTGATTACGCACGCAGTAACTGCAATAAACTTGAAAACTCTTGACTTCATTACGGCGTTTCGTGACTCTCCGCCGGCAGCGCGGGCTTTTCTTTGTGCTTATACCTCAGCCCCGACGATCTAAAACTATCCGGGAAAAACACGAAGAGCAAGCAGATACAGGCGACCAGTATCGGGACAATAGTCAGAATCAAGCTGAGTCGCTCGAACTTGAGGTGCATGAAATACGCCACGATGAGCGCTGCCTTGATTATCGACAGTCCCATCAGAATCGTCAGCATGTAGTGAATCTGCATTGGCTTGTAAGCCAGAAAGACTTCGATCGCCGTTAGGATCAGCAACCAGATCCAGATCGACATGAAAAGCTTATTACTTCCGGCAAAGTGCTCTTCAGCGTGCTCGCTCATCCTCGTCTTCTCCTCTACACCAATTCTTTAACGATTACTTAGCAAGATGTCCGCCGACGTCGACGGAAAGGATGTAAATCAGCGGGAACACAAACATCCAGACCAAATCAACGAAGTGCCAGTACAGTCCGCTGATCTCAACATCTTCGTGCTTCAGTTTATTCACGCGGGCAGCCACGACTGCCAGGTAGACTGCTCCACTTGCGACGTGAAACATGTGTAATCCGGTGATGGTAAAGAAGGTGGCGCCAAACAGCGGCGTCGGCGGCGTGCCATCCGGCGTCGTGAATACTTGTACCCAGTGCTCGGGCAGGTAGAACGGCCGCAGTCCTTCATCGATCAAGTGCTTCCACTCAATCAAGTGCAGCACAATGAACGCGAGGCCAAAGAAGATCGTTGCCAGGATCCATTTGCGAGCCCGATCCTTCTCGCCTTTGCTCGATGCCGAGACACCGAAGACCATCGTCAAGCTCGACGACAGCAGACAAGCGGTCATCACAGTCGAGAAAACGATGCTCGGATAGAACGGAAAAGGCGTCGGCCAGTTGTTGGACGCACGTAGATAGCTATAGCCGATCAGCAAAGCCGAGAACGTGAGCGAGTCAGAAATGATAAACAGCCACATTCCCAATTTCCGATGGCCCACGTGGTACGGCAACACGCCTCCACTCCAGTCCGCCGCTGCAAAAGTACCTGCACGTGCTTCAGTACTCACCTGTCACCTCCGTAAAGTGTTTGTCATCTCCAAACGAACAGTAGTAGGAACAAGTAGATCCAGAGAGCATCCATGAAATGCCAGTAAAGCGAAACCGAATCAGCTAAAGCTATCTGCTTTGCTCCTGAAGAAGCCTGGCGTCGCGTCCGGTGGAACACCAGGAGAATAATCAATGCCAGTAAACCGCCAATCAGGTGCACGCCATGGGCCGCCGTCAACAAATAGAGGAACGAACTATACGGGCTTGTGGCGATGTAAATTCCCTGACGAGCCAACTGACGCCACACAAGCAATTGCGAGATGAGAAATCCAAGTCCAAGCACACCAGTTAGAGCCAGCCAACGACCATATGCACTGCCTGAGTCATTTCTAATTGCACGCCGGGCCATCTCGATCGATGCGCTGCTAATGAGGATGATAGCGGTGCTGAACCAGATAGCTCGCGGCATAGGCAATGGTACCCAGTCATTTGTTACGGCAGCTCGCACGATGTACGCGCTTGTCAGCGAAGTAAACAGCATGACAACGCTGGCAAGCCCCACAAGCACACCTAAGCGATAATGACCAAAGCTTGGAGTCTCGTGTAATTCTCTATTTCGAAAAGTAGCAACCATGATGAAGTCAACCTATTTCCATAACCACAGAAGCACAAACAGCCAGATCCATAGTCCGTCCATTGTGTGCCAGTACAACGATACGACATGAGCTGCGACGTCCGTCTTTTCGGAAACCGGCGAACGGCGCAAACGACTCAGGAGGTAAAATAAAGCAGCAATACCTCCAATCAGGTGGACGCCATGAACCCCGGTAAAGAAATAAAAGAAAGAACTGTGGGGATGGCTCGCAAAGAAGACTCCCTGCGCTGCCAGCTCGCGCCAACCGATTAGCTGACAAGCCAGAAAGGCAAACCCGAGAATCAGAGTTACTCCGAGCCACCTGACCGACCCGCTTCGCTGCTTTTGCTTCAAAGATCGTCTGGAAGTCTCAAGGCACAAACTGCTAACCAGAATCACGCCAGTGCTCAGGTAGAACATTCGGGGCATCGAAACCGCCTGCCCGCGATCCGCTCCAGTTAAGTTGATGTAGATATAAACACTCGACAGTGCAGCGAACATCATCACTATCGCCGCGAGCACTACCCACATCGTTACGCGATACATGGCCGGTGAAAATCTACGCTTCGGATCTTCACCGCCTCGCCAACCATTACCACGTGGTCCCTTACCATTCGGTCCGGGTAACCCTGGACCACCCCGTGTTCCAAACGCCGGAGACTGCTTAGTGCTTGTGACCCTCGTGGCCATTGCCGCTTGATACCTCTGCACCGGCCTCAGTCTGCATCACAAAATCATTTGGAGCTCCTGGGACAGCGAACTCATATGGCCCACGGTAGACAGTCGGAAGCACGCCTGCGAAATTGTCGTGGGGAGGTGGCGATGCCGTTGTCCACTCCAGGGTCGTGGCTTCCCAGGCGTTTTCGGGCGCCTTCTTGCCTTTGAAGATGCTCCAGATAATGTTGAAGTAAAACAGGAACTGAATGGCTATAGTGATAATTGCCGCTATGGTTACAAATAGAACCAGCGGGTGTAACGATTTCAGGAACTCATATTCCGCGAATGATGAGTAGCGTCGAGGCATACCTACGAGACCCATCACGTGGAAAGGAATGAAGATCGCGTAGACACCTGTGAACGTCACCCAGAAGTGCAAACGTCCCATACCTTCGCTCAAGTAGCGACCAAACATTTTCGGGAACCAGAAGTAGGTCGCTGCAAACATGCCAAAGATCGATGCAACTCCCATTACCAGGTGGAAGTGTCCTGTGACGATGTAAGTATCGTGAACGGGTAAATCCAGCGAGCTCTGGCCCAGAATCAATCCGCTGATTCCTCCGGCGACGAATAGAGAGACAAATCCGATCGCGAACAGCATCGCGCTAGTGAACCGGATGCGGGAACCCCAAAGAGTTCCGATCCAATTAAACGTCTTAACAGCCGAAGGAACTCCGATTGATAACGTCAGCACTGAGAATGCGACTGCGGAGTACGGGCTCATGCCGCTGATGAACATGTGGTGACCCCACACGAAGAACCCGAGGAGTCCGATGGCAAAGATTGCAAACACCATCGCGCGGTAACCAAAAATTGGTTTGCGAGCGAATGTCGCCAGGATGTGTGAGGTGGCGCCCATACCAGGAAGAATCGCGATGTAGACTTCGGGATGGCCGAAAAACCAGAAGAGGTGCTGCCACAGGATCGGCGATCCTCCGGTATGCAGCGGAAAGTTAGGGTTGGTACCCGAGAGAACTCCGCTTACGTAGAGTCCGCTGGGAATGAAGAAGCTTGTTCCGGCAATGCGATCGAGCAAGAGCAGAATTCCGCCGCCGAGTAGAACCGGAAACGAAAGCAGAGCAAGCACTGCGGTCGTAAACCATGCCCAGCAAGTCAACGGCATGCGCATCAGGGACATTCCCCTCGTCCGCATGTTCAGCAGCGTCGTAATGAAGTTCAATGCGCCGAGAAGCGAACCAATGCAGAAGATCGCAATGCTGATAACCCACAGATTCATGCCGGCGCCTTGACCGGGACCCGCGATCTTGCCGAGCGCGCTTAGCGGTGCATAACCTGTCCAGCCACCAATTGGTCCAACCGTACCGCTACCGCCGGCAAACGAAGGACCAAGAGCTGCAAACCACGTCCCGATTGACTGGTTGCCCTCAACAACAATAGCCATCAGTATCACGATGAAGCCGACGAAGGTTACCCAGAACGAAAGCATGTTCAGAACCGGGAATGCCATATCTTCAGCGCCGATCTGAATTGGCAGGAAGTAGTTACCGAAACCACCCTGTGGCGCAGTTGTCAGCACGAAGAAGACCATGATAGTTCCGTGCATCGTGACAAGAGACAGGTAGAATTCGGGGTTCATCACGCCACCGGGCGCGCCGGTCGGAAACAGTGTTTCCAGAATCGGCCAACTCGTCCCCGGCCACGAGAGGTTCATGCGCATTAGCAGCGACATGATCATTCCCACCAGCACGGCCGCAAGCGCCAATACGATGTACTGGATGCCAATGACCTTATGATCCAGACTGAAGATGTATTTGCGGATGAAGCTCGTTGGCGCGGGGTGCCGGTGCACAGCTTCGTGTGATTCAGCGGACATCTCTTAGTCTCCTCACGATTGGATTATTGCTACCACCCTTCAATACGTGTGTCAGTACTGTGGCAACTGATACTTGGCTAATAACTCCTGCATCTTTGCCTGGAACTGTTCTTGAGGTAGTGCGATCAATGCCTGATGTTCTTCCTGCGGCAGAACCAGCATGAAGCTTTTCATTTTAAAGTGGAGCTGGCCACACAACTCGGCGCAGGCCAACTCGTACTTGCCAACCTGATTTGCGGTGAAGTGCACTTTGATCTCCATGCCGGGGACGAGATCCTGCTTGAAACGCAACGGGGGCACCCAAAAGCTGTGAATGACGTCTTTCGATCTGAGCCGCAGCTCAACAGGTCGATTAACTGGAATCGCAAGCGCTGCGGTTACCGAGTCGTCTTTGGCGTTGGGATCGCTCTCATCCAAACCGATGAAGTTCAACGCCGAATCATCGATCAGGCCCGGGTCAGTTCGGCCGAAGACGTTGTCTTTTCCAGGGTAGTGAAAATTCCATTGAAATTGCTGCGCAACAACTTCGACGGAGTAGGCTCCAGCCGGCGCATCGTGCAGGCGGAGCGAAGCCCACACGCTTTGGCCCATCACAGCAAGGCTGACGAAGATGACTGCCGTCACAACCGTCCAGATTACTTCGAGCCGATTGCTGCCGTGGGTGTAAACCGCGCGGCCCGGGACATTCTCACGGTATTTCCAGACCATCCAGCCGAGACCGATCTGAGCTGCCGTGAATGAAATGCCGACGATCACGATTGTTAACAGGAATTGTCGGTCGAGTGCTGGAGCATGCTCAGAAATTGCCGGAGGAAACCACCACTTCTTGCTGACAAAGAGGATCACTGACGCGAGTGTAATGATCCAGATAATAACCGCAAGAACTCGTCCCATCGGTTACTCCTTCGTGAATGGTGAATAGCGAATGGTAAATCGTGAAGCGGGTAATGGTAGCAACGAGTTGCAGCGTGATATCGAGTCGTGCTTTCGTCGATTTACCATTTACGATTTACGATTCACCGATCTAAGACCATTAATATGAACAGGAGCGGCAGATAAAGGACTGACGCCAACAGTAGTTGCCGCGCCTGTTGTCTTGATTTTGAAAAAGCTGCGCGAACGCTGCTGAAAAGAAACAGCAGACCCAGAATGATCGCGCCGTAGAGGTAAAGCTTGCCGGAGAGGCCAAGCACAGTCGGAAGCAAACTCACCGGCAAAAGCATTAATGTGTAGACGATTATTTGTTGACCAGTGATCTTTCCGTCACGTTCAACCACCGGCAGCATCAGTATTCCTGCCCGGCTGTAGTCTTCGCGGTACATCCACGCGATTGCCAGAAAGTGTGGAAACTGCCAGAGAAAAAGGATCGCAAAAAGCACCCACGCTTCAACGCTCAGATCACCGCGAGCAGCGGACCAACCGATCATGGGAGGCATTGCTCCGGGGAATGCGCCAACCAACGTCGATAGCGTGCTTCTCGTTTTGAGCGGAGTGTATCCAAACAGATAACCGGCGATTACCGTTAAGCCCAGCAGCGCAGTCAACGGGTTAACAAACGCAGCGAGATAAGCCTCGGCAACGACGGTCAGCGTTACACCGAACAGCAGTGCCTCCCACGGCATCAGCTTTCCTGAAGGAAGTGGTCTATCCGCGGTTCGACGCATCAGACTATCTAGGTCTCTCTCGATGTACTGGTTCAAAGTCGCGATGCCGGAAGACAGGAGCCCAATCCCAACGAGCGAGCTCAGCAGCGCGAGATAATCAACACCGCCACGCGACGCGAGACAGAACCCAGCCGCAGCGGTTAAGACAATGAGAAACGTGATACGAGGCTTGGTTAACTCGGCATAAGCAGCCAAACGTTCACGAAGTGTCAGGCGTTCGCCCGCGAGTTCAGATATTCCGGGATGCAGCTTTACAACAAACTCTTCCATTGATTCTAGGTTCCTGACAACCGCTGCGGCCTCGAACTCAGCTCCAGCGTCGCGTCTGAGGTGATACACCTAAACGTGCGCAAGGTTAAGATTATCGTGGTAGCGAAAACGAGGGCCCCACAAGTTACGTGAGCGACTGTGATTCCCACCATTGGGTTCAGCGGTTGCGGATCGTTCGGTGACGCCTGCCTGGTCACGTAAGCTGCGACTCCAAGCAAAAGCTGAATGCCGAGTAAGACTACAGCAATCGTTGCGGGTCTGGACAAATACGGCTGATCCGAATGACGGCGAAGAATCGTTGCGGCGGCAGCGCCGAGAAGGAGAGTAACTACGACGGCTCCTCCGATATGCGTGAGTAGCAATTCCGTCGGTAACGGACGGTCCCATGTTGCCGAGTGACGCAAAGTCGCTCCAATTATTAACTGCACAAAGATGGTGACCACAGCTGCGACGCAAAGGTATCGGACAGACAAGCTTCCCTGCTCTTCTACTATCGGTCCATGTTTGAACCAGCCGGCCGAAGTAAAGACGGCAATGCTTACTGTCGTGCAGAAAAACAGTTGGGCCAAAGTTGCATGCGCCGCGGAAACCGCCAGCGGCAACATGAGTTTCACAGTCAATCCGCCGAGAAGTCCCTGGGCAATGACTGCGAGCAGTGCAACAACGCCGAGTTTCTTGACCCAGGATCGCTCCTCTTTTTTGTATATGTAGATCGCGAGCACGATAGTCAGCATGCCGACTGTCGTCGCTACCATGCGGTGACCATGCTCCCAGAAGAGGTTTCCGACCATTTTCGGAAAGACTTGTCCGTTCGACAGTGGCCAGTCAGACGTCGCCAGGCCGGCGTCATGGCTCGTAACGAGCGCACCGGCGATGATTAAGAAAAACGTCGCACAGGCGACGAGTAGAGAGAAACGATGAAGACCTTTCGACATTTACGATTGCAGATTTTCGATTTTCGATTTTGATTCGATTTCGATTGCCGATTCCCAAAATCGAAAATCGGCAATCGACAATCGATAATTACTTCAGTGTTTTGCTCCGATCACCGGGATCTCCAGTGCCGGCATTACTTCAAGCAGTTTTTGACCAGTGGCCGTCGCGGCGCCGCCTTCGAACGTAAAGTCAGCTTTAGCAGTGCCCTTCGCTGGCACCGTGACCTGCATTGTCTTGGTTGTTCCTTCGGTACCGCCTTCACGCCACGCCACAACCGTGTATTGTCCTGGTGGCACACCCTTAATTGTGTAGGTGCCGTCTTCAGCGCTGACACCGTAGAATGGATGCTTCAACACGCCGATGTACGCTTTCATCCACGGATGCTGGTTGCATTTCACAGGAATCAGAATCTCGGCGCGAGCGAAGGTCTTCTCGATTGGAGGAGCACCGTTCGGCTGTGTCTGATTCCATTCGGGATTGTTCTTCGGCGTCGGGTGGATGTTGTGCTGAGTAGGATCACTATTGGTAATCGTCAGCTTCTGATTTGTCTGAATGCCCAGCACGTGCGGACGATAGTGGCAGCCATGCTGATCAAGTGTTACTGGCGCTGAAGCTGGAGTGAACCCGAGGTCAGCAATCTTAGTCCCGTCAGCAAGTGTGCCGTCCTTTATATAAACAAACACATTCGCTACTTTCCCGTCCTTGATCACCGCATCTTCAGTTGTCAGGTTCGGGCTTTCCTTACCACAAACCGGGTCAGCGGAAGTGTCAATCTTCTTTGGTGTTGGTGGAGTACCAGTGAAGGCTACAACGCCGGCAACAGTCCCTTCATCACCCTTCGGAGCCCACGTTTTCCCACTCGCGGACTCGTTTGCTGCCGGACCTTCTTCAGCCTTTTTGCCGCACGCCGAACCCAATGCAAGAAGCGATAACACTAACACTAACGCAAGCCAGACCTTTGTCTGCCTATTCAACATAATCAACTCCTTCGAATTAGGATAACTTTTGCATAACTTTAGCACGTGGACTGCGAGATTGCAGGCCCGCACAAGTGATGCTTAGTATCTCGACCTGATCTAGAGCTCTGATTTCCTCACAACGCGCGAACAGCAGGTGAGCCTCGAGATATAAAACGCACCTGACGTACTTGCGCCACTGTGTTGTTCTGTTTCTTTCGCCGCGTTCTGTTTGCGCCAGTACTTCTGTTGGAAGTATTTCCCTGGGCTTTTCCAGTTTGCTGTCCCGACGTGGTCGCCGCAGGGGGCGCCGGAGCACTCGAGAGCAATCTTCGCTGCTCGTCAGGCGACATCATCATCATGTAGCGAACCAGCAAACGCGCGTGATCGCTGTGATACTCATTGGCGCTTTGCGGTGGATTGGGCAAGTTAATCACCCATCGTTCGCCTTCCCTGCGAAACAGTCCCGAGGGCATCGCAGTGCCTGGACTGATTTGCGCCGGATCAAGCAACCACCGGAACGTCCATTCGGGTTTGAGGCGCTCACCTGCGAGCAGGAAGTTCGGCGCGATCGCTTTCTCGTCATGACTTGGGTCACCTGTAATGTGGCACTTCAGGCAGGGCGTACCCGAGGTGAACATCTGTCGCGCTACGAGCTTCTCCTGTTCTGTTAATGGTTCCAGCTTCTCCTTTATATATGGCTCCTGCTGACCGGAAAGTGCCATGAAGAAACGGACCAGCACCTGCAACTCGTTCGGCGAGAAATTGAACGTTGGCATTCGAACCTTGAGATAAGGTCGAACGCCGTTTCGATCAGCTCCCGGTTGGGCGGCTAGCCTTTCAGAAACTGCAGGCTGCGTTGTTCCAGGAGAAGCGCTTGGAGCCGGAGGAGAAGCCGCAGGTTTCGGAGTCGTCACCGGAGACGCTGTACCCGCCGGTCTCTCTTCAGCCATCGATGGGTCATGTAGGAATCGCAGTAGCCAGTTGGGATCGACGCGAGCGCCTTCGCTGGTGAGCCGTGGCGGTAGTTGCTCGGCCAATCCCTGATACTGCGGCAAATCCATCAGGACGGACTTTTGTCCAACCTGAAGCTGATGGCATCCCATGCAGTTGTACTTCTTGATTACCCACCAGCCATTTTGGACATCCTGCCGCCGTTGATCTTCCGGCGTATAGAACAGCGAAGCCGGCACATTCGATCCTTCCGAACCAACGCTTCCGAGGAGGAATGTAGTTAAAGCGTTACGCCATTCAGGAGTCAGATACGGCTCAGGCATCCTCAGGCGATCCTTTGGATCCTTTTCCTTGCCGACGTCATAGAGACCGGGTTTCGCAAGTTTGTGCTCGAAAAAGCCTTTATGGTTGTACCAGGGCTTCTCCTCCTTAGAGCCGCCCTCTTTGCTTTCGTGTAGCTTGAGTGGATCGTTACCTTCTTCAGCTTTCTTCGTGAACAGCGCGAAGTCCAATCGCTCGATCGGAGTCGCACCCTCGACCGTTAACTCTTTGCCGATACGCTGTTCTTCTTCGAATCCCTTGATCTCGTGACAGCCGGCGCAGCCGTATTGCTTGATTAAAGCACCGCCCTTTGCCTTCAGATTCGGATCGTCCATAAAGGACGCGTCCGCATACTGTGGCGGCGATGAAAGCGAGAACAAGTAGGTTGCGATGTCACGCGCATCAGTGTCTGTCAGCCGGAAGTTCGGCATCACGGTCATGTTCTGAACTTGAAGCTCAGTACCGTCGTTCGGGCAGCGTGAATGCAATTCAGTGTCAAAGATATAAGGCTTCCCGGCCTTCGCGTAATCTTCTGGCGTGAGATCGCGTTTCTCTTTCGGGCAGTAAGGAGCAAACCGTTCGCGAGGGTTATGAATCCAGCGCACGACGTAATCGAAATTTGATTTCTCGCCAACTTTCGTCAGATTGGCAGCGAACGTGCCGCCCATCTGGCTGTCGCCTTCACCTATCGAGTGACATGCAAGGCAGCCTCTAGTTTCGAACAGATCCTTGCCGCGACCAGCGTCTCCTCGTTGCTGCACGGGAATCTTCCCGCTAAAACTCTCTTGCCAAAGATAAGCAGCAATCGCCTTGACCTGTTCGGGTGCGTCGCTATCAGCCTTAACT
>JBKPAC010000268.1:0-24441 GCA_046726175.1 Acidobacteriota bacterium
ACCAGGGCCATACCGTACCTTGATGATAAGCGCTATCACGGCCCGCTGGCGGACCTTCGTACCCACCACGATATTGTCGATCTGTCGGTGACAGCGTGCGCAGTCCTCGCGGGGTCAGCAACTCGCGCTGAACTACTTCCAGGATTCTTTTACCTTTTTCCTGCGACACCATCGAGTAGGTCAGACTGAGCGCGATGACCTGGTTTGGCCGAATCGAGGCATCTCTCGATTCGCCGTTTACTACGTCGTATAAACAACCATCAGACTCATTCCAGAATTGTTCGTTGAAATTCGTCTCCGCTCGTTTAGCCAGGTCAGCATATTCAGCTTCTTTCTCAAGTTCACCGAACTTGCGAGCGAGGTTCTGCATTACTCGCAAAGCGTTGTACCAGAGCGCCTGAATCTCAACCGGTTTGCCGTGGCGCGGTGTAACCACCCAATCGCCCACCTTGGCGTCCATCCAGGTAAGTTGAACTCCAGGCTCTCCTGAGAAGAGCAGCCCATCACTGTCGACTCGAATGTTGTAGCGTGTTCCCTGTAAATGGCATTCGATTATCTCTTTCAAAACATCGTAAAGGTTCGCGCGGACAAAATCGTAGTCTTCAGTGTATTGAACGAGCGCACGCACTGCTTCAAAGAACCAGAGCGTCGCATCGACAGTGTTGTACTCAGGTGTTTCACCTGCATCGGGAAACCGGTTTGGTAACATCCCCCCGTCAACATAGCGAGCATATTCGGCAAGGATCTCTCGAGCGACGCCGGAGCGGTTTGTGGCAAGGGTGAGACCCGGCAGGGCAATCATCGTGTCGCGTCCCCAATCACCGAACCAGTGATATCCGGCAATGATCGTTTTTTGCTCTCCCCGCGCGACCACGAACTGATCGGCAGCAAGTGCGAGCGACTTTACGAACTGATCTGCATTTGGAACTGTGATGCGCGAGCGCCTTTTTATCTCTTCATCGCGAAGATGATCTGCGTTGCGAATATCACGCGGCTCAGTTGAAGCGATGATGCGAGCGCGACTGAGGCGATTTAGATCGAACGTTAAGGAAAGAGGGCTGAATAAATCCTCCGTCTGATCCAGACCTCGTTCGCGCTCGATCGCATATTGAAAGTTGCGGTACCAGAACCCATCTGAATCGATCCGCGCAACATCGTGGGCCAAATAGAGTGTTGGAAGATCGGCGTAGGGCTTGACGGAGGTTATGCCGTCCTCAGATTCAAGGCTTGGGTCAAGAGCGGCATTCTCATGTGTTGTGTTGTGATAATCACGAAACGCGATGAGCGGGCGCACCTCGAGCCTCAGATCGTCGCTCAGTGCGGCTGCGTCCGAAAGCAATTCGTAGTGAACTACCGCGGTGTTTTGGCCCTGCACCAGAAAAACCGACTTTCCAAGCTGCAGTCCTTCAATCTCATAAGTGAAAACGGGAAATGGATCGAGCCGGAAAGACGTCTGATAGTAAAACCCACGAGGGTGAATTGTTCCGGGATATTCATTCGTCGAAAGCTCGAACCGGCGACCGTCTATCAGAAGCGTTTCCTCGAGCTTCGAAAGCAGAACGAACCGACCCACAGGCGGTTTGGTGGCTGCTGTTAACAGTCCGTGATATCGCCGAGTGTTTAGTCCGATGATGGTTGAAGAAGCGAAACCTCCCAGTCCATTGGTTTCAAGCCACTCTCGTGACACTGAATAGTTGATGTCAGATAGTCTTTCCCTGTTGAAGGCGATCATGTTTCGACTCCCGCTCGAATGTTATTTGCCATTGGCTGCTCCTCCAGAGGACTCCAACTTATTCAGGTACTTCTGAAAGTACTCGCGCCAACTTTCCGGCAACGCGGGAGCTGCAATAGCTCTCCTGAGCATGCGCGCATCAGACTTGTCCCCGGCATATAGTCGCGTGATATCCAAAACGCTTACACTTTCCGATGCAGCTTCTACCAATTCAATTGAGTCCCCCGCAGCTACTTCACCTTCTTCAAGTACCGAGAGGTAGAAGCCCGAGCGACCGCTCACTAAGAATCGCTTGATGATGTCGGTTCGTCCAAATCTTATACCTAGCTTGTAGCAAGGCATGCGCGGCTGCGTGACTCTGACGAGGGCGGTGCCGGCACGAAACTTGTCACCGATATTCGTAGTTGTTTCGTTAAGTCCCTCGGTGGTGAGGTTCTCGCCAAACATTCCCCAGGGCAATTCCATTTCCGGGAATTCGTTTCGCCAAAAGTCATAGTGCTCAACCGGATAAGCATAGACAGCTTTGTCTGGTCCACCATGCACGCTGAGGTCAGCCTGCCTATCGCCGTCCAGGTTCAGTGTCCGCAGCGGAATACGACCCTGCACTGGCTCTTTAAATATTGATGTCGTTACTGGTTCGCCGTCGCGCAAGACGATTCGAGGGCGCCCGACGTTTATTGAAAGTATTTTCACTTCAAACCTCAGCGAGAGATTACTTCACGATATCCGACGCCCTCACATTATGGAACCTCGGAGGGACAAGATCGTGAATTAGCATGGATTTGGAGAAACGGTATGAAAAAATCTTCCCGCGGCTTTAGTCTTATCGAACTCCTGATTGTAATGGCTATTATCGGGATTCTCGCGGCGATAGTCATTCCTCATCTGCAGGGCAACATTCGCAAGGCAAACGAAGCAGCTGCAGTGGCGACACTCAACGCCATCAAGCTGGCAGAAACAAAGTACGTCACCGATCACAAGGGGCAATACGGCACGTTCAAGGAGATGTTTGCCGAAGGCTATCTTGATAAGCGGTTCAATTTCGACAAGCCGCTGATCCAGGGCTACATCTTTTCGGTCACATTAATCCCAAAATCACCAGGCAAGGCAGCAACATTCTTTGTCAATGCAGATCCTGAACAATCTCAGGGTATAACCGCGACAGGACGGTTTTTCTATTACACCGATCCGGAGAATGGGATCTGTTTCAGCAAATCTCACCCGGCTACGGCAGATGACGAAATTCTCTGAGCACCTTCGCGACTCAAAGATCCTCTGCGAAGAATCTTCTGCGCACTTCATCATCAGCGGGCAACTCAGGCCCACTCAGCAAGTGATCAGGAACTCGCGTCTGGTCCTCAACGATCTTTGGAAGCGCACGGGCACGTCGCGCATTCGCTTCTTCGCCTTGTTCAAGAAACATCTGCCTGAACCAATCGTCGACCTTGTGCGCGACCTCGTAATACCTGTCGTGCTCCGCTGCGTAATCATGGCAGGCCTTGTCCCAGTCTGAGTTGGATAATAATTGGTCACGTAACACACGTACGTCCCGGACAGTAAGTGATAGACCTTGTCCGAATGCTGGATCACTGGTAGCGGCAGCGTCGCCGAGCAGCGCCCCGCCGTCTTTGTATGGGTGTTCGGTCCAGAAATCTCCGCACCGGAAGGATGCCAGCGGGCCGATCGGTTCTATATCTTCATAAAAGGCACTCACTGGACCAGCTTTTTTTGATTGTTCGAGAAACTTTGGAAGCTCGTCTCCTCCCTGCAAGCGAAAATCGGAGGAGGTTTCGTAAGCAACGTAAGCGCGGAAACGGTCCCGTCCAGTGGGTGTCATCGCCGTAGCCATTGCCACTTCGGGATTGAAAAGTAAATAAGCACCATCTGGCGCCGACGACCCAGCGAGCGCAACGCCCGCAAAAAGGAATGGCTGAACAGTCTCCTGAACAGTGAAGCCAGCCCAGGTGCGAGCAGATGAATTTCGCCCATCTGCTGCTACGACAAGACGCGCGCTAATCTCGCCGGTTTGCTCGCCATCTTTCACGGCGACCTTAACTGACGGCCCAGCCTCAACATTGACAACCACCACGCCACGACGCACCTCTGCGCCGGCCTTCGCCGCCGCACTGAGCACTGCTTCCTGCATTTCCGGATGGTAGAACCCAAGTGCCGGTAGTTGCTGAGGCGTGGTGGTGACTAGGTCTCGCGGGCCAAACCCCATGTCCACCATTCGCACATCTCTTCCAGCGTTGTCACGTATAAGTTCATAAATGCCGAGCTCGCGCGCTTCGGCAACACCCCACGGACTCATGTATTCGCCGCGCACGCGGTCCTTGAATTGTCGCTCTCGCTCAAGGACGAGTACGCGCACGCCTTTTGACGCCAGCGACTTTGCGAGTGCAGCTCCACCGAGACCACCCCCGATGGTAACGACATCGTATGAGGTGTTAGTCATAGCTATTTCTCACTCTCAAAAACAATACTCGAGCACGTCAGCCCTGCTTCCGCTTTCCGGAGTTCCGACATATCCACTACCTCCACCCTATCCGCCACCCGCGCCAATAACTCAATAGTCCGTCCGAACTCTGGTTGCACGCAAATCGTCGTACCGATTCGCAGAACATTTGCCGCACCGGGTTCATCCTGTGGGGTCGTCAGCAATCTGAAGTCTGCAAACGGCTCTATATCGATCCAGTCAGGATTGACGAATAACGTCTCCTCATCAATCGTCGAGCATGCAGATTTGAGATGCAAACTTCCGAAGGTGTGAACAGGAGTGACCTTATATCCCAGGGGCGACAGCAGGTTGGCGAGCGCCGCGATACCTTCCTGGTTCGTGCGGTTTGATTGTCCGACAAACAACTGCTTTCCCACAATGAGTACATCGCCACCTTCAACGGTTGCCGGAAGTTGCACTTTAGCCAACTTGCGATACTTCCCAAGTTCGCGAGCGATCAATTCAGGCTCGCCACGCCGCGAAGCTACTCCCATACTACAGATGACTGCAATCTCGTCGACCACGATAGCCGTGTCTTCAACGAAGCAAGCATCGGGATAAGCTTCGTTTCCATTGAGGCTGGTGACCGTAACGCCGAGGCGGCTCAACGTTGACTCGTAATCATTGTGTTGCTGTGCAGCAAGCTCAAAATCGATCTCACCGCGGTCAAGAAAGGTAAGCTCGCATTCCGCGATTCGTGGAGAGACTTTGTGAGTGATCGCTCTTAGCACCGGCGTCACTGAGCAGGGTTGGAATGGAAAAAGCGATCCACGAAATTACACGATCTGAGATCTGAGATCTGAGATCTGAGATAAAAACGGTTTTACTCGAGTTCGTGTAGTTTCGTGGATCGCTCAACTTCTCCACGCTTGGTGTGAAGATTCAAACGCTCGAATTGCTAACTCATGCCGCAGCGTGAGCGCAATGTCATCCAGGCCTTCCATCAGGCAGTAGCGTTGGAATTCATCGATCGAGAATGGCCTGGAAAACCCAACTTCATCTGAAACAAGTTTGCGTTCGAGATCGACGGTAAGTTGATAGCCTTGCCTGGTTTCAGCTTGCTCGATTATTTCGCAGACATCAGCCTCGGAAAGCACAACTGGCAACAAACCATTCTTCAAACAATTGTTCGAGAAAATGTCGGCGAATGACGGAGCAATGATTACCCGGAACCCGTACTCGGCAAGCGCCCACGGAGCATGTTCGCGAGAAGACCCACACCCGAAATTTTTTCCCGTTACCAGGATTGAGGCACCGGCGAATCGAGGCTCGTTCAAGATAAAGGCGGGATTGGGAGTACCGTCGTCAAGAAAGCGCCAGTCGTAAAACAGAAATTGCCCGAAACCAGTCCGCTCAATGCGTTTTAAGAATTGCTTGGGAATTATCTGGTCGGTGTCGACATTCGCGCGATTCAGCGGAGCGACCAAACCGTTATGGATTCGGAATTTGTTCATAACAAGCTTCCATGAAGTCACGGTTTCGGGCGCCGGCTGTGCAGCGGATAGACCGAATAAGAAAGCCGTGAGGCCAACTCGAAAAACGAGCAATTGGAAAAACGGTACAGCCGGCGCCCGAAACCATCCACAGATTACTCAGATTGCGCAGATTACGAAAGAGGGTAATGAAAAAAATTTTTCCAGCCCCTCTCTCCGTGTACTCGATAATCTCTGTGGAGCAGAGTTCTGCTGCATCCGGCAATCTATCTAAACTCCCAATCGCGGACATCAGTAAAATGACCGGTGACCGCCGCCGCTGCCGCCATCATCGGGCTTACAAGGTGCGTTCGCCCACCTCGTCCCTGACGTCCTTCAAAATTTCGATTGCTCGTTGACGCGCAACGTTCACCGGGTTGCAGGATGTCCGGATTCATTCCCAGGCACATCGAGCAACCAGCTTCGCGCCATTCGAATCCTGCTTCGCTGAAGATTCGATCGAGGCCTTCCGCTTCCGCGGCGCGCTTTACAGACTGCGAGCCGGGAACGATCAAGCCATTCACCGAGTTACTTATGTGGTACCCCTTAACGACTTTTGCGGCAGCGCGCAGGTCTTCCAGCCTCGCATTGGTGCACGAACCAATGAACACGCGATCAACCGCGATGTCCTGGATATTTGTCCGTGGAGAGAGCGCCATGTATTGCAGTGCGCGTTCAGCAGCTTCTCGATCGGCGTTGCTCATTGCTTCTGCGGGATCTGGAACACTTCCTGTTATCGGAATAACCATTCCGGGGCTAGTGCCCCACGTGACATAAGGTTCCAGCGAGTTCGAATCGATTTCGATTGTGCGATCGAACGAAGCGTTCGTGTCAGTTGGTAGGGTACGCCAGTACGCAACAGCTCGTTCCCAATCATCACCGGTCGGAGCAAATTTGCGGTCCTTTAGATAAGCGAAGGTGGTTTCGTCTGGAGCGATCATTCCCGCGCGCGCACCGGCTTCGATACTCATGTTGCAAAGTGTCATCCGGCCTTCCATTGAAAGTGCCCTAACGACTTCGCCTGCGTATTCGATTACGTACCCCGTCGCTCCGTCCGTTCCTATCGTTCCGATTATTGCGAGGGCTAGATCTTTTGCTGTGACTCCGAAAGGAAGACTGCCGTCAATATTGACGAGCATCGATTTAGGCGTGTTCTGCGGCAGGCATTGGGTTGCCAGAACATGTTCCACTTCGCTAGTCCCAATGCCGAAGGCTAACGAGCCAAACGCCCCATGCGTACTCGTATGGCTGTCGCCACAAACGATGGTCATACCGGGAAGAGTCAATCCCAGCTCAGGCCCAATTACGTGAACAATGCCCTGCTCAGCCGAATGAAGGTCAAACAAGCGAATACCAAACTCAGCACAATTGTGCCTGAGTGTCTCAATCTGATTTGCCGCAATCGGATCTGCGATTGGAAGAGCGCGGGAAGTCGTTGGTACGTTGTGATCGACAGTCGCTACGGTTAGATCAGGACGGCGTACAG
This sequence comes from Acidobacteriota bacterium, assembly GCA_046726175.1. GTDB lineage: Bacteria > Acidobacteriota > Blastocatellia > Pyrinomonadales > Pyrinomonadaceae > PSRF01. The sequence continues at coordinate 7,188 of JBKPAC010000268.1, forward strand.
TTCTGCCGGCGTGGCGCAGACCTTCGAACGCCTGAGGTGAAGTGACTTCATGGACCAGATGTAGATCGATATACAGCAGTGACGGCTCACCCGCCGCTTCCCTGACGATGTGAGCCTCCCAAAGCTTGCCGAATAAAGTTTGCATATTTCTTCGTAGTGGTCCGTAGTCAGTCAGTCGGCAGCGTTCGTGTTGATTCGTGTCTTCTCTTTTGTGTTTTTTCGTGGATCGGTTTTTCTCTCGACGCGACGATCCACGAAATTACAGGAAAACGAGGACACGAAATAACACGAACATCCGGAAACACGGACAACTGACTACTGACAACTACACCGCATGATAGGCATGTCGCAGGTCGACGACCTCAGCGAATGCGTCTGAAACCAATTCTCCGATCTCACTCGTTGTTGCCATCTGGCCCATTCCGTTTCCAACGATGTCCGGAGTGCGGTACCCCGATTCAATCACGACATTAATGGCGTCCTCGATGTCACACGCCTCCTGCTCGAGTTGCGCGGAATGCCGCAGCAGCAGGGCAGCTGAAGCGATGGCTCCAAAAGGATTTGCTATACCCTGGCCCGCAATATCCGGCGCTGAACCATGCACTGGTTCGTATAGCCCTACTTCTCCACCGATCGTCGCCGAAGCCAGCATTCCGAGTGAGCCCGTAATGACCGCAGCCTCGTCCGAAAGAATATCTCCAAATAAGTTCTCAGTCAGTATAACGTCGAATCGTTTGGGATTGCTGATCAGATGCATCGCGCATGCATCGATATATAGATGATCGAGCGTGACACCGGGATAGTCTGAAGCTACGTTCGTAACGACGCTTCGCCAGAGCTGAGATGTCTCGAGCACATTTGCTTTGTCTACTGAAGTGACTTTGCCGCGACGGTTCTGCGCGAGTTCGAAAGCTACTCGGGCCACTCTTTCGATCTCTTCGACCGAATAGCGCATAGTATTTAGCGCCGCATTCTCCTCTGCAACTCCACGTGGTTCTCCGAAATAGAGGCCACCCAACAACTCTCTAACAATAAGAATATCCGACCCTTCAACGACTTCAGGACGCAGCGGAGAACAGTCTGAGATGGCCGTATGCGAGATCGCGGGTCGCAGGTTCGCATAACCGCCGAGCGCGCGCCGCAAAAGCAATAAACCGGCTTCGGGACGCTGATGCGCCGGCAACCCGTCGCAGTCAGGTGATCCAACTGCACCTAACAAGACAGCATCGCTGCTGAGGCATGCGTCCAACGTTGACGGAGGTAGCGGCGACCCGAACTTCCTGATCGCTTCGGCGCCGATTGAATGCTCCTCAAAATCAAACCGGTGTCCCTGAAAACTGGCTACTGTCTGCAGCACACGAACGGCTTCGTTCGTGACTTCAGGGCCAATTCCATCCCCTGGAAGAACTGTGATCTTGATTCTCATGGAAAATTGTTCCCTTGGAAGGTTTTGCGGGTTCTTAACTCACAGCCCCGCTGGTTGTACTCATTATTTTGGTGCTCTCATAAAGCGGCTTTTCATTGTGGGTTTTCGCGGGTGGGCCAAGTAGAGAAATGAGGTCCTGGTCATAGATCCGCTTCTTGCGGTCCGCAAGAGCAGTAAAGCTCACATAAGCTGCATTGAGATCTTTTACATTGAGGTTGAACCCCAGTTCAGCATAGCGCAGTGACAGCGCATGCCGTCCCGAGTGTTTGCCGAGCACAAGAGAATTTGCCGGCACGCCCACCGACTCGGGAGTCATGATTTCGTAGCAGAGTGGATTGTTGATTACTCCGTGCTGATGAATGCCCGCCTCGTGCGCGAAAGCATTTCGACCGACAATCGCTTTGTTTGGCTGCACGTCAAAGCCGACGATGGCAGAAAGCAGTTGGCTTGCAGGGTAAAGCTCGCGTGTTTGGATTGCAGTTTCGAACGGCAGTCGATCCGCGCGAACATGCAACGCCATCACAATCTCTTCGAGCGAGGCATTTCCAGCACGCTCTCCAATTCCATTAATCGTGCACTCAACCTGCCGAGCGCCTGCCTCGATCGCGGCGAGACTGTTAGCTACTGCCAGTCCAAGATCGTTGTGGCAGTGAACGCTGATGGTAACCGCCCTGTCACCTACGACTCTCTCCTTTACAGTTTGGACCAGATGGGAAAATTCTGCTGGAGTTGTGTAACCCACGGTGTCTGGCACGTTCAGAACTGAGGCTCCAGCTTCAACCGCTGTCGCCAGTACTTCGCAAAGATACTCAATATCGCTGCGCGTAGCGTCCTCTGCTGAGAACTCGACGTCTTCCGCAAAGTTTCGCGCGAGGCTCACCGCGTCACGCGTCATCTGGATTACTTCTCGTCGAGTCTTTCGCAACTTATGTTCGAGGTGAATGTCCGACGTGGCTACAAAAGTATGGATGCGTGGGCGGGCAGCTCGCTTCAAAGCTTCCGCGGCGCGAATCACATCCTGTTCGGACGTGCGGCACAGCGCCGCTACCTGCACAGAACGGCATTCGGCCGCCACTGCTTTCACGGCGACAAAATCGCCTTCCGAAGCAATTGGAAAACCGGCTTCGATGACGTCGACGCCAAGCGTTTCGAGCTGGCGGGCCATTCGCACCTTCTCATCGAGGTTCATGGAACAGCCTGGGGACTGCTCACCGTCCCGCAACGTCGTGTCGAATATGGCGATTCTTTGACGGTCCATCGTTTCTCCTCTGCGCAGGGGAATACGCCTGACCATGCTAACGACCCAGACAGCCGCAAGTCAAAGTTATAATCTTTATATAATCATAAGTTCATGTGATACGATAACCGCGACTTCGGAGACTCATAAGGTCGGGAGGTTCCCCATTTGGACGTAAATCAGCTGGAAGTGCTGGTGGCAGTAGCAAATGAGCAGAGCTTTTCACGCGCGGCCCAGGCCCTCCACCGAACGCAACCTGCCATCAGCCAGGCAATCCGACGGCTCGAGAGCGAGTTGGGCGAGCCACTTTTCGACCGATCTTCAAAGGACGGCACCCTTACGGCGAGCGGACGAGTGCTGCTTGAGTACGCTCAGCAGATGCTGAATCTGCGAAAAAATGCTCACACCGCCATCAGAGAGCTGAAGGATCTTCAGCACGGTAAGCTGTCGCTTAGTGCCAATGAGTACACGGTGATGTATCTGTTGCCGGTGCTGGCGGTCTTCAGAGCTCGGCATCCGCATATCAAGGTCGAGGTTAAGAGAAGTCTTGCCAGCAGAATTGCGTCTGAAGTTTTAGGCCGAGGAGTGGAGATAGGTGTGGTCTCGTTCAAACCTACCGAACCCGCCATTGCCTCGATGCCCGTGGTCATGGATGAGCTGACACTGATTGTGGCAAAGGATCATCCTCTGGCTGAAAAAGAAACGGTGTCTGTTCGCGAGTTGGGAGCGGAATCCTTCATCGCTCACAACGTAGCGTCGCCGTATCGCGAGCGCGTGGTTCGTACTTTCGAAAAATACAAGACGCCACTAAACATCTCGATGGAGATGCCAACGCTCGAAGCCATCAAGCGGCTTGTCGAGCAGGGAATGGGTGTCGCTCTCGTACCGCGCTTAACTGCGGAAGCTGAGATCAAGCGCGGGCAGATAGCTGCTCTGACCGTTCCCGAAATGAGGTTCGAACGACGACTGCAATTGATCTATCGGAGAGGCGCCAGTTTGTCTCACGCTGCAAAGGCATTTCTAAGAGTGGCAAAAGGACTGCGGACGAACACCTTGTAGGGGCGTCCCTGCGTGGGCGCCCCTGGTTACGATTGTGCTCGTGCACGAAGGCAGGGCGCCCCCGGAGGGACTCACCTACAAGTTTAGCTGACTCTGCTCTTGCGTCCGTACGAGAGCTCTGCTCCTCCGGAGATGATGTGGTCCACTCCTGTCGTGAAGGTTGCTTCGGCTGCAATGAACAGGCAGAGTTTTCCCACCTCCTCAATCGTCCCCATACGTCCCATGAGTTGTGCGGCTTCACCTGCCTCTTTGCATTCGACTGGATCTGGAGCCGCGTCGATTGCTTCCTGCCATAACGGCGTGTAGACGTTTCCAGGTGATACCGAATTGACGCGAACACCATGTTCGGCTTCGTCGATCGCCAGCGCTTTCGAAAAAGCAGTGATGGCTCCTTTTGTCGCGACGTAAGTAACTGCGTACAACTGGCCCATGCTGCCGACGAGACTGGAAAGATTGATGATGTTGCCCTTCGTTTTGCGGAGGTGTGGTAAAGCAAACTTACAGGCTGCAAAGATGCTGATGACATTCAGCTCCAGTAGATCGCGAAAGTCCTGAACTGAAAAATTGTCTATTGGGTGATGAGGTGGATGCCATCCGGCGTTATTGATAAGACAATCGAGGCGGCCATAAGTCTTAACCGTATCCTCGATCAATTGCTGGAGCTCTTCCGTTTTCGACACATTGCATTTCACGAAACGTGCTTCGCCGGGCCCGCGAGAGTTTACTTTTGCCGCAACGGCGTCGCCTTCGTCCTGATTGCGCGCGCAAAATACGACCTTGGCTCCAGCCGCGACAAACGTTTGCACGCAACCTTTGCCGATACCTTTAGTTCCACCAGTGATGATTGTGACTTTGTCTTTGTAGGACATGGAAGTTCGCCGATGCAATCCGCGCTCGTTATTAAGCAATTGTGCCTGGTCTCGCACTCCTTTTAGGAGTGTGAAGTTTATAGCCCGCCGATGTCTCGCACTTCTTTGGGAGTGCCATCTTCATACATTATCGTTAGTTGCTAACAATGTATTACTGGCAAGCTGGACTAAACAGACATGGCACTCCAAAAGGAGTGCGAACGTTGTACCTTTCATGCGCTATAAACATAACACCTCACGGCGTGCCTTGCCGCCGAAAACTTAGTGAACTCTAGCGACCTGGTACCTCCGCGATACGGCGCACGTACTCCTGAAATTGTCCCGTGTAGTAGAGACGCGCAAGGTCTGCTTCCAGTACTCCAAGATCTTTAGATCGTCCAGGCTCCTTTTTCTTCGCGTCCGCCAATTGCATCCTGATCAGCCTGAACACCTTCTCCTTTAACCAGTAGCCGTGATCATATCGCTCGCCAATTGAAGATGCCGATGAGAGCTTATCAATCTCAGGGGTAGTCAGACCCCGACGCCAGGCTGCTCGATAGACCATCAACGCCTCCTGCCACGACTCGTTGGCCATGCTCGTGAAGACGGCATTCAGCCCCTTCCAACCTAACTTGTGAGTGTCGAGTAATTGAGTAACATCCGGATGCGGTTGATCAGCGGTTATGTAATCCAGCAAAGAGAAGCGGAAGTCGATCTTGCGATCACCATCGTAGTCATATTCCACGGTGTCAAGGAATCCGTTGTTATCAGAGTCGGTGTACTTAACCACTTCTTCTACCTTCGGAGCGAGCGGTTTTGGCGAAGGCGTCTTAACTCCTCCATGAAACTCGGCATTTTTATCAACCAGCCACGCGCCCCACTCAGCACCTGCCAGGTGGAGTTTCCGATCGAACAAGCCAATGTAGAGTTTGCCGCCGCCGGAATTGTCTTCGTCGAATTCACCGCGATCCCCGAGTGTGTCCGCTTGCGGATGGCCCATTATTCCGGGACGTTGGTCCGGCGCGACCATGTTCTGCTCGGCGTAGTTGCTTCGGCGCCAGCGTTTCGTCGAATAGATGTCGACGTCCTTCGGACCACCAAAGCCATGCATCGGATAGTACATCTCGACCCGTTCCCAACGATGATCGTCGTCGTCTTCGTCAAACACGAAATACATCGTCGCCCAACGAGCATTGAAGAACGCGTCATAACTCTTGTCATGAGGCATGTACATGAGCTCGTCGATTTGTCGCCAGTTATTCCACTGAAAGCACGCGTCGAACTTGGGATTACCTTTCAGCGCCGGATACTTGTGAACAAAGTTGCGGTACGGCACACCTGGTCCACCAAAGCCGCGCAACGACATGTCGTAGTCAGTCTCGTTACCTTTCGAAGAATCGTTGTCGATGTCGAACGTAAGAAAAGCTTCATTAAGAACACCCGACAAATTCGTTTTGTCCTTGTCGAGCGGAGGAACAGGATCGAGCCAGCGCATGGCCATCTCGCTTAGACCGTCGCCATCAAAATCGAAAAAGGCGAACGGGTTCTCCCAGTTGAGTCTTGGATCGGGAAGCGACTGAGGCGGCCGGTGAACTTTGAGGAAGACGGCGTCACCGTTGTAATCGGGCAACCAGTCGCACGTTCCGGTGTAATCCCAATTGGCGCTGCCAAAGTCATACTTTTCCCAATCGAGCCATCCAAGCACGCCATCTTTTTCCACGTCTATGAAAACCATCCAGTGTGATTCACTGGCGCTCCAGTTGTCGGTGGACCATGATGGAGGCTGAGTGGTAAAAGCCTCGAGATCCGGTTTGCCATCGCCGTCGTTGTCGGCCCATTTGATATTGATGTCGAGCGGCCCGTCGTACAGACCGTCTCCGTTCTTGTCCACTTGCAGGACATCAGCTACCTGATCTCCGCGCGTGTCAGTCGGGAGAAGGTCTCCGTTCTCATCCAGCCAGCGCACGCGTTTTCCGTTCCACCAACGCTCGACGATGTCAGGTTTGCCGTCTTTGTCTATATCGATGCGAACGATCTCGTCGGAGGGCGTAGTGGACTTCAATGCAGTTTTCCGCAGGTCGGCCATCTTTTGTTGGGCCAGCGGAAGGGTAAAAGAAATGAGAATTAAGACCGAGGTATTGATAGAGAGCCGCCAGACAGCACAAGAGCGCATGAAGGTGCACCTCAAATTGTCAGAATTGATAATCGGTCTTAGCAGAGGGGAACGTCTGCGAAGGTTAGGGCTTATAGCATTTTGCGTTTGAACGTGGCAAGGCGAGGTATCTGATAATTCTAATGGCGTTTGCGCAGAGTCAACCACAGAACCGTTCGCGGTAGCATCGGGTCCACCTTCATCACTCGGGTCGTGCATTGCGACAGTAGGACCCGACGCTACCGCGCTACGGTTCCGTGGTAAGGATAGGCGTAATCGGTTCAACTATGCGATTGCAACTTCTCGAGCAACTATTCAGTCACTGCGCAACAATTGAAGTTTTTTATCTTGCGCAGAGATCAATTGGTCTTCATCATTGTGATTCGCTATTCACACTCCACTATCTTTGGATGCCATGAATCGAAGAAACTTTCTCCTTGCATCAGCCGCAGGGTTGCTGGCGCGAACGCAATTGTTCGCAGCACAGCGATATCACCTCCAAACGTCCGACTGGCAATCCTCAGATCTGCGGCTGTGGTATCGCCAGCCAGCCGCTAACTGGAATGAAGCATTGCCAATCGGCAATGGCCGTCTTGCAGCAATGGTCTTTGGAGGTACTGGTTCAGAGCGAATTCAGATCAATGAAGACACTATCTGGGCCGGGGAAAAACGCGATCGAAACAATCCTGAGGGCTTTCGCAACCTTGCAGAAGTGCGTCGACTGCTGTTTGCCGGCAAGCCAAAAGAAGCTGAAGCACTCGCTGACCGAACAATGATCTGTACGACCAGGCGCATGCCGCCCTATCAACCACTGGGCGATTTGCTGATTCGTTTTCGCGGCCATGAGGATGTACAAGAATACCATCGAGAATTGGATCTAGATTCTGGCATCGTTCGCGTCAGTTACCGTGCCGGCGGCTCGCTGTTCACTCGTGAAATCTTTTCATCAGCCGTTGACCAGGTACTCGTTATTCGTTTGTGCAGCAGAAAGGCCGGAGGATTATCACTCTCGACAACACTCACGCGAGAGCAAGACAGTCAAACACGGACTATGAAGCCTGATCTCGTGATCATCGAAGGCGAAGCGATCGCAAGAGGGGAACGCCACCAGCTTGAGAGGAAGGTAGGTGTCAAATTCCATGGCGCGTTGCAAGCTTTCGCCGAGGGGCCGCTCTCCAGCACGCACGTCGACGATAGCAATGTTCATGTAGAACGAGCAGACTCCGTAACGCTACTCTTCGCCGCCGCGACCAACTTCCGCGAGCAGGATCCAGCCGCAAAGTGCCGTCGGACTATTGCCTCGTCGAGAAAGCCATTCCCACAGCTCCGCTCAGCTCATGTTGCCGATCACCAGGATCTGTTTCGACGTGTTGAGTTCAATCTGGGATCTTCCAATTACTCAAACCTTCCCACGGATGAACGTCTCAAGCGCGTGCAAGCGGGCTCGACAGACCACTCGCTGGAAGTTCTCCACTTCCACTTTGGGCGTTATTTGCTCATTGCGAGCAGTCGACCTGGAAGCTTGGCTGCGAATCTTCAGGGTAAGTGGAACGATCAAATGCAACCGTCCTGGGACAGCAAGTACACAATCAATATCAATACGGAGATGAACTACTGGCCTGCGGAGGTGTGCAATCTTTCAGAACTGCACGAGCCTGTGTTTGATCTGCTTGAAAACGCGCGGGAGGATGGTCGTCGAGTGGCTAAGAATTTGTACGGCTCTCGTGGATTCGTCATTCACCACAACACTGATCTTTGGGGTCATGCTGTCCCTATTGATGGTGTGCATGCCGGAATCTGGCCAATGGGAGGCGCTTGGCTCAGTTTGCATCTGTGGGATCACTACGACTTCACGCGCGACGAAAAGTTCCTAAGGCTGCGAGCATATCCGGTGTTGAAAGAGGCTGCGGAGTTCCTACTCGATTACCTGGTGGATGACGGGAAGCGTCGTTTGGTCACTGGTCCATCGCTGTCACCTGAGAATCAGTATCTCGGTCCTGACGGTCAGGCGGTAAAACTCTGTATGGGGCCAACGATGGACACTGAGATAGCTGATGCGCTGTTTAGCCGTGTGATCGAAGCGAGCAAGCTGCTGGGTTTGGATGCCGAGTTTCGTGAGCGTTTGCTTGCGGCACGCGCGCGTCTCGTTCCGCTAAAGGTTGGCAAGCATGGACAACTGCAGGAATGGCTTGAGGACTATGACGAACCGCAACCGGGTCATCGTCATATCTCGCATCTTTTTGCCCTTTCTCCTGACAATCAGATCACGCTGCGAGGAACTCCCGAACTGGCTCGTGCTGCGCGTGTGTCACTAGAGCGGCGGTTACAAGCGGGAAGTGGTCACACAGGATGGAGCCGTGCATGGATCATCAACTTCTGGGCACGTTTGGAAGAAGGTGATCTTGCTCATGAGAACATAGTGGCGCTGCTCGCCAAATCAACGTTGCCGAACCTTCTCGACAACCATCCGCCTTTTCAGATTGACGGAAATTTTGGCGGCACCGCAGGAATCGCCGAGATGCTGTTACAGAGTCATGCCGGCGAGGTCAGCTTTCTGCCATCGTTACCAAAAGCGTGGTCTGACGGTTTTGTAAAAGGTCTCCGCGCGCGCGGTAACCTGGGAGTTGATCTTAGTTGGAAGAGCGGAAAACCAACGGAAGCTCGTCTGACGCCTGGCACCACTGGCACGTTCAAATTAAGAGCACCGCGCGGCCAGCAGATCTCGTCGATTAGAGAGAACGGAAAGCGAGTAGCACTTGCGGCCGCTGATGATGAAACGGTCCGCGTGAAATTGGTGGCAAGAAAAGAGTATCGGGTTTTGTTCAGGGATTGAGTACGTGGAGAAAAAATTAGCCGCGGATTTACGCGGATGGACGCGGAGCAGAGGGTTTAATGAGCTGAGGGTTCTGCTTCCGACCTTTCTCGCTCGATCTTAGGTTCGAACCTTCGCTCGTTAATTCCTCTGATCCGCGTCCATCCGCGTAAATTCGCGGCTAATTTTTTACAACGAGAAGCTTCCGTAGAACGCGCTGTTCTCGCCTGATCTTTGCCACGGCTCACAAACTTCACCGCCGCCGTACAAAGCTTTTGTGGTGTAACCGACTTTTCGGTTCTCGAGAGACACCAGCGGTGCATACCAAACCAGGTTCGGCATCTTGCAGCAGAGATCGTTTGGCATCGCTTCGACGTTGATCGCCGCATCATCTGCCGCTACGGCGAAGGTTCGTCCCGCTCGTATGAAACTAATCGGGGCAGTGCGCACAGCTACGATGTTGCCTAATGAAGCGGCATACTTCTCTTTGAGTGCATTAAGAATTGCCATCGACTGAGTTCGTGAGGCATTCGAATCGATAATCACTTCAGAGCGCCGCGCGGCGTTCTTCTCCGAGAGATTGGCTTCAGCGCTCACTATCGCGAAAACCTTTACTCCGGTTAGATCGACACCCTGCCACTGCCCGGACGTAACGTTCCAGGCCATCATTGCCTCGCGTCCCGTCGTCGTTAGTTCCCCATTGTAATGACACGCGCCTGCGAACACGCTGGCAGTACGAACTTCGACATAGTCGCCGCGAAGGCTCACATTCTCCGCATGGGTACCAAATACCAGGGCAGCTACGAATAAAAGGATCACCGGTGCCGCGATTAGGATTCTACGCATTTCCTCACCCTCCGCATGAAATTCGATCCTATGATACACACTCAAATGGCAGAACTGTAACAGGAGCGCGAGCTTCCACACTGATCAGGATGAACGCGACCGCCGTCGGGCCCAATCACTTGCTGTGTTTCGCGACACCAGCAGTGGTTACTCGCATCCAGGTACTGATCGGCGCTGGTTGCCACCGTATCGAGCATGAAAAACTTCTTTGACCGCAGAGAGCCACAGAATCGGGATTGAAGTACGGTGGGGTTCGTCTCAGTAGCATTCGATGATTCTTCCGGCATTGTGATTTCTCCTAACTTCTCCGTGACCTCCGTGTCTCCGTGGTGCCGTTCTAGTCGGAAAACAACACCACGGAGGCACGAAAAACACGGAGCGTTTCAAGCTGTGCCCGCAACCTTCGTGAGCGCGCGACGAACGAGCGTTTGCGTCAGTGGCACTTTGTACGCATTTTTCTCGAGTGGCTCTGCCTCGTTGAGTGCAATCCGAGAGACTTCATTCAAGACTCCTGAATCGAGCTTCTTGCCGGCCAGGTATTGTTCGGCTGCCGGAACACGCCACGGAATCGGTGCGACGCCACCAAGTACGATTCGTGCTTGCTTCACTGTCTTGTCCGGCAGGAGATCGACAGCAGCGGCCACAGCAGACAAAGCGAAATCCATCGAGTCGCGTTCCTTGAACTTCAAGTAAGTCGAGTGCGCAGCAAATGGTGACGCCGGAACCTGGATCTGCGTGATGATGTCGTCGTTGTTCAGAACGTTTTCACGGCGAACATTTCCCTCGGATGGTAATGTAAAGAATTTATCGAGCGGAATTACTCGCTTGCCTTGCGGACCTGTAACGGAAACGCTGGCCCCGAGTGCAATGAGCATGGGCGCAAGATCAGACGGATGAACAATAAACGATGGACCACCAGCAATGATCGCGTTGTATTTGTTCTCGCCGGTCGCGGCATAACACTCCGAACCACCCTTCTTCAGACAAATCACTTCCTCAAGTCGGAAGTACCAGCACCTCGGCCGCTGGCAAAGATTGCCGGCGATGGTACCCAGATTGCGAATCTGCGGAGTCGCGACCGAATGAGCAGCCTCAGCAAGGCCTGGGAAAGCGGATTTTATGACCCTGTGTTCCTCGAGCTGCGTCAAGGTCACCAACGCGCCGATCGTCAGAACTTTGCGAGCGTCGCCTTCGATTCGATCTAGGCCGCGGATGCTTTTTAGGTTTACCAGTCGGGATGGACGCGATGTGTACTCCTTCATTGTGGTAAGCAGATCTTGCCCACCGGCAATGGGTCGAGGAGCTTCATCGATGTCAGTTGCCTGGCTCGCAAGCAATTGCACCGCCTCATTGACATTCGCGGGGTTGGTCCATTCAAACGCTTTCATGCCGTTTTCCTCTCGTTCATTAAACCCATCAAGATCTTGTCAGGCGTAATCGGCAGCTCTCGCACGCGAACACCGCAGGCATTGAAAACAGCATTGGCCAGCGCTCCGACCGAGGGAATGATTGCGGGCTCACCTACGCCAATTACGGCTTCGCGTTTGTCTTCATCGTCGATGAGCGCAACCAGCTCAGGTATCTCAAGACATCCCGGCAGCTTGTAATCCATGAAACTCGGGTTGACTTGAATGCCGAGACTACTGTCCATAACCCGACCTTCATAAAGAGCCATTCCAAGCGACTGGATCATCCCTCCGTTAATCTGACTCTCTATCGCAAGGCGGTTGAGCGGCAGGCCGATGTCCTGGACGTGGACCATCTTGATCGGCCGAACATGTCCGGTTTCGACATCAACTTCGACTTCGGCGAAGCAAACTCCGTGAACGCCGCTGGCCTGAAGATCAGAGCGCCATTCGCCGCGCGCGGTAATGCCGGCGGCAGGGAGCGCGGCCGCGGCCTGTTTCCATGAAATCGTCTTACCGCCACCGCTGACGTTGCCATCCGCGAATGTGATGGAGTCGGGTTTCGCATCTCCGAGCAACGGCGCAATTCGTTCAGCCATTGCCATTCGAGCTTTGTATGCTGCGTCCTTGACCGACGGAGAGAGCGAAGCTGACGTGGTTGATCCTCCTGAAGCGTTGGCTGAACCCATGTTCGAGTAGCCGATCTTCTCTACAACGTCCTTTATTTGCAGCCCGAGCTCTTCAGCTACGATCGCGCGAGTAAAGGTACGCGTGCCGGTTCCCAAATCCTGTGTGCCACAAGCCACGACAACCGAGCCATCTCGCGAAATCGTTACATCGACTTTGCACTGGTTGTTTCCACCACCACCCCAGGTGCCAACAGCGCAGCCGATGCCACGTTTCAATGGACCAGCGCCACCGCCCGGAGTCTTGTTGCGTCGACTCCAACCGATCTCACGCGCACCTCGATCGAGCTGCCGGTGGTAGACAAGATCGCGCAGATTCTTTTTGCGAAACTCGAGCGGATCCATGTCGATTCTTGCTGCCAGATCATCCATCAAACACTCGATCGCAAAGCTAGCTTGCGGATGTCCCGGAGCGCGCATCGCACGTGACGAATCCTGGTTGGTAAGAATCGAGTAACGCTCGCGGTACGAATTCGCAGCGGTGTAGATGTAGGGCTGTCCGGCTTGCGAGCCATCGCCGAGTCCGCCGAGTTGATACTGAAGACTCTGAAGTGCGATCAGTTTTCCGTCTTTGTTAACACCGGCTTTGAACTTTTGCCATGAACCCGAACGATTACCCGCAAGCAAGAACTCATCTTTACGAGTGAGCATTAATCTGACCGGCGCCTTCGCTTGTTTTGACAGCCTGCAGGCAAGCATTCCCTCGATGCCGATTCCGAACTTAGAACCGAAGCCGCCTCCCATGTGCTCGACAATCGCGACGACATCACTTTCTTTGAGTCCGAGCTCTTTGGCAGCGTCGCCCGGAATCGTAAATGTCCCTTGAGTTGAAGCGTAGACCTTCGCAGTGCCGCCACCTGTGAAGTCGACCATGTGACCGTGTGTCTCGAGACTGGAATGGTGAATCACCGGAGTTCGATATTCAGATTCGAAGACAAGATCACACGTGGCAAATGCTGCCATGACTCTCGTCGCGTAACCTTGACTATCTCGCGGTTTGATATTGCCTTCGGGGAAAACCTTCGGAGCGTTGTCTTTGATCGCGTCGTCGGGGGTGACGACGTGCGGCAAAACGTCGTACTGGACCTTAATAGCGCGGATAGCATCTTCCGCGATCTCCGGAGTGATAGCTGCGACAGCAGCAACGGGCTCACCCGCAAAATGGACGATGAAATCTCTTTTGGTTCCGTCGGCAGCTGGCTGGATCGAGTCGGCAAGACTCAGGATCGCTTTGACGCCATTGATATTTCGGGCAGCCGATAGGTCGATATTTACGACGCGCGCGTGAGCATGGGGCGAGCGAAGGACCCTCCCATAAAGCATTCCGGCAACAGTCTTGTCGTAGGTGTACTGCGCGACGCCTGTCACCTTCAAGGGTCCATCTACCCGCGTCAAATGGTGGTTGAGCAAAGTGTGTTTATTGTTCGGTCCCCAACCTGGACCACTATCCTCATCGACCTCAATCTCAACCATGGTCTCGATGCCATTCACGACACGAGGCACTCTGACCTTCTTCTTTTTCTTAGCCGGTGCTTGTTGCATGAGATCCCTCTCAATAAAAAATTAGTCGGCGCGAGTTGTTTCAACTTTAGCTGCAGCAAGTGCTGCTTCGAAGACGCGTGGATAGGTGCCGCAGCGACAGAAGTTTCCCTTGCACGCCTCGCGAACTTCAGCGAGCGTGGGGTTCGGATTCTTTTTCAGGTAAGCTGAAATGGTTGTGACGAATCCGGGCGTGCAAAAGCCGCACATCAAAGCATCCTTCTCAACGAATGCGCTTTGGACTGGATTCATTGTTTCAGGATTGCCTAGCCCTTCAACGGTTGTGATCTTTTTACCCACACTATCGACGGCGAGAACGAGACATGAGTACACCGGCTTGCCATTGAGGAGCACGGTGCACGCGCCACAAGTACCCATATCGCAAACAACCTTTGGACCAGTCACGTTGGGCTGAACGTGATTTCGTAGTGCGTTGAGAAGCGTGGTACGCGGCTCGACATTTACGGTCCGCTTCTGGTTGTTGACATCAAGCGTCAAAGGAATGTTTCCAGAAAGACTTCGGCCCGCCTGTTTTTCCTTTTCTGCGGCCTGAGCTTCTAACCAGAGCGAATCAGCCACAGCGGCAGTCGCGCCGGCGATTCCGACTCCTTTTAGAAACCGCCTGCGACTTGGATCTGGAGGAGTCGATTGATTGTCTTCCCGGTCATTAGACTTGCTCATTGAATTTCTCCTGGATTGGGTATCGAGCGGCGCATAACGCGAACGGGACTCAGAAAAAATCTTGACAACGCATCAGGTCGTTCATATTGTTCGCACTTCAGACAAATACTGGTAAGACCATTTAAGACGCCGCTAACCTTTTTTGGACCGCTAGTTTTGTTGACTCGCATCGCGGATCCAACCAATCAAGCGACGATTACGACTGCCACAGCGTTTTCCTTGGGGCCATTAAGGTAGCACAGCGGTCAATAGCATGTCAGCTTTTAGTCTCGTTCGTGTTGCTCAACCAGAGTAGCGCAAAGAAAGTCGGAACTTCTTTTGCGTATTCCAGGAGCACTATTACGCGCAAATGGTTTGCGCTTAGCTCTGCTAGTTACGGAGGTCAATTGATGAAAACGGCGCGGAAACTCGGAGTCGCTACGGTTCTTACGGTTCTAGTATTTACCGTAAATATCCGCATTTTTGCAGCAAATCGCAGTGTTCGATTGGAAGCTTCATCTGGTTCCAATCTCAAGCCGACGTCCGAGCGAAACGCGAAGACTGATTGGTCGCGCGCGATGGTCGAGTCGACGATGAAGCGCTTTCCCACTGCCAAGGATCTGGGCAGCTGGGGATATGCAAAATCGCTGTTTCTGTGGGGACAGTACCTCGTGTGGAAACGTACACACGATCCGCGTTATTTGCAGTACATCAAGGATTGGATCGATTCACACGTCGATGCTTCCGGTACCGTTACCAATACCAATGCAGAAGGGAAGGTTGTTGAGATTAAGTTTGAGAATCTGGACAGCATGCTGCCGGGAAATCTGATGCTGGCTCTTTACCACGAAACGAAGGATACAAAGTACAAACTCGCGGCGGAGAAGATCAGGAAACGTTTCGATACTTATCCTCGAACCAGCGACGGAGGCTTCTGGCACGCTAATTCGAAGAGTCGTGAGTGGCAGCTTTGGGGCGACGGAGTGTTCATGTCTATGACATTTCTAATTCGCTACGGGCGGGCATTCAATGACAGCACGTACGCGAATGACGAAGCGACCAGGCAATTAATCACATACGCGAGCCACTTGAATGATCCGGCGACGCGCCTGATGTTTCATGCCTATGACGAAAGCGGCGCGTCAACCTGGATCGAACCCGGCACGAAGCATTCGAAGTACATCTGGTGCCGGGCAATGGGTTGGTTCGGCATGACCTTGGTCGAAACGCTCGATATTCTCCCCAAAAATCATCCGAAACGCGGGCAGCTCATTTCACAATTGCGGCAGTTGGTTGAAGCCTGGGCGAACTTTCAGGACAAGAATAGCGGCCTCTGGTACCAGCTCGTCGACAAAGGAGACCATCCGGACAACTGGCTCGAGACTTCCAGCTCGAGCATGTACAGCTACGTGACCGCTACCGCTGCGCGGCGTGGTTATGTTGACAAGCGCTATTTGAAAGTCGCGCGAAAGGGCTACGAAGGGGTTCTAACAAAGATTTCACTGGGCCCCGACGGACTGACAAATATCGTTGACATCTGCGAAGGGACGAACGTCGGAGACCTGGCTTACTACCTCGGTCGAAAAAGAAACACCAATGATTTCCATGGTTTGGGTGCTTTCCTGATAATGAACGAACGCCTGGCAAAGCTCTTCCCGCAGCGCTAGCCTCGTCAAAGATCCGATAAAAAACTTGACGAGGCTCAAAATTGGTATTATAAGTTCGGCGCTCCGAACGAAATTGATATGACCAATTTCAAGGGTTCCAAGCTTAAGATCATAAAACCCCTCCGTTCGGGTCAGACGACAGAGCAGGTTGTTGGGCGTGTGTATGAGCTTATCAAGCGACAGGACTTGAAGCCTGGCGACCGGTTGCCCCCCGAAAGGGAGTTAGCAAAGGAGCTTGGCATTAGTCGTCCGTCACTGCGTTCGGGGCTTAGTTCGTTGATATCGATGGGGGTGCTCAAGTCACGGCAGGGAGCGGGCACCTTCATTTCCGATGGGCCACCAGTACTCGACAGTGAGCCTTTGCGGCTACTTGCGGCGCTTCACGGATTTAGCTTTGAGCATATGTTTGAGACACGCTCAGTGCTCGAAGTTGGAGCCGCTGGTTTAGCAGCTGAGCGCGCGACAGGTGACCAACTGGCGACTATGGCCGAAGAGATCGCCGAAATGTTTGCGGCATTGGAGGACCCGCAGCAGTTTCTGGTACACGACATCGGCTTTCATCGCGCGGTTGCCGCTGCGTCAGGGAATCCTACGCTGGCGACCCTGGTGGAGATGGTAGCGGCCGTTATGTACGAGCGACGACGTGACACAATCGGTCGAGCGCACGATTTCAACGAGGCTCTTGACATGCACCGGGCAGTGTATCGAGCAATACGCGCGAAGAAGCCGGACGAAGCGCGTGAAGCGATGCGTGAGCACATAGATCGCGCACGGCGGGCTTTTGCTTTGGAAGAGAGCCAGCAGGAAACAGTCCGGCAGCAAAAAGATCGAGCCTAGGGCAATTCTGTTCCCCAATCGCGTCGAGCGAACCGTTAGATCCTATTTCCCGGCTTGACGCCTAAAACCTGATAACTGA
>JBKPAC010000269.1:0-18578 GCA_046726175.1 Acidobacteriota bacterium
GGCGAGACGCCCGCGCTCCCAGTGCAAACTGACCAGTACTCACAGGGCTCCTCATGCCGCCGGTCACTACATCGTGTGCTATAATTCGCCCGCGTTGTTGCCCCGTGCGGACTGATGGCCTTAACAACTGGTTTTTGTAGTTGCGCACGATCGAAACTCTGATGCTCAAGCGACTGAGCGAAGCGATATCGCAGAGCAACATAACTGATACCTACCAGGCGTCCGATATTTCCCGCTCGCAACCGTCCAATTGTAAATGCTCGCGGCTGCATTCTGGTCTGAGCGTTCTATTAGTGTGTCTTAAAGAACAAGGAGGTTCGTAAACATCACAACCGTATTAGGAAACGTCCTGGGTCTAAAACCTAATCAACTCCGGCGAATCGAAAAGCTCTATTCGCGACGAATTCAAGCTAACCAGATCGTAAGTCCGGAATTCGCCAGGCAGCTAAGCGAACTCTCTCACGAGACGCGCCGCCAGATAGGCGCTCTGATTGATCGCAAAGGTCACGTCCAGTACGTAATGGTGGGTGACAATAGAAGGATCGAACTTCCCGACTTCAAACGCGTGCGTGTAGCTGAGGGACGGTTCCGAGGCTTGCGCTGTATCCACACCCACCTTCGTGGCGAGGATCTCACACAGGACGACCTCACAGACCTTGCGCTCCTGCGGCTTGACCTGATGGCTGCAATCGACGTGAATGCGGAAGACGGACTGCCTGGAGTCGTACGTTGCGCGCACTTGTTGCCTCTGCATGCCGGCGAGCTCGGCGATTCACGTAATCCAAATTATTCCTTCCTCGAACCCAAAATGGTTTCGCAGCTTGATCAGGACTTCCTCTCGTTGATCAACTCGCTGGAAGAAGAAATGGCTCGAAATCGCCGCTCCGGACGTCGAGCGGAAGCGCGTGATCGAACGATCCTCGTGGGAGTAGCAACAGGATCAATTTCTGACGCGGAAGAGTCGATGGAGGAGCTTCGCGAACTTGCGAACTCGGCGGGTGTCGTTGTGCAGGACACGCTTATTCAAAGGCGACCCGCAATCGATCCGAGAACGGTGTTAGGCCGCGGCAAACTGGATGAGTTGTTTATTCGAGCTCTGCAACTCGGCGCTGACATGCTTGTTTTTGATCAAGATCTTTCGCCTGCGCAGGTGCGCTCTCTTTCCGAAGCAACAGACCTCAAGGTGATCGATCGTAGCCAATTGATCCTCGACATCTTTGCTCAGCGTGCCCAATCGCGAGAAGGAAAGATCCAGGTCGAGCTGGCCCAGCTGAAGTATCTGTTACCCCGGTTGATTGCTGGTCAGAATTCGGCCTTTTCACGACTCGCAGGAGGTATCGGTGGCCGAGGGCCTGGTGAAACGAAACTGGAAACTGATCGACGTCGCGTGCGCGATCGAATCAATCGGTTAGAGAAAGAGATCTCCCTCCAGCGTCAACGGCGACACGAACGTCGCAAAAGTCGTTCGCGGCGTGAACTTCCTGTCATCTCCATTGTCGGCTACACAAACGCGGGCAAGTCGACGCTTCTAAATGCTCTCACAAACAGTAAAATTCTCGCTGAGCAGCGAATGTTTGCCACATTGGATCCAACCTCGCGCCGCCTTAGGTTGCCGCGCGACCAGGAAGTAGTCATCAATGACACGGTTGGATTTATCCGTGATTTGCCGGCCGACCTGCTCTCAGCATTCCGAGCCACACTCGAGGAAATAAGTGATAGTAACCTGCTGATTCACCTGGTTGATGCCGCAAATCCTCGCTGGTCGCAGCAAGTGGAGTCGGTGCAGAGAATCCTGGGGCAATTACACCTGACCCAGATACCCACGATCATTGCCCTTAACAAATCAGATCTCGTGTCAAGTGACACGATTGAGGCAATTCAACGGCAATTGGCTTCGCACAACTCAGTCGACACAGTTGTGATTTCTGCGACGCGACCTGAAACTCTTGAACCACTGCTCGATAAGGCGGGCGCAATCCTGGCGAAAGATTTTCTGACTCCGTTTTCTACAGAGGTCGAACATACAGGCAGCAGGATCACGCGAATAGCATAAGATGGGCTTCCGTCCCCACTTCACTACCCCTTTCACAAGAGTGCGCGACGCGCTGGCGCGTTACGTCAAGCCTTTCTACTCACTTTCGCCTCGAACGCGATTACTGATCGGCTTCGGTTTTCTCGTATTAGTGACGACGCTGCTGCTCACCCATCCGTACTGGTCCGCAACTGCTATCGATTACCGCGAAGGTGAAGTCGTCAGCAGGACCATAGTTGCTCCGGAAGACATCACGACGATTGACACAGTTGAAACTGACAGACGTCGCGACGCCGCACGCCAGGCAACGAGGCCGGTCTTTACGTTTGATTCAAGTCGCGCAGTGAATTCAGCTGAGAGCTTTCGTGCTGCGTGGGAGGAACTAAAGCGACAGTCGCTCGCCAATGGGGGAAAACCGGCTACGTGGTCTGGCGAGGGAGGGCAAGCCGTTGCGAAAGCAATCTCAGATCACCATTTTGATGAGAATGAACTCGAACGATTGACCGCCATTATTCGTGAAGTCGGTGACGGCTACATCTACGACGACAACGACGCAGATCGGCTAAAGCAGGAGATCGTATTAGTAGACGTTCGCACGCCTACCGCGCAAACGATCATTCCAGCGCCGCGAACACGTCTTAAATCGCTAAGCGCCGCTCGTCGGGATCTCGAGATGCGCGTGCTAAGTCTCCGCGAATGGAAACAGGACGAGCGGGCTGCTCTCGCGTTGGCGATGATTCCGCTGGTGCGAGCCAACGTGGTCCTGGACCAGACTGCAACCGCCACTGCTCGTGAAGCCGAAGCGAGCCGGATTCCGGACGTAGTCATCTCGATGAAGAAGAATCAGGTGATTGCGCGAGATGGAGACACAGTCACTCCAGTAATGCTCGCGCAATTTGCTGCTATCAAGAACGTTGGACATAGCGGCCGGCCCTGGCACAACTTCCTGGGCTTATTGCTCGTTGTCACAGCAGTGTATTGGGCAGCGTGGCAATTTACCGAGCATCGCAGCTCCTCAGAATCGTTGGCCTTAAGTAAGCGCAGAGCATTTTTCCTGGTTGGCTCTGCGATTGTCGTCGAAACGGCGCTGATGAGAGTAGGTTTCACATTCAGCGAGAGCGTTGCCGCCCAGATGTCTCGCTCGCCTTTCAATGATCCGATGATCTGGAATTTCGCGATTCCCTTTGCCGCTGCGGCGTTGCTCGTGGCCATGCTGGTCGATACTCAGCTTGCTTTTTTGACTGGCATCGTTACAGCTCTCTTCGCTGGAATTCTCGCACCGAATGGAGTCCAAAAGGCTACGTTCGCGATGATCTCGTGCTCAGCTGCAATCTACGGTATTGGACGCTATCGAGAACGCCAATCAGTAACTCTGGCGGGTCTTTTCGTATCGGGGATCAACGTAATAGTAGCTCTGGCATTGATTGCATATGCCGAGCAACCGTTCACATTGAACTCAGTTCTATTGGCAATCGGCTGCGGTCTTGCCGGAGGATTGTTGACTTCGATCTTTACGGCAGGCGGTCTTCCCGTAAATGAATCGCTGTTTGGAATATTGACAGACGTAAAACTTCTCGAGCTTTCAAATGCGGATTTGCCTGTACTGGGCCAACTCGCTCTACGAGCTCCAGGGACCAACCAGCATTCCCATGCCGTCGGGCAACTGGCAGAAGACGCTTGTCGCGGCGTCGGTGGAAATCCGTTACTTGCGCGTATCGGGGCGCTCTATCACGATATCGGCAAACTCGCCGCGCCTGAGTACTTTGTCGAAAACCAGCAAGGCGAGAATCCTCACGATCGCCTCAAACCTTCACAAAGCGCCAAAATCATAACCAGCCATGTGACGTACGGCGCGAAGCTGGCAAAAGAGATCGGTCTGCCACGAAAGATTGCTGATTTCATACCGCAGCATCATGGAACGCGAACACTGCACTACTTCCTACGCAAGGCGCAGTCACAGGCTAAGCCGGGTGACGTGATCGATGAGAAAGATTTTCGTTATCCTGGGCCAAAGCCGCAGTTCAAAGAGGCGGCGATCATGATGCTCGCGGATTCGTGTGAAGCCGCGGCTCGTTCACTGGCTCGACCGGATCCTGAGAACATCCGAACGATTGTGGTGAAGATCGTGGATGCCATCGTTAGCGACGGACAACTGGACGAATGCGACATCACGCTGCGTGAACTAACCACTATTCGCGAAGCCATGATCAGCGCACTCACCGCTATCTATCACGCTCGGATTGATTATCCGGGATTTAATCCGCCCGCGATGACTGGTCCACTACCTCCTATTCCGTCGGGCCACTTGGATAGCGAGGAGCGCGGTATGGGCTACAGCAGGCCCGCCGAGGTTCCGATCAGCAAGGGCGGCGAAGTTGAGGATGAAGCCGTCACCCGCAAAGTTGCTAAACGCTAAACTCCATCCACCTCAGAACAATCCACGCAGTTTGTTGTAGGTAGTGTTCAGATCTTCTGGAATTACACGCATATCCGCAATTGTGGTCATGAAATTGGTATCGCCGACCCATCGAGGCATGACGTGGATGTGAATGTGATCAACTATTCCCGCTCCAGAAGCAGCGCCCAGATTCATTCCAATGTTGTATCCAGGTGCGTTGTACGCCTGGCGCAAGGCTGTTTGTGAACGCTTCGTAAGATCCATCAGCTCGTCGGTAGTCTCTTTCGAGGCTTGATCGAGTTCGCCAACGTGCTCGTTAGGCACAATTAAGAGGTGTCCGCTGATGTAAGGGTAGATATTCAGGACAACAAAATTATGAGGCGCGCGGTGGAGTACGAAGTTTTTTTCGTCGTTCTCTGGATCGGCGAGGATTCGGCAGAAGACGCATCCGGCAGGTTTTGAGCTGGTTCCGCCTGAAGCGAGGTACTCGTAGCGCCAGGGACTCCACAACCTGTCCAAATTAGATCACCTCAGATTATGAAGACTAAAGGACTGGAGTTTGGCGTCCATCTTCGGAACCTACAGGCGCGCTCTCGGCAGCAGAGTGCGCTTGTGAATTGTTCACGTTGATGAGTTCCTTGAGTTCTTTGCCGGGCTTGAAGTATGGAACGCGCTTGGCGGGAATGCTGACTGGATCGCCTGTCTTGGGATTTCTGCCACGACGAGCACCGCGTTCACGCACGCGGAAGCTGCCAAAGCCGCGGAGCTCAATCTTCTCGCCCTGGTTCAAAGTTTCGATAATGCTTTCAAACACTATCTCGACCAGGCGCTCGGCATCTTTCTTGGTAAGCTCTGCCGCTCGTGCAACGTCTTCGACGAGTTCCGCTTTTGTCATGCCTCACCTCAGATTTGCGTAAACTGGATTTGTGGTAAAAACGTTCCAAGAATGCCGGCGTTGTCTTTCATTAATGCGGCGAGGTTTCCGTACACTATCAGAAAACAATTGAGTCGGGCAAGACTAAGAACAAGGGTGTTAGTCAATGGAAAGATGAACTAACGAACGGAAAGATACGCAGCCGCAACCGCAACAGGCACAATTGATTCACGCGGTCAAACCACGTAACTGCGCCAGCCGTTTTATTGTCCCTGGTCTTCGTCAGCCTCGCTCTTACCAAGGCCGAAATCCGCCAGTTCCCCTAGTGAGGCCATCCCCCCGCCGGCTTCTGATGAGTAGACTTTCGTATCTACGATAGGTTCGTCCTTGCCAACCGCTCTGGCGGACAAACCAACCTTTCTGGTCTCAGGATCGATACGCAGGATCTTGAAATCCATCTCCTGGCCCAGTTGAACTACATCTTCTGGCTTAGCGACCCTCTCCTCGGAAAGCTCGGAAATATGGCAAAGGCCTTCAAGGTTGTCGTCAAGCTCAACAAACGCGCCGAAATTCGCAAATCGAGCGATCTTTCCGCGCACGACATCGCCTGGCTTGTGCTCGTTAACAAACTTCTCCCAGGCATTCGGTTCAAGGTCCTTAATTGAAAGCGACAGCCGGCGATTCTCAGTATCGATACTGGTGATTACGGCGTCGATCTCCTGCCCCTTCTTCAAAGCTTCGCTCGGGTGCTTGATGCGTCGTGACCACGAAATGTCCGAGACATGGACCAGACCATCGACACCGTCCTCAATCTCAATGAACGCTCCGAAGTCAGTCAGGTTTCGAACTCGGCCATGAACGCGGCTCCCCACCTGATAACGCTCATGAAGCGTCTGCCACGGGTTCTCCTGAACCTGCTTCATTCCGAGGCTGATACGACGAGCTTTGGGATCTACGTTAAGGACTTCGACTTCTACCGTATCGCCAGGATTAACAATCTTACTGGGATGCTTAACACGCTTGGACCAGCTCATCTCCGAGACATGAACCAGTCCTTCGACTCCAGCTTCCAGTTCCACGAACGCGCCGTAGTCTGCAACGCTGGCAACGCGTCCGCTTAACCTGGTACCAATCGGGAAACGCTCTTCCACGCTGGACCAGGGATCCGGAAGCAGTTGCTTGTAGCCAAGAGAGACTCGCTCGCGCTCGCGATCAAATTTCAGAACCTTTACCTGAACAGAGTCACCAACCCTGAAAAGCTCTCCCGGATTCTGCACACGCCCCCATGACATATCGGTGACATGCAGCAAACCATCGACTCCACCGAGATCGACGAATGCGCCATAGTCGGTCAGGTTCTTAATTTGTCCTTCAACAACAATATCCTCTTCGATGTGCTGCAGAGTCGAATCTTTGCGGCCGGCATTCTCTTCTTCGATCACGGCCTTGCGAGATAGGACGACATTCGAGCGCTTGCGGTTAAGCTTGATGACCTTCGCTTCAATCTCCTGATTGCGGAGGCTATCAAGATTGCGAATTGGACGCACATCCACCTGTGAGCCAGGCAGGAACGCTGCGATCCCATCTATGTCGACGCGAAGACCGCCTTTGATCCGTTCGCTGACACGACCTTTGACATTGGTACCGTCACGATACGCTCGCTCGAGATCGTCCCAGGCCTTCATGCGAACCGCATCTGCGCGCGACAGCACCGGCAGGCCGTCGGCAGTCTCCATACTCTTTACGAGCACTTCGACTTCGTCGCCTGGTTTGACAGTAAGCACACCATTTTCAGTGAATTCTGTCGGGTTTACGATTCCTTCTGACTTATAGCCAAAATCGATAACAACGCCGCGCTCGCTGATGCCAACAACCGTTCCCGAGACTACTTCGCCTTCTTGTAAACTTGCTTGCTCCTGCTCAAACTGATCAAGCAGCTGTCCAAAATCAACATCGCCGCCTTGACGTGCTTCTTCCTCCTCGGAAGATGCTGCACTTGATCTTTGTGGGGCCAGGCTTGGTTCGGGCTGCGGCGTAGCTTTCTGCTCGCCGGATTTAAGGTCAAATTCTTCCGCCGAGCTTTCGCTCAGCTTCCGTTCTTCGCTAGACATGCACTCTCCTGTAAAGTCCCGGTTAGATTTCGACGCTTGCAGACCTTTTCACGTCTTCACTGTTGCAAACAATACCCTCGGGGTACAGGGCTTGATGAACAGTGTTCGATCGGCCGCTGCAGCTTGCTTGCTATGGCGATGTCGGATTTTGTGAATTGAAGCGAGGAACGCGAGCGGTCTAGATTTGGAAAAGGAGGTTTGTGTGTTTTCGATTTCCGCAGTGCCCGTAGTCACCCGCCTTGGTCCGACATTCACCGGCCGCATTTACCGGGTCGAGTCGCACTGTACACGCCACCGTAAGCGCATGTCAAGGCGCTGCTCAATCGTCAACACAGATTGATCAAAATACAATCTTGTACCTGCAACGAGAGCGTATAAAGTCAATCAGGAAATCGGGTTATTGGCTTGACGAGAGCGCTTCAGAATTGCGCGGTACGACGTAGACTCCCGCTGAATGTGATCCTACGTAGAGCAGATTCTGATCTCTCGAGTCGAACGCCAACGCCCATATTCTCTGACTCGGCAAACGACGATCTTTGGGGTCGATCCGAGCCCAGGTCATGCCAGCATTAAGCGTGCGATAAACACCACCGCCAACATCGCTTGTTTGGTAGGCGTTGCCGACAAAGATCTCGTCGCCGTTCTTCGGATTTACGAGAATGCTGGTGAAATCACCGAACGGAAGATTGCCGCCGCGCCGGTTCCATGTTGCGCCACCGTCATGTGAGAGATAGAACGCTCGCTTTGTGCCTGCGTAAAGGCGCTCGGGTCTTTGCGGATCTTGAGCGATCGTATTAACCGGAACGTCCTTCGGAATGTCGCTCGATTCGCTCCAGCTTTCTCCACCATCTCTTGAAACCAGAATTCCCGATGCTGCGGTGCCAACCCAGATTGTATTTGGGCGCTTGAGGCTGCTGAGAACACATGTGGTTCGATTATCAAAATCAGCGCCATACGAAAGCTTTCTCCAGCCTTTGGTCGGATCGAAGCTCACAAACAACCCGATATTGGTTGCCGCCAGAAGTCCATATCTTCCTTCTGGGTCCACTGTCGGAATCAGCTCATTCACAGCATCGGTAAGCACTAGGCCCTGGTCGGTTGCCGTGGCGCCTGCAGCACTCAATCCGAGCGCAGACAACGTAAGCTGATCCAGGCTGCCGGTCTGAGGCAAATGACGATCGCCCTGAAAACGCTTCACACCAGCTTCGGTTAGCTTCCCGAATTTACCGTCAGGCACACCGACCTGATATCCCATGCGAGTTAACGCTTCCTGGGCTTGAAGAACAATATCTTCGGGCACTCTGGGTGCTACGGGTTTCTTCGCCTGCACAGCAGTTGTTCGTTTCACCTTGCTCGGCCGCTTTTTCGGCTCAGGGTCCGGTGTTTCCTGGGGGGCCCACACTGGCGCCCAAGAGACACCTCGATCTGTAGAACGATACACGCCGAGATTGGTCCCCAGGTAGATCGTATTCGCGTCCTGCAGATCCTGAAGGATTGAATAAGTGATCAGGCGAGATGGCATGCTGCGCATCGTGGGTCGCCAGCTTTCGCCGTTATCGTTGCTAACAAAAAGGAAACCGCCGCCTGTCGTTGTATTGATTGTGGCGGCATAGATCCGGCTTGGATCTTCACGATCAGGCACAATTGAATTTGCAAAGCGACCGCTGTAGCCCGCGTTGGTAGGTACAAAGCTCTTGCCACTGTCGAACGAGACCATCACGCCGTAGTTATTTGTCCCGATGTAGACAGTCTCAGGCCTCGACGGATGAACTGCGATCGAGTTGATCTCAAGTTGACGGGACGTGGTCACCATCCAGGAATCGGCGTCACCTCCGCGTTCCGAGCGCCAGAAACCTTCTGTAGTTCCGGCAAACACAAGACCCGATACTGAAGGATGCTGCAGGATTGCTCGGGTCCGTCGCGACTGAGATGGAATGCCCTGGACCTTTTTCCAGAGCTCGCCGCCGTTTTTCGTCTCGTAGATGCCGCTACATGCTGATGCGATCACGTGGTTTGGATCGTGAGGATCAATGTCGATAGCAAAAATGTCTGAGTCGTCAATAATTCCGTTTTTAATGGACTTCCACGTCTTGCCACCGTCCAGAGTTTTGTATGGCAAATACCAGGTACCGGCGTAGATGATATCGGCTGAGCGTGGATCGATTGCTAACGACTCAACGTGCACCAGTCCCGGAGTGCTATAGGTAGGCAGTTGTTCCCAGGTGTCACCTGCGTCGTCAGAGCGAAAGATGCCATTGAAGGTACCAGCGATTAAAACGTTGGGGTTCGCTTCGGCCTGCGAAAGCGAATGCAGTGCTTCATTCTTGAGTTCCGGGCTCTCTTTGAAGCTGCGTCCGCCGTTTGTAGATTTGAAGAAGCCGCCAGGCTCCTTGTGCCTGTGGGAGGCGACGTAAAGAGTCCTCGAATCCCGCGGATCGACGATGATGTGGTCGACAAAAAGCTTCGGCCGGTTGAAGTTGTACAGCAATTCCCAATGCTTTCCGGCATCGGCGGATGTGTAAATCTGGCCATCCAGTGTCCCGAAGTAAAAACGGTCAGCGTTATTGGGATCTACGACAAGGCCCCTAACATCTCCTCCTGGGGGGCCGGTGGGACGCCATTGATCGGAGTACCGAGAGGGGTCAGGTCCCGGATCATCATCAGCTAACGAGACGGACGTGGAAACGAATATGGCCGAGAGAGCCAGCGCCAGAAATAGCGCGATATAGGGGAGATTTTTCAATTTGACAGTCATCATCAGTTAATTCTCACATCCTTGGAAAATGCCAGCGCGGGAGAGCGCTCGTACAGTGTAATACACTTCGGGGGTCTTTTGCTCAAGACCTTGGGGGTGGGATGCCCGGGGTTAGCTAATACGTTGTAAAGACAAGCTAAAACGGGCGATGTCGCTCAAATTGAGAGAACATCGCCCGTTTTTCAGGAGCACCGCGTCAAGCTAGTGAACGCGAGCTTGTTTATAGTTGCACTACCTGCGCCGACCACGGCGTCGCGGTGCCTTCTTGCATTCTGGGCACGGCGACACGATGTTTTCTGTGCTGGCAGTGGGCGCGTCCGCACCTTGCGGTACGATCCACAACTCCACTCCAAGGTCTGCACGGCAACCACCATCAACCACTACGATGCGTGAAGCATCGATTCCGCGGTTGTTCACCAGGTAATCCTTGGCGCGTTGTGCACGAGCAGCACCTTCACCCTCACAGCTACCGTAAACGATGTAGTACCCCTGAGCAGTCGGCTGGTTCTGCAGTTGAATCGCGAAGTTGTCAAGTCTGGCCTTCTCATCGTTGAACCGGATATTGCCATACTCGTCAAACTTCACAGCTACCGGTTTCGGCGGTCGGACCGAAGTCGTGCACGATGCCGTTCTGGCGCATGCAGGATCGATACCGCCTACCTCAACGGTTGCAGTTACTGTTTGTCCTCCGATTCCTGCCGTGTCGACCGTAATCGACGATGTTCCCTGGCCGCTCGAGATCGTGCCAGCGGATACTGACCAGTTGTACGTCGGAGTGCCTGCACCACCCACAACCGAGGCTGTAAAGGTGATGGGCTGGCCTTGGTCAACTGAATCCGTACAGCTGACGGAAATCGTCGGGCACGGCGGTGGCGGACATGTGCAAACCTCAACGGTCACCGTCGTCGATGCGTCAACTCGATGTTGATTACCGTCATCGACTGTTACCGTTGCGGTATAGCTGCCCGGGTTAGCTCCCGAGAGATCCCATGTAACGGTTCGACCTTCACCAGTGATACGTCCTCCGGTTACTGACCATGAGTAAAGCAGCGTGTCATTATCCGGATCTGTTGCGGTGGCAGTTAACTGAACTTCTTTGCTTGCGCTTGGAACGCAGTCTGATGGTCTTCCTTCGGGACATGGAAGCTTAATGCTCGAAGTTGACGCTGACACCGACACGGTCGGAGGCCCATTCGGCGGTTTCGGGACTTCGCGTGCATTGCGACGTCCAACCCAGAACTGACCAATGAATCCATTCGGATCATCTGAGAACCGGAAGCCAAGCGGAACTCCTCCGGATGTTGCAGGAACGTTCACAGGTGCAACTACGATATTTCCGGTGCCCGGTACCACGACATTTGTTAACCGATTGACCGTGACACTGAAGTCATTACCATCGAAGTGACTCTCATCCTGCGGATTCAGATGTCGCCTATAAGCTGCGCCAATTCCAAACCATCGTCGCGGATAGATCTTGATGCCGCCGATGAAATCAACTGGATTGTTCTCGAAGGAATTCGGTGTTCGGCCGTTTACGTATTGAACCGACTTCACCTCAAAAATGGGTTGGAAGTGCTCGTTAATCGGAAAGTCAATACCGATTCCAGCAAGCAGTTCGTCCGGCCGATCTAATAGCACAAAGTCTCCGAGACCTTTCGGGTTACTGTTCAAAATGTAGCCAACGTTTGCCGAAAGATTCGCATGCTTGCTCAAGCGGCCATCAATGAAACCAATCAGTCCGAAGTCACCGACGTCTCCGCCTGGACCAGCGCCACGCTGCATTTGATTGAAGCCACTAAAATCATCAGCTTTGTCGGGATACCATCGGTAAAAAGGAATGACTCCGAGTCCCAGCGCACTTCTGGGTCCAGTTAAACGAATCTTCGCGCCAACCACAAAGTTGTTCCAGGTGCTCTCGCCGAACAAACGATTGACGAACGGAGCATCCGGCAAATAAGTGGGCGCTACCGTGAAAGTAACGGGAACAGTTATTGGAAGCGTTAAAGGACTTCCCGGAACAACAGTCGTTGCCAGAACGATACCCGGCAAGATACTTCCTACGGGCGAACCGATACCAGGAAATACATCAGCGCCACTAAAGGTTCCGCTGTTTGCGCTAGCAACTGGTGGTCCAAGTTGCGCATTGAATCCCGGGAAGCCAAACAGCAGGTTGCCCATACCCGGTCCTTGACCAAACGTACCGGCCGAGCCGCCCACAAATGGAAATTGGACGAACGGCTGGTTGTTTAGCGGACGAAAGAGGGGCGTGCCTGCCAGCCTGCCAACGTTTGGACCGCTCGGCGACAGAACGATCGCCGGACCGCTGCATAGCACCGAACCGCAGAATAGCTGCGAATTAGGCAGGTAAAAGCTCGACAGGTTCTGAGGATTGTTTACCTTGATTCCGCGCCACCCGTTTGTCTTGAAGAAGAGTTCAACGTGATCGTTTAGACCAACGTTGAAGCTCAACGGGGTGTCGGTGATATCCACGTTGCCCGGATCGCGATCGAAATTGCTGTACGCGACGCTGAACGTGAACTCACCACGGCGGATGGTCGAGCCATCGTAGATAGTGAAAAGACCAGTTGGTCCACCTTCTGGACCACCAGTACCGACAGCCGGCGATTGATTGCGCGGATCACCTGCCGGCCTCAAAGCTTGTGCTGATGCTGCGGCACACAACACCAACGTAACGAGCGCAAGAATGAGCGCCCTGCTCGCGAGTCTCATCGCATTCCTCCTGCGAATTGAGTAGTAAAGTTCTACCTAAAAAGAGTGCCGCCGTCTGACTAGGAATCCGAGTCAACAGTGACCAGTGAAACCGAGTGGTTCGGAGGCTTCAACTACAAGTTTTCAAATCTCACTACCACCGCCGCCAGACCAGATGGTCCTGTAAGTGGAGCTAAGAATTCCTGAACGAGGGAAGCTCGTAAGTCCCCACCTCGAGCCGCTCGCAAACGTTCAATCATTCCTTGATTTCAAAACGAAATCGGATGCGTGATTGCAACCGAAACTCGCATCCATTTTCGGACGAATTCATACCTTCAATGCGGCACAAACTACGAACACTTTGACGCTCAGAGAGGTACAAAAACTTGGCAGACCATACTCTACCTTTTAACGGAAATCAAGACATTTTCACTATTTAGCGGCGGCTTGTTTATGTTTTTTCCGTCACGCATATATGCCTCGCATACGTGTGTCATAGGCCACGCGGTCTATCGCCAACATGTATGCTGCAGTGCGTGTATCGACGGCGTGAGCGTCTGCATAGCGGCACAGATCGTTGAAGCTTGCCACCATCGTGTCCTGCAGGCGTTGATTCACGACATCCTCGCGCCAGAAGTACCCCATTCTGTCCTGGACCCACTCGAAGTACGAGACCGTCACACCACCGGCGTTAGCAAGAATGTCGGGGATAACGAAAACGCCCTTCTCGTGCAAAATCTGATCCGCCGCCGCCGTAGTTGGCCCATTAGCTCCCTCAGCGAGAACCTTACACTGCAGATGGTCCGCATTTTGTGACGTAATCTGATTCTCCGTAGCGGCTGGAACCAGCACATCGCAAGGTAATTCCAACAATTCCTGGTTGCTAACGATTTCGACCCCTTCGTAACCCTCGAACGAGCGCGTGGCGTGCAAGTAGCTAAGCGCCTTCGGTATGTCGATTCCGTTCGGATTGTAAATCCCTCCGTGAATGTCCGATATCGCTACAACCTTGTAGCCCGCTTCATACAACAAACGCGCACCGATACCACCGACGTTGCCCGACCCTTGCACGACTACCCGGGTTTCAGGTGGGCTCATTTTGAACCTCTTGATGGCTTCATTTACAACAAAGAGAATTCCACGGCCCGTGGCTTCGCGCCGTCCCGAAGAGCCTCCAAGGTCAATCGGCTTTCCGGTTACAACTGCTGTGACAGTATGACGCGCATGCATGGAATATGTGTCCATGATCCAAGCCATGGTCTGCTCGTTCGTATTCATGTCCGGAGCAGGAACATCCTTCTCTGGTCCAATAAAGTCGAGCAGCTCGGCAGCATAACGTCGAGTCATGCGTTCGAGCTCGCCTATAGACATCTGCCGCGGGTCACAGATGATGCCTCCTTTAGCTCCGCCAAACGGCACATTCACCACGGCACATTTCCAGGTCATCCACGCCGCGAGAGCTCGGACCTCGTCCAGAGTGACATCAGGAGAATACCGGATACCACCCTTTGCTGGTCCACGCGCAAAGTTGTGCTGGACACGATAGCCTTCAAACACCTGGATGCGACCTGAATCCATTCGTGTAGGGATGTAGACCTTGAGCTCGCGATTGGGCACTCGCATGACTGCGTAAAGATCGGGATCCAGATTCAGCAGCTGGGCCGCCCGGTCAAACCGAGACATCATCGACTCGAATGGGTTTTCTTCTTTTATCTCGCGAATGTCGTCAACAAAAACCGTGCTGGTGCTCGACATGAGGCACCTCCAATTTTAATAAGCAACGTTCAGATTTATTCGCCCTGGTGCATACAAGCAGGCGATGTTAAAGCGACTCGTTCATCGATCCACTGCGATAGCCGTGTAGATCCAGAGTTACATACTTAAAGCCGAGTTCGCGAAAGCGACGCGCCAACTCCTGGACCACCTCTCGTTGTAGAGCCCGGTCCATTTCATCCGGCGCGAACTCGAGCCGCACAAGCTTGTCATGATGGCGAACACGAAACTCGCGAAATCCCATCTCGCGCAGTATGGCTTCACCTCGATCAACTGTCGTTAGCCGTTCGATCGTCACTGTAGTGCCGTACGCGATCCTTGATGAAAGACACGGGCTCGCCGGCTTGTCCCACGTCGGAAGGCCCACGCGTCTACTCAGCTCACGAACTTCCGACTTGCTCATGCCAACTTCTATTAAAGGACTGCGAACTCCATGTTCTTTAGCTGCGACACGACCTGGTCGATAGTCGCCGAGATCATCCGTAGTAGACCCGTCAACGATAAAATCGATTCCCCGGCTCGCAGCGAGCGAATGTAAACTACCGTACAATTCGTCCTTGCAGAAATAGCATCGGTTACTTTCGTTTGCCTGATAATCGGGGTTCTGTAATTCGTCTGTTGTGATAGTTTCAAAATTGAAACCAAATTCACGTGCGAGGCTGGCGGTTTCGGCCGGCTGATGCGATGGGACACTGGCGCTCAATCCAAAAACAGAAAGAGCATTTTCGCGAAGTACATCGTTGGCAACGTACGCCACGTAGCTACTATCGACTCCACCCGAGAAAGCTACGATCACAGAGCCCATCTCGCGAAGTGAAGCTCGCAACTGTTTCTCCTTATCCAAACTGGCCGGGTTGACCACACCAACGGATTCAGTGCCTGGCTTCGATGACATTTCCTTCACAATCAGATCAGTCGCTAACGATGAGGCCTTCTGCTGCCCGAAGTTTCGTTTGTGTCTTTATTGATGGAGCGAAAGCATGTTATCCCATCGATCAAGAGCAGCGCAACCAGCATCCAAACGCGCGTAAAGCATTGCTTTCACGAGGGATTCTCTTGGACGCTATCAGTTTCAACGTGTTAACATCGGAACCTCCCCGGATTTGTTTTCCGCAGTTACTTTTTTACAATTTCCATCATAGGTAAAGGCGGTGGAAACGCGCCACAGCAACCATCTCAGATCTCTTTTTCAATGCATCCGGATCACTCTTGCTTTAGTGACGCTGGCAGTGCCGGCACTCTGCCAGACTGAGGACAGCTTCGGCGACGCTGCCGCAGATCCAACGAAGTTGTTCGAGCAAGGCCAAACTGCTCATGCTCGAGGAGACCTGGAGAAGGCACTCGAGTTCTACGAGCGCGCAATTCAAATCAAACCCGAATTCCCAGAAGCTGAATTTCAGCGTGGGAACGCACTCGCATCATTGGGACGATTCCCAGAAGCCCGTTTAGCCTTTGAGCGCGCGATAGCGCTGCGTAAGAACTGGACCATGCCGTACGCGGCTCTGGGTTCGCTTCTCAACAGACAAGGAAAGGACCAAGAGGCGGAAAAGTTTCTTCGTCAGTCGCTGCAATACGATGCAAAGAACAACCTGGCTTTGAGAACATTAGCTGAAGTTCGTCTACGGGCGGGAGATTCAAAAGAAGCTCGGACTCTTGCACAGAGTGCGACCCTCGACGCTGACGCTCCAATTTCCGCGTGGGTTGTCCGAGCCATGGCAGAGCGAGCCACCGGCGATAAGAAAGCCGCTCAGGCAAGTCTCGAACATGTGCTGCAGATCGATAGTGAGAATCTCGCTGCGCTGCTGGAACGTGCAGAATTGCGGCTCGACGAAGGTCAATACGATCTTGCGATCGCCGATCTGGACCACGCGATCAAACTTAAACCTGGAGATAAGCAGATCCAGGCACGATTGGCATTCGCGCATGAACGCGCGGGTCGAACCGAAGAAGCACAGCGAATAGCCCAGGCTGCTGGTCTTGTCGAAGCTGGACCAACCTCAGACGGAACAATCAAGGTCATCGGCAGCAAGGAGGAGATAGCAGCGGCGAACAGCGAAGATCCAGCGGTATCGCGAAAAGCCCTGGAAGATCTGCTGAAAAAGAATCCGAAAAATGCGATGCTGCTTGCACGGCTCGGAGCATCGTATCGAACGGACAATCCGCCGCAGTCGCTCGAGTACTACCGCCGTGCTGCAGAACTGCAACCAGACAACGCGGACTATGCGACAGGTTACGCCGCAGCACTTATTCAGGCACGCCGATTCGCTGAAGCTGCTGCAATTCTTCGCAAGGTCACGACAGCTGCTCCGAACAACTACACTGCACACGCAAACCTGGCAACCGCTCTCTACGAGCTCAAACGATATGACGAAGCGCTGCCTGAGTATCAATGGCTCATTCAGTCAAAGCCGGATCTCGCCGTTGTGCATTATTTCATTGCCACCGCGCACGATTATCTTGGAGAATATGTCGAGGCCCTCTCTGCCTACGAACTCTTTTTAGCGCGAGCCGACAGCAAAACGAACCAGCTCGAGATCGACAAGGTCAAGCTCAGGCTGCCGTCCCTGCGCAGACAAATTCAACTTGGTCAGGGTGCCAAGCGAAAGAAGTAGATCGCATTGAAGATTGTTGGTGAGTAATGCAAGCTGAACTTCACCGAAAGTTCTTCGTTTCTCTCGAGATCGCCATGGTCTTCCTGACCTTTGTTCTATCAGCACGAGCTCAGGAACCCGTTCAGACGCTTACAGCGCCACCTCCACCCAAGGTCATTCTCAAGGACGAACGAACACAAATCGAAGCCTCTAAGGATGCCAAGGCAAGACTCAAGTTAACGCTGGAACTTGCTGAGCATCATCTTCTCACAGCTGAGCAATTCACAGCCCAATCCAATTTCGAAGCGGCTTCCGGAGAAGTCGGAAAATACCATGCGCTGATTGATGACTTGCTCAAGTATCTGGGATCCCAGGCGCAGGAGAAGAACAGAACGCGCGACATGTACAAGAAGATTGAGTTGGCACTCCGCGCGCATGGACCACGTCTGACATCAATGCGAAGGACGACCCCGCTCGAGTATGCAGTCTGGATCAAGGAAGTAGAAGAGTTTGCGCGTGAAAGTCGTACGGAGGCACTGAATTCGTTTTATGGTCACACCGTCGTGCGCGAATCTCCACCATCTAAGCCGGTCAATGACAAACCGATCGACCCGAAGCTTAAGGACAATTCACTCGCCCCCGGAAAGAAACCATGACCCTCAAAATCGGCCTTCAACTGGTCTGCGGCCTGCTAGCCGTCCTCTCCTTCGCAACAAGCTCCGCTTCACAAACTCGGGATCATCTGACAGCAAAAGAGGTCGACCTCGTCAAAGAGGCCCAGGAGCTCGACAAGCGTATCGATGTTTTTGTGAAGGCCGCCGATCGACGCCTGCTCGCACTGAACGGTACAGTCGATGCCGGCAGTGCCAAACAACTTAAGAAGGACTCGGAACTCTGGGGCGAGCTGCCCACCGGATCACGGTCTGAACTCGTGGGTGATATTGCAAGGATATTGGATGAGGCAATCACGAACATCGACGATGTGAGCGGACGTGACGAGAGAAATCCACTGATAGCTAAGGCGCTGAGAAAGTTGGCTACGGAAGCCACCAGAGTACTGGAACAGCTCAAGCCACTAAGCAGCCAGGCAAAGGGGGATGCAGAGATTGCCAGCTTTGAACAGTTGATGGAGAACGCTCAATCAATTCTCGACGCGGCGAACAAACTGCCACCACCCGTTGAAAAGAAAAAAGAAAAGGGCAAGAACAAAGCAGGCAACTAGGTACGGGCGAATCTGTAGGGGCCGTTTTGGAGTGCGGTGGCAAGCGAAGCGCGACACCGCTTTGGATTCTGCCAGCCAATTTCACCAAAGTGCGGTGTCGCGCTTCGCTTGCC
>JBKPAC010000270.1:0-12542 GCA_046726175.1 Acidobacteriota bacterium
AGATTGTCGGATTGGCAGGATTGGTCGGCGCAGGTCGCTCGGAAGTTGGACAGGCGTTGTTTGGTATCGAGGGCCAGACAAATGCAGTCATCAGACTTGGAGGTAAGACTGTGCGGATTGCTTCTGTTCGGGACGCTATCAAGCATGGTATCTACCTCGTACCTGAAGATCGTCGCAGTGCCGGCTTAATCACGGTGGCCCCTATTCGAGAGAACGTCACGTTACCGTCGCTTGATCGTTATGCGCCGGGTGGTCTCATCTCGTTTGTGCGCGAACGCGGCGCGGCTTTGGAAATTTGCCGCAAGCTGAACGTCAAGACTCCTTCGGTGGAAGAGCGAGTGATAAATCTAAGCGGCGGGAACCAGCAAAAAGTTGTGCTCGCAAAGTGGTTGGCGCTCGAACCGAAGTTGCTGATCTTCGACGAGCCCACGCGTGGTGTGGACGTCGGAGCCAAAGCAGAGATTTACAGTCTGATGCGCGAACTGGCCCAAAACGGCGTAGCGATTCTGATGATCTCCAGCGACATGGAGGAGGTGTTGCACATCAGCGATCGCGTAATCGTGATGCACGAGGGTGCTGCGATGGGTGTCCTCGAGCGGTCGGAGTGCACCGAAGAAAACATCATGCGCCTCGCGGTCGGAAAACGGGCCGCGTGATCTCGATCTGTCCGGGAATATACTAAGAAAACTCAGGAGCCGAATCATGAGCTACAGGAGTGTTAAGCCATTTTCAATTTTTGATTGCCGATTTTTGGTTTGGAATCGCCAATCGAAAATCGACAATCAAAAATCGAAAATCCCTCAGATGATTGGCAGAACTTACGCTAAGGCCTTTCTCGTTGTTGTGTTGCTCGGAGTCATCTTGACGGCCCCGAGCTTCTGCTCCAGCGAAGCAAAGCAGAAATCAAAAGCAAAAGTAGAGAAGAGCACGTTCGGGAAGTTAGCCGATGGTACGGCTATCGATCTGTACAAGCTGATGAATCAAAATGGTGTGGAACTTCAGATCATCACCTATGGCGGATCGATAGTTTCGCTGAAGACGCCTGATCGTAACGGCAATTTCGCCGACATCGTGCTGGGTTACGACGACCCGCAAGGCTACGTCGATGATAAGTCGTATTTAGGCGCATTGATCGGGCGCTATGCGAATCGGATCGCTAACGGCAGATTCAAGATCGGGGGCGTTGAGTACAAGCTGGCACAGAATAATAGCCCGAACAGTCTGCATGGTGGTCCAACTGGTTTTCACAAGCGTATCTGGCAGGCGCGCGAAGTCACGAGGCCTAATGCTGCGGCGCTCCAGGTTTCGTACCGGAGCAAAGATGGAGAAGAAGGCTTTCCCGGCAATCTCGCCGTGACAACCACATTTGTACTCACCAACACCAATGAGCTGAGAATCGAATACTCAGCGACCACTGACAAGACAACAGTCGTCAATCTCACCGAGCATGCATATTTCAATCTTGCCGGGCCGGGAGAGGGAACCATCCTTGATCACGTGATGCGAATCAACGCCAACCGTTTTACGCCGGTTGATGAGAACCTCATACCAACAGGCGAATTGCGATCCGTTAAAGGCACGCCGCTCGATTTTACTAAGGCCACTGTGATCGGCAGTCGCATCAATCAGAATTACGAACAGTTGGTCCTCGGCAAAGGCTACGATCACAACTACGTCCTTAATAAAGTGGGTAAACAATTGTCGCTCGCAGCGGAAGTTTATGAGCCCAGCAGCGGCCGAACGCTCGAGATGTGGACCACAGAACCAGGTGTGCAGTTCTATTCAGGGAACTTCCTCGACAACGTGAAAGGTAAGGGAGGCAAAATCTATCAACAACGCGGTGGATTCTGTCTCGAGGCACAGCACTTTCCAGATTCGCCAAACAAGCCTGCTTTCCCGTCCACGGTATTAAGACCGAATCAGAGGTATTCGCAAACGACGATCTATAAATTCTCAGTCAGGGGAGCTGCGAAGAGTTGAAAAAGGAACTCGGCACATTAGTCTTGCTCGTCGCGTTGTGTGTCGTTGTCGCAATACTTAACCCTCGATTTTTGTCGCCCGCGAACCTGCAGAACATGGCGCGGCTCATCGGTGCGTACGGCATTTTCAGTATTGGTCTTGGAGTCGTGATCATCACCGGAGGCATCGACCTTTCTGTCGGTTCCGTCTTTGCTTTGATGGGCGTGTTACTTTCGCTCATGCTGACATCGTGGGGCTGGCCGGCAGTTTTGGCTGTCGCGTGCATTATCGCGATCGCGATGGGGATAGGTGCTTTACATGGATTGCTGATTACCAAGCTTCGCCTGCAACCGTTCATCGTTACGTTGTGCGGCCTGCTTTTCTACCGCGGACTCGCGAGGTTTATTGCCAACGACGAGACAAAAGGATTCGGCAACGCCGCCGGTTTCCAGTGGTTGGTTAAGCTTGCAACAGGAGACTTTCTCGGAGTGCCTACACCATTCATCATGCTGATTGTGATCAGTGTGATCATGTGGGTGGTGTTACACCGCTCAGTGTACGGGAGGTACCTTTTTGCAGTCGGTCGTAACGAAACGGCTGCTCGCTATTCCGGAATTAACTCGGACGTGATTATCACGAGTGCATACGTGATTCTGGGACTGCTCGCAGGCATCGCTTCGATCGTCTTTGCGTTTTATACCAACTCGATATCGCCTTCATCGCATGGAAACTTCTTTGAGCTCTATGGCATTGCAGCCGCGGTGTTGGGTGGATGCTCGTTGCGTGGAGGGGAAGGCTCGATCATCGGGATTCTGATCGGAGCAGCGCTGCTTCAGGTGTTACAGAACCTGGTAAATCTTCTCGGTATTCCCTCGTCGCTGAACTTTGCAGTTATGGGTGCGGTAATTCTCGTCGGCGTCGTTGCCGATCAATTGCTACAACGCCGCACAAGATTGGCGAGATGAGTTTCATCGCAGTTTTGAATTCGTTTTATTTGTCATTGGTCAAACGAGAAATGGCAAATGGTTTTTATTAATCCAACGTAATCAGAAACTCAAATCATGAAGCTCCTGGGAATAGACGTTGGCACCGGCGGTACTCGCGCCCTCCTAATCGATGAGGGCGGAGCCGTTGTCACTTCTGCTACTGCCGATCACGCCGAGTTCGCATCGCAACAGACGGGTTGGGCGGAGCAGGATCCACGCGACTGGTGGCGTGCGTCATGTGAAGCGATTCGCCAGGTACTGAGCTCAGGAATAAGCGCTAATGATATCGCGTGCATCGGGTTCTCCGGGCAGATGCATGGCTCCGTTCTCCTCGACAGAAACGATGAAGTCGTAAGACCTGCGCTCATCTGGTGCGATCAGCGAAGCGACGCACAATGCCGCGCAATTACTGAGCAGGTCGGAGCCGCCCGACTCATTGAGTTAACTTCGAATCCCGCGCTCACTGGTTTCACTCTCCCGAAACTACTCTGGGTACGTGAACACGAGCATGCTCTCTGGTCCAACGTTCGTACGGTGTTGCTACCCAAAGACTATGTTCGGTTTCGCCTGACCGGTGACCGCGCGACCGATGTAGCCGACGCTTCCGGAACGTTGATGTTTGACGTGGCGCATCGTCGCTGGTCAGAACAGATTCTGAATCTCATGGAGATCAAGCAGGATTACATGCCTAAGGCATTCGAATCTCCCGAGGTCACTGGCACAGTTAATAGCGAAGGAGCCAAAGCCACCGGACTTCGCGAAGGAACGCCCGTTGTCGCGGGTGCCGGTGATCAAGCTGCAGGCGCTGTGGGCATGGGAATCGTGCAACCGGGAGCCGTTAGCGCAACCATTGGAACATCGGGAGTCGTGTTTGCGGCGACGGCCCGCCCCGCCCTTGATAAGGCAGGACGCGTCCACACGTTCTGTCACGCAGTGCCTGGACGCTGGCACGTCATGGGAGTAACGCAGGCTGCTGGATTGAGCCTCCGTTGGTTCCGCGACCAGTTTGCTGGAGAACTCAAGAAGTCCGCACAGGATCGTGACCCGTATGACGTCTTGTGCGACGAAGCCGCGAACACTCCACCGGGCGCGGACGGAGTTTTGTGGGCGCCATAT
The DNA here is from genome assembly GCA_046726175.1 of Acidobacteriota bacterium. Taxonomy (GTDB): domain Bacteria; phylum Acidobacteriota; class Blastocatellia; order Pyrinomonadales; family Pyrinomonadaceae; genus PSRF01. Next base: position 4,062 of record JBKPAC010000270.1, read on the forward strand.
TTAATGGGCGAAAGAACTCCGCACCTGGATCCACATGCGCGTGCTGCGCTGGTCGGCCTCGCGGCGAATCACACACGCGCTCATGTAGTGCGCGCGATACTTGAAGGCGTCGCTTTCTCGCTGCGTGACACCTTTACGATCTTTTCGGAGATGGAAGTGCCGGTTGAAAAGATCCGGTTGGGAGGCGGTGGCGCGCGCGCGCCGCTGTGGCGACAGATCCAGGCCGACGTCTACGGACAAACTGTCGAGCTACTTGCCGCCGAAGAAGGAGCGGCATACGGTGCTGCGCTCCTGGCGGGAGTCGGCGCCGGCGTTTGGTCTTCAGTTGATCAGGCGTGCACGCAAGCTGTACGCGTCGAGAAAAGAGTCGAGCCAGACTCTTCTGCCGCGAACTTAATGAACAGCAATTACGAACGGTTTCGAAATCTATATCCCGCATTGCGTGCGGTGAGATGACTTACGACGGGACAACAAAGGGAGTTACATCATGACGCAAGACAGCTATACACCACGACCAGAACATAAATTCAGTTTCGGCCTTTGGACCGTCGGCAATCGCGGCCGCGATCCATTCGGCGATGCTGTTCGTCCAACATTGCCACCAGTTGATGCTGTGCACATGCTCGCTGAAGTCGGTGCCTACGGCGTTAACTTTCATGACAACGACCTCGTGCCCATCGACGCTACTCCGCAGGAACGCGACCAGATTGTTTCGAATTTCCATCGGGCTTGCGACGAGACGGGTATCAAGGTACCGATGGCGACCGTGAATCTGTTCTATGAAGCAGTCTTTCGCGACGGGGCCTTTACTGCGAACGACCCTGCGGTGCGTGCTTACGCATTGCAAAAAACCTGTCGCGCGATGGATTTGGGAGCAGAGTTCGGAGCGAAAATCTTTGTACTGTGGGGTGGCCGCGAAGGCGTTGAGACAGATGGTTGCCGGAGGCCTGACGAGGCGGTTAGGCGTCTTCGAGAAGCAATGAACTACCTCTGCGAGTACTCGATAGACCGCGACTACGGTTATCGCTTCGCGCTCGAAGCTAAGCCCAACGAACCTCGTGCCGACATCTACATGCCCACGACGGGAGCCTACCTGGCATTCATCTCAACGTTGGACCATCCCGACCTGGTAGGCGTGAATCCCGAAGTGGCTCACGAGCACATGCCTGGCCTCAATATGACGCACGCTGTTGCGCAGGCATGGGAAGCCGGCAAGCTGTTTCACATCGATCTGAATGATCAAGTGCCGGGCCGCTACGATCAGGACCTTCGCTTCGGATCTGCCAATCCGAAAGCGGCTTTCTGGTTAGTCAAATTCCTCGAAGATGTCGGCTACGATGGGCCGCGCCATTTTGATTCGCATGCCTATCGAACTGAGAACTATGACGGCGTGAAGGAGTTTGCGCGCGGAAGTATGCGGACCTACCTCATTTTGAAAGAGAAGGGCCGGCAGTGGAACAACGACACGGAAGTGAAATCGATTCTCGCTGAGATCAATGAAACCGATGCTGAGGTACCGAAAGTTGGTAAGTATTCGGCCAACACTGCGAAGGCTCTTCTTGGATACCAGTTTGATCGCCAGGCTCTGGCGAATAAGAAATTACCGTACGAGCGTTTAGATCAGATCACGATGGACATCCTGCTCGGTGTCCGCTGATGGTGGTCATTGGTCAGTAGTCAGTAGTCGGTGGTTGTTTCGTTCGCGGTTCGTGTCATTTCGTGGATCGACTTTACGCGCGACCGGAAGAACGGTCCACGAAACAACCCGAACTACTGACCACTAATTGCTGACCACGGACCACGGACCACTGATACCTTAACAACAACTAACCAGCAAACGACCCCCATGCAAACTAAAGTACGTAGAACAATCCGTCATCCGTTCATATTGGGTGCCCTGGTGTTCCTGGTTTCCATAATGTCGCACGCATTAACAACAAGCACGACTGCAAACTCTCTAGCTACAACTCCTGATTACAAGAGCGCGCAACTCCCGGTAGAGCAGCGTGTCGCTGATCTGCTCGACCGCATGACGCTCGAGGAGAAGGTGGCACAGCTTGTTTGTATTTGGCAGGAGCGTCCGCAAGCTAAACCGCAAACCGATTTCTCGACAGACCGTGGCGAGCTGTCGCCAGAGAAAGCGCAGCTGGTCATGAAGAATGGAATCGGCCAGATTGCGCGCCAGCGCGAGCGGAAAGATCCTCGGGAAGCTGCTCTCTTCGCGAACTCAGTGCAGAAGTGGTTGAAGGAAAACACGCGTCTCGGCATTCCGGCGATGTTTCATGACGAGATTCTCCATGGATTGATGGCGCCGAAAGGCACAAGTTTTCCAACTCCTATCTCGCTGGCGAGCAGCTGGGATACCGATCTCATTTCGCGAGTCTTCACAGCAGCCGCGTTGGAGACGAGGGCCCGTGGCTCTCACATCGTACTTGGTCCAAATCTCGATCTCCTGCGGGAACCGCGCTGGGGACGATCAGAAGAGACATACGGAGAAGATCCCTACCTGGTCTCTCGGATGGGAGTTGCGGCGATCAAAGCGATTCAGGGCAAAGGTCCAACTGTCGACAACGAACACGTAATGGCGACAGCCAAACATTTCGCCGCGCACGGCCAACCCGAAGGCGGGACCAATATCGCTCCAGCTAACTTCTCGGAGCGCGTCTTACGTGAAAGTTTTCTGCCGAGCTTTGAAGCTGCAGTAAAGGAGGCAGGCGTGATGAGCGTCATGCCTTCTTACAACGAGATCGATGGAGTGCCTTCTCATAAAAACAAGTGGTTGCTGGAACAGTTGCTGCGGCAGGAATGGGGTTTTGACGGCTTGGTTGCTTCAGACTATTACGCCATTCCACAGATGATGGATCTGCATCATGTTGCTGCCGACAAAGCGGAAGCTGCGAGACTCGCTCTTGAGGCGGGAGTGGATATCGAGTTACCTGATCCCGACTGCTTCAAGTTATTAACCCAGCTTGTGAAGGAAGGTAAAGTTTCCGAGGCAACGCTGAACAAGGCAGTCGCAAGGAATCTTAAAGCGAAGTTTTTGCTCGGACTTTTTGAGAACCCTTTCGTCGATCCAGATCGCGCAGCAAGAGTTACCAATTCGACAGCTCACCGCGAACTTGCTGCTGAAGCTGCTCGACGATCGATCGTGTTACTGAAGAACGCTAACAACCTGTTACCGCTCGATCGCACCAGGATTAAATCGATCGCCGTCATTGGTCCTAATGCCGACCGCGCCCATCTGGGAGGTTACAGCGATGATCCCGGCGGCGGCATCAGCATCTTGCAGGGTGTGACCGACAAAGTCGGAAGCGGTGTGAAAGTGACATACTCTGAAGGTTGCAAGATCACTCAAGAGGGCGGTAACTGGTGGGCTGACAGTTCGCGCCTCAGCAATCCCACAGATGACAGCAAGCTGATTGCGCAGGCAGTGAAGGTGGCGCAAAACGCAGACGTTGCTTTACTGGTGCTGGGCGGGAATGAGGACACCAACAAAGAAGGCTGGGCCGACAACCACCTTGGTGATCGTGACAACCTGGACCTGGTGGGCCGACAAGACGATTTGGTGGCAGCCGTTCTGGCTACGGGTAAACCCACAATCGTTGTCCTTATTAATAGCGGACCTCTGTCAATCAACTACATCGCCCAAAACGTGCCAGCGATTCTTGAGGGATTCTATCTCGGGCAGGAGACGGGGACGGCGGTAGCGGATGTTCTGTTCGGTGATTACAACCCTGCAGGAAAACTTCCAGTCAGCTTTCCTCGAACCGTGGGCCAGCTGCCGGTCTACTACAACCATAAGCCAACGGCCAAACGTGGATATCTTTACGCGAGCAAAGAGCCGCTTTTTCCCTTCGGTTATGGCCTTAGCTACACGACATTTGATTACTCGAACTTGAAAATCTCCAGAAATCAGATGGGAACAAGCGATCAAGCCGAAGTAAGCGTCACCGTCAGGAACTCCGGATCGCGCGCAGGATATGAGATCGTGCAGCTCTACATTCGAGACGTGGTCAGCTCAATAACTCGCCCGGTGATGGAGCTAAAAGATTTCAAGCGCGTCTCGCTTGCGCCTGGTGAGAGCAAGACAATCTCGTTCAACGTCACTCCTGACAAGCTTTGGTTCTACGACAGTGAAATGAAGCGCATTGTCGAGCCAGGTTGGTTCGACATCATGGTTGGCCCAAGTTCCGTCAAGTATCAAACCGTAAAACTCGAAGTCGTCGCTAAGTAATCAGTATTCAGATCACAAAGATAGATTGCAGCCTAGGATAAATTGCAGTTCGGGAAGGGAGGTTTACCCCCGCTCTTTTTCAAGATTCAAAGCCTGGAATTATGTGAGGAGCGGGGGTAAACCGCCCTTCCCGACCTGCAATTTATCCAAGTTGATTAGTGTTCTCATCGCCGCCGATTGCGAAAACGTGACCGGCACAGAAAGAATTGTTGGGAATGCGCAAGATAATACAGATTCTTGTTCTTAGTGCGTTTGTGTGCGTCACCTTTATGACGCTGGGTCAATCGCCTCCCGCGAACTACGATGAAGCGAATGTCGGCACGTACACGCTTCCCGATCCGCTCGTTTTCAATGATGGGACTGCCGTTCGTTCCGCGAGGGACTGGAGTAAGCGACGGAGGCCGGAGCTGCTTGAGCTCTTCGCCGAGCATATGTTTGGGCACAGTCCGGAACCTCCAAAAACGATCACATTTTCTAAGATCGAAGAGGATCGAAAAGCGTTCGACGGTAAAGCAGTTCGCAAACAGATCAGCATCAATCTGACTTCGCGACCAGATAGTCCGCGTGAGGATGTGCTCATTTATCTTCCCTCTGGTGCTCGAAAACCAGTTCCGTTGATCCTGGTATTGAATTTTTTTGGTAACCAGACCGCGACAAACGATCCTGCAATCAAGCTGGCTACCGTTTGGAATCCGAAAACTCGCCAGAAGCAACAAGCGCCGGAAGATTCCCGCGGGCGCGCGAATGATCCCATCGAAAAGCTGCTGGCACGTGGCTATGGATATGCGACGGTGTGTTATCAGGACATCGAGCCCGACTTCAAAGGTGGCTACGTCATCGGTATTCGCCCGCTATTCTTCAAACCCGGCCAATCCGAACCTGCTGCTAACGAGTGGGGCGCAATCGGAGCGTGGTCGTACGGATTGAGTCGTGTCCTCGACTACCTCGAAAAGGACAAAGAGGTTGATGCTAAGCGCGTTGCGATATTGGGCCATTCGCGTCTCGGCAAAACTGTTCTGTGGACCGGAGCGATTGACCAGAGATTTGCAATGGTGATTTCCAGTTGTTCAGGCGAGGGCGGAGCTTCTCTCGCTCGACGGAACTTCGGCGAAACAATCACCAACTTAACTGGGGCCTTCCCCTACTGGTTTGCCGGAAACTTTGCGAAGTATGCAGGGCGTGCGGATCAATTACCGGTAGACATGCACGAGTTGATTGCTTTGAGTGCGCCTCGCCCCGTGTATGTCACAGCCGGTGAGACTGATCGCTGGGCGGATCCGAAAGGTGAGTTTCTTGCGACTGTTGCAGCCGGTCCGGTGTATCGACTTTTTAAGAAACAGGACCTGGGTACTGACCAGATGCCGGGGTTGGATCAGCCGCTGATGGGCACGCTCGGGTTTCATGTGCATTCGGGAGGACATGCGATCACGCCGTTTGATTGGGAACAGTTTATGAAGTTTATGGATATGAACCTTAGATAATTGTCGATTGTCGATTTTCGATTGAAAGCTCAGAAATCGAAAATCGGAAATCAAAAAATCGAAAACCGAATAATGAAACATTTCCGCCGCTTCATTCCGTTTAGTTTGGTTCTCACTATCTGCTTATCGATGCAGCCGCGTGCTGCCAGGACTCTGCAGTCTCCTCCTCTGCCTTACAAAGATCCGTCTCTTCCAATTGAAAAGCGCGTTGATGACCTGATCTCTAGGATGACTCTTGAAGAAAAGGTCTCCCAGATGATGAACGCTGCGAAGCCCATCGAGCGACTCGGCGTCCCCGAATACGAATGGTGGAACGAGGCACTGCACGGTGTCGCCCGCGCCGGGATCGCAACAGTTTTTCCGCAGGCTATCGGTCTCGCCGCAACGTGGGATCCGGAACTCATACATACCGTCGCCGATGTGATTTCAACTGAAGCGCGCGCAAAGCACCATGAAGCTGTTCGCAAGGGAGACCGCGGAAGATACAAAGGTCTGACGTTCTGGTCGCCAAACATCAACATCTTCCGTGATCCGCGTTGGGGGCGAGGTCAGGAAACGTTTGGCGAAGATCCGTATCTCACTTCGCGCATTGGTGTAGCGTTCGTGAAAGGGCTACAAGGCAATGATCCGCGATACCTCAAGGTCGTTGCCACTGCAAAGCACTACGCGGTACACAGCGGACCCGAGCCCGAGCGCCATACGTTCGATGCCATCGCGAGCGAGCGCGACTTACAACAAACCTATTTGCCGGCGTTCCGAGCTCTTGTCGTCGAAGCGAAGGTTGCCGCTGTGATGTGTGCTTACAACCGCACAAATGGTGAACCGTGTTGCGCTCACAAACGATTGAACGACATCCTGCGCCGCGAATGGAAGTTCGATGGTCACATAGTTTCCGATTGCGGAGCCATCGACGATATCTACATGCGTCACCGGTTCGTCAAGACCGAGGCTGAAGCTTCAGCGATCAGCGTGAAGGCGGGCACGGATCTCAGTTGCGGCAGGGAGTATGGTTCGCTGGTCCAGGCGGTGAAAGATGGCCTCATAAGCGAGCGTGAAATTGATGTCGCCGTGAAGCACTTGATGATGGCGCGCTTCCGACTGGGCATGTTCGATCCGCCGGAGATGGTGGCTTACGCGCGGATTCCTTACTCAGAAAACGACTCAGCGGCGCATCGCGCGCTTTCACTCAAGACAGCGCGCGAGTCGATCGTACTGCTGCGGAATGCCCGCAACACTTTGCCGCTGAAGAAAGATATCAGAACGATTGCTGTGATCGGACCAAACGCAGATGCTCCGGACGTGCTTCTCGGAAACTACAACGGCCAGCCGTCTAAATCGGTTACCCCAGTTGCTGGGATACGCGATAAGGTTTCACCTTCAACGAAGGTTCTGTATTCGGCCGGTGTTTATCAAACAGGAACGCTGGTCGAGCCGACGGACACAGCCGCACTGATTTCAGATGGGGTCGGATCCGCACACGGCTTGAAAGGCGAGTACTTCAACAACAGGGATTGGAGCGGGAGTCCAGCTCTCGTGAGAACTGACGCGACAGTCAATTTTAACTGGGGATCGATTAGTCCAGCATCTCAGGTCGTCGCCGACAATTTCTCAGTGCGCTGGAGCGGGAAGATCGTGCCGCCGGAATCAGGCAAGTACCTGCTGGGATTCTCTGGCAACGGCGGAGTGCGTCTATTCCTCGATGGGAAAGTTTACCTCGAGGATTTTGCAAACAGGCGGACGCGCAGTCTTACAAAAGAGGTAGAGCTCGAGGGCGGGCGCAAATATGACGTTCGACTCGATTATCAGGAGAATGCGAACCATTATGCTTCGGCGCGGCTCGTCTGGGCTTCGCCAAGCGGTGCGAAGCAGCTGCGTGAAGATGCGATAAGCAAGGCGCGTCAGGCTGATGTGGTCGTAATGGTTACGGGCATCTCGCCTTCGGTTGAAGGTGAGGAGATGGAAGTTAAGGCCGAAGGGTTTCGCGGTGGAGATCGGACGGATATCTCGCTACCTCGTGCACAAGAGGATCTCATCAAAGACATCCATGCGTTAGGAAAGCCCATTGTTCTGGTGCTGCTCGGCGGAAGTGCGTTGGCAGTGAACTGGGCTGATCAAAATGTCGGAGCAATTCTTGATGCATGGTATCCAGGTGAAGAAGGTGGAACTGCGATCGCTGATGTGTTATTCGGCGACTACAATCCGAGTGGACGGCTGCCGGTTACTTTTTATAAATCGGTGGATCAACTTCCGGCATTTGACGATTACAGAATGGATGGGCGTACGTACCGTTATTTCAAGGGCGAGCCCCTGTATCCATTTGGATTTGGGTTAAGCTACACGCAGTTCAAGTACGGTAATCTCAAGTTTGGTAAGAACTCGATCGCTTCCGGCGAGAGTATTCAAGCCGATGTGGATGTGCAGAACATCGGAGCGGTCGCGGGCGATGAAGTGGTCCAGCTCTATCTGACAGATGTTGCCGCATCGTTTCCTGTTCCTGTGCGGGCTCTGGCGGGCATCGGACGTGTGAGCCTCAAGCCCGGTGAAAAGCGATCTTTGTCCTTCACCATAACCGCAGAACAGATGTCATTAATAGATGACAGAGGAAAGCGGATCATCGAGCCAGGAAGATTCCTTGTCACAGTGGGCGGCAAGCAACCGGGATTCAAAGGCAGCGCCGATGCAGCAACAACAGATGTAATCAGTGCACAGTTTGTGGTCCAAGGACAGACAACTGAAGTGAAGTAGCCTGCAGTAGCGGTCATATGG